>CAYSQR010000161.1:0-4683 GCA_964433195.1 uncultured Kaistella sp. | reverse complement strand
CTGCCCAAACCATCACTTTCCTGGCTCAAAAAACCGTGAGAGAACGTTTGGCGGAAGTATTGCTTTTACTTGAAAAGAAACTGGGAACCGACAAAGACGGATTCATCAAAATTTCACTGACACGTGAAGAAATGGCAAACCTCATCGGGACAGCAACCGAGTCTGCCATCCGTTTGATCTCCGAATTTAAAACAGATAGCTTGATCGAAGTAGAAGGAAGAAAAATCAAAATCCTTGCGCACCAGAAACTGACTAAGTTGGCGCATGTGAGTTGATTTGAGGATTTGAAGATGAATCACTAAAAATTATCTTTGTATTTAAATTCTACAATTTTCTTATCGTTAACATTAAATACAAACTCATTTAAAATAGTATTGTAAAATATAGTTTGACTTCCATCATTGTATTGAATTATTTTATCAGGTTCTCCCCATTCTTTTTTTAATATTTCTAAAGGAATTTTAATTTCCATATCAGAAAATTTAGATGTATGATATTTCTCATAAAACACAACGAATCCAACTCCAACAATTAATAAAAGAAACAAGATTGAAATAATATCCTCAATTTTTTTCAAAATCCATTCATTTTAGTTTTAACGCTAAAAACAACCTGAATATTTCAATTGATTAATTTAATCTTTCAACTTCAAATAATACTGTCTTAAAGAAGCATCCAGCTTTTCTATTGCATAACGCAGGCTGGTTCGGGGAAGCTGTGTAGCATATTCATCTAAGAAATCCAACAGCATGGCTTCATCTATATTTCCCATTTCACGAAGCATCCAGCCATTGGCTTTGTGCATCAGATCGTGCGGATGGTTCATATTCATCAAAACAATTTCGGGAACGATATTCAGGCCTTTCTTTTTAATGAAATAATAGGTTGAAACTACGGCAATACGTTTTTCCCATAAGTGTTCAGATTCTGCAAGTTTATACAAAATCTCCTCTTTTTGGTTATGGAAGACATAATGCCCAAGAATTTTATAACATCCGGAATCCACCAAATCCCAATTGTTGAACCTTAAGGTATTTTTCAAATAAAAAGCTACGATTGATTTCCTAATTTCGTTCTCCTTAGTTTTTTCATATTTCAAGACCAACATCAAAACAGCAGTGAGTCTGTGTTCGTGAATTTTAGATTGCAGCAACTGCTCAATGTCATCCAAACCTGAATCCTTATAAAAATCTTTGGCAGCCATGCGCTGTAACGGAACTGTAATTCCAAGGAACTCGTCACCTTCACCGTATTCTCCTTTTCCGGCTTTAAAATATTTCTGCATCGTTTTGGCTTTCTTTTTGTTCGCCAAATCATTCATAGCATCAAGAAGATCATCAAGTTTTTTCATTTGCAAATTCAATCCTCCTCCTCAAAATACTCAAACAGGAAATCGTTGTACGGAAAACGTGTAATGTGGATTTTCTTTACTTCTTCGTAAATGGTTTTGCGAAGTTCATCCAGATTATCTTTTTCCGTAGCGGAAATGAACAAAGTCGGATGTTCGCTTTTTGCCATCCATGTTCGTTTCCATTCTTCCAAAGAAATGTTTTCACGTTTCACTTCGGTTAAATCATCATCATCTTTTTTGACGTAAGAAAAATTATCAATCTTATTGAAAACCAAAATTGTTGGTTTGTCAACACTTTCGATTTCCTGTAAAATCTGATTGACAGAATCAATATGATCCTGAAAACTTTCATGCGAAATATCCACTACATGAACGAGCAAATCGGCTTCACGGACTTCATCCAAAGTAGATTTGAAAGATTCCACCAGTTGGGTGGGTAATTTTCTGATGAACCCAACTGTATCGGTTAACAAAAACGGCAAGTTTCCTATAACAACTTTACGAACGGTTGTGTCGAGCGTTGCAAACAATTTATTTTCGGCAAATACTTCAGATTTGCTCAAAACATTCATCAGGGTTGATTTCCCGACATTTGTATATCCGACCAGAGCCACACGCACCAAAGCACCGCGGTTCTTTCGTTGGGTTGCCATTTGCTTGTCGATTGATTTCAGTTTTTCTTTCAGCAACGTAATCCTGTCGCGAATGATTCGACGGTCGGTTTCTATCTCTGTTTCTCCCGGGCCACGCATCCCGATACCCCCTTGCTGTCGTTCCAGGTGTGTCCACATACGGGTCAGACGAGGTAAAAGGTATTCGTATTGCGCCAGTTCTACCTGGGTTCTTGCATACGACGTTTGGGCACGTTGAGCAAAAATATCGAGGATCAGCTGGGTTCGGTCAATAATTTTTTTCTCGACTACTTTTTCAATATTTTTCAATTGAGAAGGCGTCAGTTCATCATCGAAAATGATAGTGTCAATCTCATTTTCATCTACAAAAAACTTGATTTCTTCCAGTTTTCCGCTCCCGACAAAAAATTTAGAATCCGGTTTATCCATCCTTTGGGTAAATCGTTTTACAACCTCTGCACCTGCCGTATAAGCAAGAAACTGAAGTTCGTCCATATATTCTTCGAGTTTTTCTTCGGTTTGTTCGCGTGTAATCAAACCGACCAAAACTACTTTTTCGTATTTTGCTTCTTTCTTTTCTAACATAATTTCTGAAGCAAAAGTAGTTATAATTTAAAAAGGGTTGCTAAAAAAGCAACCCTTAAGGTTCAGATATATCTTAAGGTAAAATTAGTCTAAAAATTTTTGACGAACAAAAGAAGCTTAATATGATAATTAATCAAAATTATTAGATACCACACACATACCACTCGCTCTAAAATTAACCATAAAAGAGGTGTTTAGCCCAATAATTTTTGCATCCAGATATTAAGGTCTTCTTCCGAAGGGATGTTTAGTTTTTTTCTGAGCCGGTTTTTACGATTCTGAACTGCCTTGGGCGTAACAAATGTAAACTCTGCAATGTCTTTAGATGAAAAATTCAAAAACAGCATGGCGCAAAACGTAAGTTCACTCGACTGAAGGGTGGGATATGTTTCTTTTAACTTACCGGTAAATTCCGGATAAACTTCCATAAATCTACTCAAAAAAGAAGGATCATTCATCTTGGCAAGTTGTACTACTTCATCAAAAGCAACATTTAATTGCTGTTTTAATATTTGATTTTCATTCTCTTTTTTAATTAATAATTTTTCTTTGTTCGAAAGTGCCTCTTTTTCCTGCCTCTGTTTTTTTCTGTAAAAATATATTGTAACCAAAACTGCAGCGGCGGAAATCAGAAAAACAGAACAAATGATCAGGTAAGTCTTGCTTCTTGCTTCTCCTTCTGACTTTTCCTGTTTTTTCAATAAATCATTTACTATTTTACCAACCGCATCTATTTTTGATTCTGAAAGGCTGTCTTTCAAAGCAATGTATTTATCTAAATACAATTGTTCCAGTTCGAAATTCTTACGATACTTATATATATCGGAAATCCTTTTTAGAATGTAGGTATAGCTCGGATCAAAAAAATCTATTTTATTGAGAATTTTTTGTGATTCCAAATAATAGTTCAATGATTTATCGTATTCTTTTTTCTCATAGTATAAATCCCCTAAAGCCCGAAAAACATCTTGTTTAAAAGGGTCTTCATATTTTTCTAATAAATACAATGATTTCTGAAAATAATATTGAGCGGAATCTAAGTTTTTCTCTTCTTCTATGTATATAAGACCATAATCAAGGTATGAAAGGCTTAGGTATGAATAAATTTCCGCCTCTTCTAAGTCTTTTAGAGATTTTATCTCTCTATCCAAATAATAATATGCTGAATCTAAGTTTCCAATATCGTGGTATGTTACGTACAAATTACCATAAGTCCTGCCTCTGATCATTTTTGCAAAAGAATCATTCTCGTAATGACTCGTTAACTGAAGTGTTTTATGAAATTCCTTAACTGCCTGAGGATACATGCTCAATGTCATGTAATTCGTTGCTGCAATTTCCCTCAATTTCGCTCTGAATAAATTATTCTTCCGGGCAAAATCTTCTTTTTCTGCCTTCTCAATATAACTGAATGATTCTTCGTGCTTCCCGATATCTCCCAGGCCCCGGGCTATATTATAATTTGCTTCCGCTATTGCCTGGGAAATTTTTAATCTCTCCGCTTTTTTTAGTGCCTGCTTCGCTAAATCAATGGATTTTTGCGTATCATAATTTTCATACTCAAGTGTAGAAGCGTCAAGCAGGCTATCTATTTCCCTGTATCTGTCCTGTGCAGAAACAAATGTTGAAAAAAAGCAAATTACAAGGCAAAATCTTATTCTGAATATAAAAAAATGTAGCACGTCCATTATTTAATGCCTAAATATAAAGATTTGGGTTAATTAATATAAAAGAATAGATTTATCTTTATCAAAAATTAATAATTCATGAAAAAAGTATTATCTCTTATCACCGTATTTACAATTGTATTGTTACACGCCCAGGTTGAAACCCCACAAGCAAGTGCTCCTGCTGAACTGGAAGTAAAAGTCGGATTAACCAATATTGAGTTGGAATATTCCCGTCCTAATATGAACGGAAGAGTTATTTTTGGAGATTTGGTTCCTTACGGAAAAATCTGGAGGACCGGTGCCAATAAAAACTCCACTATTTCATTTTCTGATGATGTCGTCATTGACGGACAAACTTTGAAAGCAGGAAAATATGCCATCTATACCAAGCCTGAAAAGGACAATTGGGAAATCTATTTTTATACCGATACCGAAAACTGGGGGA
>CAYSQR010000160.1:0-4706 GCA_964433195.1 uncultured Kaistella sp. | reverse complement strand
GAATCCTATAATGAGTAATACACAATCTTATAGGTATATGTACTCATTTTTCGGTCATAAAAAAATCCCGAAAGAAATTTTTCGGGGTTTTTCGGGGTTTTGTTTTGTGGCGGGAAGATGGAAGCAGGATGTTGTAAGTTTTTAAAATTCTGCATTCAAAATCTCGTGTATTATTTTAAATTTTAGTTTTTGTAAAATCTTATCAGAACCTTCATTATTACAGCGTTCCTACGGAACGCCCCGAATCTATGTTCATATTTTTTCTGCACCGATAAAGTTCCTTCGGAACTCATACTTTCATTAAAAATTCATCTTCAAACACCAAACTTCCATCATCCAACTTCCAACATCTATCATTTTTTCTTCTCTTTCAATGCTTCCTTATCTTTATCCGAAGGATTCCATACTTTCACTTCGGAATCTTTTGTAATGCCTGATAAAATCTGGACATTGATTCCATCGCTTGCTCCGAGTTTTACATTTACTTTTTTGAATTTTCCGTTTGGTTGTTTCACTTCTACAAAAGGATTGTCTGTTCCGTTTACTTTTTCATACTGGATTAATGATTCATCCAGAAGCAAAGCATTTTTCTGGGAACTGAGAATGATTTCGCCGTTTGCGGAAAATCCGGCTCTGATGTATTCATTGGTTTTATTGAAAACATCACCTTCTATCGGGAATTTTATGGTTCCGTTTTCTTCTTTTCCTTTGGGAGCAATCATCGTAACTCTTCCCGGGAAAGATTTGTTTTGTAAAGCACCGATGACTACATTCATATCCATTCCTTCTTTCAGTTTTCCAGCTTGAGCTTCATCAATCGTTCCTTCAAAAATCAGTGAATTTAAATCGGCAATCGAACAAATCGTAGTTCCTGCATTGAAAGAGTTGGCTTCAATAACCTGACTTCCTACTTTCACGGGAACTTCCAAAACGGTTCCGGTTGCTTTGGAACGGATTTGCGTGGTTGCCAAACTTGCGAGTTCGGGAGTTGCACCGGTTCTTGCAATCTGTAGGTTTTTTTGTGCAGTTTGCAATTGTTGCTGTGCATTTCTCAATTGTTGTTGTGTAGATTGCAATTGCTGTTGAGCAGAAATAAATTCTTGTCTGGAAATTACTCCTTGATTATACAATCGTTGTTGCATCTCAAATTGTTTTTGTTGGTTATCGACATTTATTCTCGAATTGCTGATCTGCAGATTGGCGTTATTGATTTCCTGTTGTGCGGCATTCACATTCTGAACATTCGGAACAATCCGTAAACTTGCTACCAATTGTCCTGCCGAAACGTGATCTCCTTCTTTTACCAAAATTTTGTCGATGATTCCGGACATATTCGGTTTTATTTCGATTTCTTCACGTGGAACGATTTTTCCTGTTGCCATTACTTTATCGTCCATATTTTGAACGACCGGTTTTTTGGTAAGGAAAGTCTCGCTTTCTGTGGTATTCGATTTAATGAAATAAGAGATTCCCGAAATAAGGGCAATTGCGAAAATCAATCCCAATAAGATGTAGATTGCTTTTTTTAAAGTAAGTTTTTTCATATAGAGTTCTTTATTTAGTCAATTTATTTAAGAGTGAATTTGCTTTGCAGTCAATTTCCTTCGGAGTGCATTTCTTCGAGTGCATTTCTTCGAGTGCATTTCTTCGAGTGCATTTCAAATTCACTATTCACTTCCGCAGGAAAATTTACCATTCACTTTATTCATCATTCGCTTCTCAATGCTTCAATCGGACGAATTTTTACCGCTCTTTGTGCAGGAATCATTCCGATAATTAATCCTAAAATTACCATTACCGCCATTGCTCCGAAAACCTCACTGTAATTTACAGTCGGGTTATAGAACGGAAACTCGTCCTGGTTTTTTGTCGCAATGTCAATCATCATCAAAAGTAAAATCCCGCACATAAATCCCAAAAGTCCCGAAGTTAAAGTAATGACTACGCTTTCCAATAAAATCTGGTTTCTTACTTCCGCAGGTTTTGCTCCTAAAGCACGGCGGATTCCGATTTCTTTGGTTCTTTCTTTTACTGTGATTAATAGTATATTTGAAATGGCAATAACTCCTGCCAAAATCGTCAAAGTTCCTACAATGATGGTTAAAAGCTGCATTCCCGTAAGAAATCCCGTGAATTTTGCAAATTCTTTTCCGAGGTTGAAGGTTCCGAAAGCATTGGTATCTTCCGGCGAAACGTTGTATTTCTTTTTGAGTTCGGTTTTTACCTTATCTTCCACTGCAGTCAAATCTGCATCGGGTTTGCTCACAATCGCAAAGAAACCGACTTTATCTCCGTCATTATACATTTTAGAAAAAGTAGAAAACGGGATAAAAGCAGATTGGTCATTCTCCATTCCGGCTCCTTTTTTTACTCTGAAAACTCCGATGACATTGAAGAAAATTCCCTTTACATTAACCGATTTTCCGACCGGATTTTCGTTCTTTTTGGCATCGAAAAAGTTTTTGTAAATCTCTTCTCCGATGACGATGACATTCTTGTTTCCCGAAATATCGGCATCATTCAGATACCTTCCAAAGATGAGTTTTTTCTCGGAAATTTTGTTTCCTACGGGAAAATCTCCGTTCAAAGTATAGGTTGCAGTTTTCCCGTTCCTTGAAAAAGATTCTCCGGGACTTCCGAAGTTTCCTCGTGCACTTTGCGGAGAAATATAATCGATTTGCGGAATTTTCTTCGGAAGCATTTCCAAATCACCTAAATGCAGATTCATTTTTCTTCCTTTCGGAAATCCGTCATAAGGAATCGAAGTGTTTTGTGCCCAAAGAAAAATAGAGTTCGTTGCAAAACCTGAAAACAATTTCTCGAAACCGTTCTCCATTCCTTTTGCCGCACCAAGCAACGCCACGAAAAGAAACATTCCCCAACCGACTCCAATCATCGTGAGAAAAGTTCGCAGCTTATTATTCTTCAAGGAATAATAGATTTCTTGCCACGTATCTTTTTTGAAAATGATGTTCATTTTATTGTCAATTTTTACTTTATTAAAGTCATTTTCCTTCGGGAGTGAATTTCTTCGAGTGAATTTCCTTTGGAGTGAATTTCCTTCGGGTGAATTTTCCTTTGGAGTGAATTTCCTTTGGAGTGAATTTCCTTTGGAGTGAATTTCCTTTGGAGTGAATTTCAAATTCACTATTCACTTCCGCAGGAAAATTCACCATTCACTTGCGAAGCAAATTCACAGGAATTTATTCCGCTCTCAACGCTTCAATCGGCTTAATCTTACTCGCTCTGTACGCAGGAACGAATCCTGCAACCAAACCGGAAATCACTAAACTGATGAATGCGGCGATGATTAATCCCCATCCTACATTCGGATCTTTGATGAAATATTTTTCTAAACTATCGCCTATTAAATTTAAAGATAAAACTCCCAAACCAACTCCGATAAATCCCGAAATTACAGTAATTACAACGCTTTCCTGCATAATCAATCCTACGATACTTCCCGGTTTTGCACCGATTGCTTTTCTTACACCGATTTCCCGAGTTCTTTCTTTCACGATATATACCATTATATTACTGATTCCGATGATTCCCGCAAGTAAAGTTCCCATTCCGATAAATCCGACAATTAAAGTAATGATGAATAAAAACTGAAAGGTTTCTCCCATATTTTTGGCATTGTTTCTTACGACGATTGCATTTTCGTCATCGGGAGAAACTTTGTGTTTTGCTTTTAAATCTTTCTCTATTTTTTCGCCATATTTTATGGCTTGATCGGGTTTCAAATCTGTATTATAAGTAATAAAAATCGTATTCACGGAATCGGAACCTTTTTTCATTTGCTGCAAAGTAGTGATGGGAACGGTAATCATTCTTTCATCCCAATCTCCACCGTCATCAGAAAAAACACCTACAACTTTAAACATCGTTCCGTTGATATTGACATCTTTTCCGACGGGACTTCCGTTTTTAATCAAATCCCTTTGAACCATTCTTCCGATGACGGCGACATTTTGTTTGCGGTTCATATCCAAAACGTTCAGATATCTTCCTTCCGTAAGTTTGCGGTTTTCGATGATTTTTTCATCGGGATTTGCACCGCTTATTTGGTAAGTTCCGCTTTCTTTACCATACTTTACGAGCATATTTGCGGAATATCTCGGTGTGGAACTTTCGATTTTTTCGGGATCGGATTTTGTGATTTGGTTGTAATCGTCATTTTTCAGAACGATTTGTCTGTCCGACTGCAAACCGCCGTAAGCAATGGTTGTTTTTCTGCTGAAAATGGTAATGAGATTTGTTGCATCTCTCGCAAATGCTTGAGTAAAAGAATTTTGCAATCCTGTTCCGATTCCGAAAAGCACGATGAAAATGTACAAACCAAGTGCAACCGTAAAACCGGAAAGTACCGTTCTCAGCACATTGCTGCGAATAGATTCAAAAATTTCTCTCCAACGGTCGATGTCAAACATAATTTGTCAATTATTTTTTGTGAATTTCTTCGAGTGAATTTCTTCGAGTGCATTTCTTCGAGTGCATTTCTTCGAGTGCATTTCTTCGAGTGCATTTCTTCGAGTGAATTTCTTCGAGTGAATTTCAAATTCACTATTCACTTCCGCAGGAAAATTCACCATTCACAGCGAAGCAATTTACCATTTACTCCAAAATTCTTTGTTCAATATATTCATCACTTTCGATAATTCCGTCTTTCAGGATGACATTTCTTTTGGTTTCTGCGGCGACAT
>CAYSQR010000159.1:0-4722 GCA_964433195.1 uncultured Kaistella sp. | reverse complement strand
GAAGAACTGAACTTGAATTTAGCACTTCAGCCGCCATATTGCCAAACCGATGTTATGTGTAGCCTTACTTTTCATTGGTCGAATTTATTACTTTAAACCCATTTAAAAACTCCTCAAACTTGCCTATGTTTTTTTCAAATGTTTCCTGAGTTGAAGTAAAATCTATCCACAAGTAAGCTGTCTTGGTTTCAAGTAAAACATACTCGCAGTGATACATTAGCTTTCCTCGCATTAAGTACACTTTGTAAGCATCACCAATATTTTTGTATTGACCAAGGTCTTTCTTTCCCATAAATTTATGAGAATTGCTCCAAGTTGGTGATTGTCCAAATACAAGTCCCTCAACAACATATTTTTTAAAGTCTATAAGGGATTGATAATCTTTCTTGTCAAAAGATTTAATAACGATTGCGTTTTCAATACCTTCAACAGCAGGCAAAGTTCCACCCCAAAAATAATTTGAACCAGTTTCGATTAAGTGTAACCAATTTGGAACGGCAACCTGAAAGTTAAAAGTCGAATCCAGATAAGTTAATGCTTCAATTTCCGCTTTTTGTTGCTTGTCCCTAAGCTCGTCATAATTATTGAAAGAGTCTTTCTTAACTTTTGTACTGTCAGATGTTTGACCAAAAGTCAGCCCGATTGAAAAGATAGATAATAATGTCAGAATAGTTTTTGTCATTTTGATTGTTGTCGGCGTCAAGGTTACACATAACTCAAAAACATACGCAATGCGTGTTTTCTTGTTATTAATTTTATAGGAATTAAAGGTTAATTTCTAAAACCTCATCTCTCCAAAATCCTTTTCACCGCTTCTTTCACCGCAGCAGCATCTATTTTGTATTTTTTCATCAGTTCCGCAGGTGTTGCAGATTCCCCGAAAGTATCATTCACTGCAACATATTCCTGAATGGTTGGTCGCTTTCTGGAAAGCATTCCGGCAACAGATTCTCCCAATCCGCCGATGTAATTATGCTCTTCTGCGGTTACGATTTTTCCGGTTTTTTCTACGGATTTCAGAATAATTTCCTCGTCTAAAGGTTTGATGGTGTGAATATTTATCACTTCACAGGAAATTCCTTCTTTCTCCAATTCATCAGCTGCAAGCAAAGATTCCCAAACCAAATGTCCCGTTGCAATAATCGTTACATCCGTTCCTTCCTGCAAAAGAATTCCTTTCCCAATTTCAAACGGCATATCTTCCGGAATAAAAACCGGAACTACAGGTCGCCCGAATCTCAGATAAACCGGACCTTCAAAATCGGCAATCGCCAAAGTTGCAGCTTTGGTTTGGTTGTAATCGCAGGTATTGATGACCGTCATTCCGGGAAGCATTTTCATCATTCCGATGTCTTCCAAAACTTGGTGTGTAGCTCCGTCTTCACCCAAAGTCAATCCGGCGTGAGAAGCACAGATTTTCACATTTTTGTTAGAATAAGCAATCGACTGTCGAATCTGGTCATAAACTCTCGAAGTGGAAAAATTGGCAAAAGTTCCCGTAAAAGGAATTTTTCCGTTAATGGTTAATCCGGCTGCAATTCCCATCATATTGGCTTCTGCAATTCCGACTTGGATGAATCTTTCCGGTGCTTTTTCGATGAATTTTTCCATTTTCAAAGAACCAATAAGATCTGCACAAAGTGCCACTACATTCGGGTTTTTATCGGCAAGTTCAGCCAATCCTGCTCCGAAACCACTTCTTGTATCTTTTTTTTCTGTATAGGTATATTTCATATTGCTGTTTGCAATTGGCTTTTAGCTTTTATAGCTACCTTTTGCTGTTTTGTTTTTTAATAAATTATTCGATTGATTTAATGGCTAAAAGCAAGTTGCCAAAAGCCAAAAGCATTTTAATAATCCGCCGGAGCTTCCAAATAGAGTTGTTTGAAAGCAGTATCCAATTGCTCATCATTCGGAGCTTTTCCGTGCCAAGAATGACTTCCCATCATATAATCTACTCCGAATCCCATTTCCGTATGAAGAAGAATAGCGACAGGTTTTCCGTTTCCGGTTTCTGCTTTTGCTCTTTCAAGAATTCCAATTACGGTTTCCAGATCGTTTCCGTTTTTTTCGTTCAGAACTTTCCATCCGAATGCTTCCAATTTTGCGTGAAGATTTCCTAAGCTCAGAACATCATCGGTATCGCCATCGATTTGTCTTCCGTTGTAATCAATGGTTGCAATAATATTGTCCACTTTTTTCGCAGCGGCAAACATCAATGCTTCCCAAATCTGACCTTCCTGCAGTTCTCCATCGCCGTGAAGCGTGTAAACCAAAGATTGATCTCCGTCTAATTTTTTTCCTAAAGCCGCACCGATTGCAACCGACAAACCTTGTCCAAGAGAACCCGATGCAACACGAACTCCGGGAAGTCCTTCGTGCGTTGTAGGATGTCCTTGTAATCTGGAATCTAATTTTCTGAAAGTTGCTAATTCTTCCACCGGAAAAAATCCGAATCTCGCCAAAGTGGAATAAAACACCGGCGAAATATGTCCGTTGGAAAGGAAGAAAAGATCTTCGTTTTTTCCTTCCATCGTGAAAGGAAATTTATAGTTCATCACTTTTCCGTAAAGTGCGGTAAAAAATTCCGTACAGCCCAAACTTCCGCCGGGATGACCGGAATTTACGGCGTGAACCATTCTCAAAATATCTCTTCTGATTTGTGTTGCAAGAGATTTCAGCTCTTCAATACTTTTGCCCATTATTTAATTTATTTGTTTTGCGAATTTACAATTTTTTCATCATAAAATTATTGTTGCTGAAACTCACTGATGAAATGCAGTTTCACATTCGGAAATTTCTCCTGCGTCATATGAATCGTGAAAGACGAATCTGCCAAAAAAACCAATTGGTCATATTTATCTTTTGCCAGAAACCGCTGTTTCAGCCGTGCAAATTCTTTGAATTCATCGGACTTTTCGTCGGCTTCAATCCAACACGCTTTATGAATGGAAAGTGGTTCGTAAGTACATTTCGCCCCATATTCGTGCTCCAATCTGTATTGAATGACTTCATACTGTAAAGCTCCGACTGTTCCGATGATTTTCCGGTTGTTCATTTCCAGAGTAAACAATTGTGCAACACCTTCATCCATCAACTGGTCAATTCCTTTTGCCAATTGTTTTGCTTTCAAAGGATCATCATTATTAATGTATCTGAAATGTTCCGGCGAAAAGCTCGGGATTCCTCTGAAACTTATTTTTTCGCCGCCCGTTAAAGTATCACCGATTCTGAAATTTCCCGTATCGTGAAGTCCCACAATATCACCCGGAAAACTTTCATCAACCACTTCTTTTTTGTCGGCAAAAAATGCGTTCGGCGAAGAGAATTTCATTTTTTTGTTTTCTCTTACCAAAAGGTAATTTTCATTTCTTTTGAAAGTCCCCGAAACAATTTTCACGAAAGCCAATCTGTCGCGGTGTTTCGGATCCATATTTGCGTGGATTTTGAAAACAAATCCCGTAAAATCTTTTTCTTCGGGTTTCACAATCCGGGTTTCGCTTTCTTTCGGTTGCGGTTTTGGAGCGATTTCGATAAAAGCATCCAAAAGTTCACGTACCCCAAAATTATTCAGAGCAGAACCGAAGAAAACCGGCTGTAAATCACCATTCATATAATCTTCACGGTTAAATTCCGGATAAACGGATTGTACCAATTCCAATTCTTCTCTTAAAGTTGCCGCCGCTTTTTCACCAATGATTTCATCAATCATAGAATCATTAATGTCATCAAACTTAATCGCTTCACCAACTTTCTGTTTTTTCTCTTCTAAAAACAGCTGGATATTATTTTCCCAGATATTATAAATCCCCTGAAAATCACTTCCCATACCAATCGGCAAAGAAAGCGGAACTACCGTTAAACCCAATTTCTGTTCTACTTCGTCTAATAAATCGAAAGCATCTTTTCCTTCTCTGTCCAATTTATTAATGAAAACCAGCATCGGAATATTCCGCATTCTGCAAACCTGAACGAGCTTTTCGGTTTGTTCCTCAACTCCTTTTGCAACGTCAATCACCACGATTACAGAATCCACCGCAGTTAAAGTACGATAAGTATCTTCCGCAAAATCTTTGTGACCGGGAGTATCCAGAATGTTGATTTTGTGGTTTTTATATTCAAAAGCCAAAACCGAAGTCGCTACGGAAATTCCTCTCTGTCTTTCAATTTCCATAAAATCGGAAATTGCTCCTTTTTTTATTTTGTTGGATTTTACCGCACCGGCTTCCTGAATTGCACCCCCGAAAAGAAGGAGCTTCTCCGTTAAAGTCGTTTTTCCCGCATCGGGATGTGAGATGATTCCGAAAGTTTTGCGTTTTTCTATTTCTTTGATTAAATCAGACATATTAAATTTTATGGCTGCAAAAATCGTGTTTTTTTATGGAAAACGAAAACGTATAAAAATGTTTTAAAGTCTTATTTCAAAAAAGAAATTTTCCTTTTCCCATCTATAAAGAGAGGAAAGTTTAAGAATCTGAAAACAAATGAATAAACAATGGTCAAATTATCCGCTATAAAATTTTTGTTTTGATACCGTTTTCCATTCATTTCAAATTTCGTAATTTAGTCGCTAATAATTTTAAGTAAAAAAGAAGAAAATGTCAACACTTACATTTGCCGAAAAAATAGCACAGGCAGAGAATTTTTTACCGATTAACGGTACAGATTACATTGAGTTTTATGTAGGAAACGCCAAACAAGCCGCACATTTTTACAAAACCG
>CAYSQR010000158.1:1127-4764 GCA_964433195.1 uncultured Kaistella sp. | reverse complement strand
GGGACATAGCAATAACAATGTCTTTATTCGTAATAATCGGATTTCTGTATCTGAATTCCGAAGCATATTCTACCTCTCCAGGAATTCTTGCAAATTCTTCTATAAGATATTCCCCGATTAATCCGGCGTGCCAAGAAGTTCCACACGCAATGATGGTAATTTTCTGTGCCTGATTAATTCTTTCGAGATGATCCCAGATTCCTGCCATTTTGATGATTCCTTCGTTTACAAGCAATCTTCCTCTCAAAGTATCGTGAATAGATTTTGGCTGCTCGAAAATTTCTTTAAGCATAAAATGTTCATAACCTCCTTTTTCGATTTGTTCCAAACTGAATTTTAATTCCTGAACTTCCGGAGTTATTTTTTCATTGTCTTTTATATTTCTGATATCTACTCCTTTTGCAAGAGAAATTGTCGCCATATGACCTTCTTCGAGATAGACTGCTTCTTTGGTAAATTCCACAAAAGGAGATGCATCAGATGCAATGAAATATTCTTTATTTCCTAAACCGATAGCAAGAGGAGAACCTAATCTTGCTACTACCAATTCCCCGGGGAAATCATCGTGCATTACGGTAATTGCATACGCTCCGTAAACTTCATTTAAGGCAAATCGTACCGCAGTAGAAAAATCAATTTCTGCATTGGTATCCATAAAATATTGAATAAGGTTTACCAAAACTTCGGTATCGGTTTCGGACTGAAAAGTGAAACCTTTTTCGGTAAGCATTATTTTGATGGTATCGTAATTTTCGATAATCCCGTTGTGAATCAACGCAATTTTTCCGTTGTTTGAAATATGCGGATGAGAATTTCTGTCACTCGGAACTCCGTGTGTCGCCCATCTTGTATGTCCCATTCCAACGTGTGATTTTCCTGCTAATTTTTTTGAAATTGCAACCAAATCGTCTACTTTGCCTTTTGTTTTGGCAATCTCGAAATCTGCATTTTCTTTATCTAGAACAATTCCTGCACTGTCATAACCTCTGTATTCTAATCTGCGAAGTCCGTTGATAACCACTTCGTAAGCATCCTGAAAACCTGTATAACCTACAATTCCACACATAATTATTAATTCTTTAAACTTTTTATTATTTTTTTCCGTAAGTCAAAATCAATTTTGCACTTTTATCATTCCCCGAATCTGTCCCTACAAATACAGCTCTGTTCGGAGTATAAGTTCTGGTATTAAAATTCTGAGCTGAATCCGGATATTGCAAACCTACCAAACTTCCATTGACATCTAAAATATAGGTTCCTACATTTAAAATAATGTCGTGATTATCCGCATTACTCTCAATAATATCTTTAAAAGTTTTGGTGATTCCTATATCGTAATATGCTGGATTTTCATTAAGGTCATACGTTTTTACCAAACTGTAAACTCCGGTATAAGCTAAAGCACTCATATCCGTAAGGAAAGTATTGAGGTCTTTAAATTCATTATTAGCTTTTATTTCTCTTTGATTTACTGTGAAATAATCGGGTTTCGGAAAATTATTATCCCAACTTGCCTTATCCGTATATATCCTGATTTTTGCAGAGATAATTCCTATTTTGTCATTATGATACAAATCTTTTATTGCATTAACAGTGGATGCAGGAACTCTCAATCCGATTCCGGGTCCTCCCATTCCTTGTGCAAACAATTTCGGATCACCCGTTATTTGGCTTGATGAAGCAATAGCAGCTGCAACAGGTGTTCCTGCACGATCATAGGTAATATGATTGAAATGTGTATTTGCAGAACCTAAATTGAATGAAAAAGTAGCATCTTCTCTCGTAGTTGTAGTATCCTCTACTTTATCTTTTTTATAATAAAGGGTAAGTTGCAACTCATTGGGATTGAAACTGAAAATATATCCGTCATTCTCTTCTACGGAAATTTTTATTCCTTTAAAATATCTGATGAATGAAGCTGCATCTGCAAGTTCCGGAGATTGCGATTTCAGAATAATATTGTTTTGAAAAAATGTGCTATCCAAAGGAACTCTCAAAGATACCTCTCTTTCAAAAAGACTACTGTCGTCTGAATCTTTCGTTATTTTAATGGAATTAACCGTACCATCAAAAACCTTTGTACCTATAACATTTCCGGTAGCTACATTTTTATCGGAATATAATTTATCGGTATTTGCAGAAAGAAAATCATTTACCTGATGAACTTTTATATTAAAAATCGTTTTACCTCCGATTTTGGTTTTACCGTATTTACTCACGGGATATGTGGAAACCACCTTTTTTGCAAGAACCTCTCCGTCCGGATAAATATAGTCTTCATTTGTAGTGGTTGTTACAGAATCTATAGGATAATTTGGTTTAATAACCAATACTGCGGAATCCAAAACGGGATTCGTTCCAAAATCAGGGGCGTAACTCGAAAGTCGTACTTGTGTTACATAAGCAGATTTCTGCATCCCAAATTGCGGTTCACTAAACGCTCCCAAAGTAGCAGTTTGAAGCCGGACTGCATCAGTACGGATGGAGTCATTATTATTTACATTATATGCAATTACAGAATATTCTGCTTCTGTTCCCTGAATTCCGTCCTGAAAAAATTGCGAACCCAGCGAATCTGCATCCGGCTCACAATTCCATAAAATTAAACTTCCAATTACCAACGTTGCAGTAATATTGAATAATTTCGTAATATTCTTTATCATTAAATTTAAATTGAATTAATATGGGTTAATATAGCTTTGAAATAGATTCCGCATCCAAATACTCCGATTTTGCCGTTTTAGTCTTGTTAAATGCTTTATCCAAATCTCCCTGTAGAAACTCATCTCCTTTTACCACCACATCTGCCAAGTCCATACTTTCGATGACGAATTTTTGAAAACTCGGTTTTTTAAACGCTTTAAGTGAAATAATATTGTCGAACTTCATTTTTTCTTCTACCGAAGTCGAAAGCGGAGCATCTTCCTCGTTATATACGGAAAGAATTATTTTGGAATCGTTAAAATAAGAATCGCTCTTGTAAAAGGTTTTCAGATAAACAGGAATAAAAGAAGACATCCAACCATTCAGGTGAATCACATCCGGAACCCAGTTTAATTTCTTGATTGTTTCTATCACTCCTCTTGCGAAAAAAATAGCACGTTCGTCATTATCATCAAAGGATTTCCCATCATCATCAAGATAATATTGTTTTCTTTTAAAATACTCTTCGTTGTCGATAAAATAAACCTGTAGTCTTTCTCCGGGAAGCGATGCCACTTTGATAATTAAAGGCTGATCGAGATCATTGATAATAATATTCATTCCCGAAAGGCGAATTACCTCGTGAAGCTGAAATTTTCTTTCGCTGATCTGCCCAAATCTCGGCATAAACACTCGTACATCATTTCCTTCTTGGTGCATTTTGAGTGCCATTTTGTTTACCATTGTCGCCATATTATTATCTTCCTGATAAGGAAACATTTCTGTGGTAACATATAATATCTTCTGGTTCGGCATAAATTCTATAATCTTTTATAAAGCAGATTACTTTATTCTGCAAAATTACAAAATTTTAAACTAATACCTTTTAATATTTCTATTCCTTCAACGTTTTTTTATTTTATTTTTTTTCAATGCTTATTTTTTTTAATGAATTTTTCTATTTTTACTGAACTTAAAATAGGCTATGAAAATT
>CAYSQR010000158.1:0-1117 GCA_964433195.1 uncultured Kaistella sp. | reverse complement strand
CAAGCTTATGTGCATGTTGCAACGCTTTACAAATTTCAGAAATGATTTTAGAACGAGCAGAAATGTTAGATGATGTTGATGCTCATCAAAAACTTCTTTCTTCTAAATCTTCTTTATTGAATTTATTTCCTCAATTATTAAAAGTAAAAATACACTTCAGGATTATATTGAAAGGCAGAAAGAAATGGGGAAAAAAATCGGATTTGCTCCTACAATGGGTGCACTCCACAAAGGACACATTTCCCTTTATGAAAATGCAAGACAAGAAAACGATTTGGTTATTTCTTCCATTTTTGTAAATCCTACTCAATTCAATAATCAAAATGATTTGGAAAAATACCCGAGAAATGTAGCACAAGATATAAAAATATTGGAACAATGCGGTTTTGTAGATGCAGTTTATATCCCAGAAGTTTCCGATATTTATCCCGATGGATTAAGAAGCAAAGAATACCAATTCGACGGATTAGAAAATGAGATGGAAGGAAAATTCCGTCCCGGACATTTCAACGGAGTGGGGACAGTGGTAGAAGAACTTTTTCGGCAAGTAAAACCGGATAATGCCTACTTCGGCGAAAAAGATTTCCAGCAATTAGCAATCATCAAAAAATTAGTTCAAAACCTTAATCTTCCTATTAAAATCCACGGAGTTCCTATTTATCGCGAAGAGAACGGACTTGCAATGAGTTCCAGAAACGAAAGACTAAATCCCAAGCAGAAAGCAGGAGCAAAAATCATCCACGAAACTTTGATTAAAGTAAACAATTGGTTCAGAATCATTACAATTCCCGAAATTAATCTCCGGGTAAAACAAATTTTCGAAAAAGAGCCTGAAATGGCTTTAGAATATTTCGAAATCGCTGATGAAACCACCTTAAAAGAAACCGATTTTTTCTACAAAGACAAAGATTACAGAGCTTTCATTGTTGTTTTCGTAGGTAATGTGAGATTGATTGATAATATGCATCTGGATTAATGATATTGCATAAAACGCCAAAAGTCTTCCGAAACGAAAGACTTTTGAACACCAAATCACAAAATATTAATATGAAAAAAAATTTACTCCTTAAAAAAGTAAATTTGTGCCTTGGCTGGGATTCGAACCCAGGACCCATAC
>CAYSQR010000157.1:822-4782 GCA_964433195.1 uncultured Kaistella sp. | reverse complement strand
TAATATTTCTTTCTTCTTTTGTAAACTTTGTCAAAGTTAATCATCAAACTGAATAAAACTTTGACAAAGTTTTCCAACTCTTTCATCTTAATTTAACAATAACCATCTCTTTATTTTGTGATTATTTTAACATCCCTCAATTTAGTGGTTGAGAGATTTTAAGTAACTTTACAAACCCAATTTATACGGCAGAAATCTCCGCTTTTTTTATGCAGAATATTATGGAATTTTATAAATATCAAGGAACCGGAAACGATTTTGTGATGATTGACAATCGGGATTTACAGTTCCCGAAAACCAAAGAAATCATCCAAAAACTTTGCGACCGCCGTTTCGGAATCGGTGGAGACGGTTTGATTTTACTGGAAAATAATGAAACTTCCGATTACAGAATGGTATATTATAATTCCGACGGTAACGAAAGTACAATGTGCGGAAACGGAGGAAGATGTATCGTTGCTTTCGCTCATTTTCTGGATATTTTTGAAGACAAAACTACCTTTGAAGCCATCGACGGAACTCACGAAGCAGAAATCAAAAACGGCATCGTAAAACTGAAAATGATTGACGTAAATTCCATTCGGAAAGATGGAGAAAATTCTATTCTCAATACAGGTTCTCCGCATTTCGTGAAATTTATTAATAATGTGGAAAACTACGATGTTTACAAAAACGGTAACGAAATCCGAAATTCTGCGACATACAAAACCGAAGGAATCAATGTGAATTTCGTGGAAGAAATCTCCGAAAACGAAATCTTTGTGAGAACTTACGAACGCGGTGTAGAAGACGAAACACTGAGTTGCGGAACAGGAGTTACTGCTTCTGCATTGGTTTTTCTGAAAGATAAAAATCAAAATTCCGTTACCGTGAAAACTTTGGGAGGAACGCTGAAAGTTTACGCCGAACAAAACGGAAGTTCTTTCCAAAATATCTGGTTAGAAGGTTCTGCGAAACAGGTATTCAAAGGGAAAATTATGCTTTAGCTTGGAAGTTCGGAAGTCAAAATTTGGGTTTTATAAAATGATATAATCAATAATTAATTATCAATTATCAATCATCATTTATGAAAAAAGGTTGTTCTGTTTTTGCGGTTATTTTTTTAGCAATGCTGTTTATCGGCGGATTTTTCGGCTTTAAATATTACCAAAAATATTACTCAGACAATGTGGAAAAAGAAGGATACGTTCTCATTCCCCATTCTGCAAACTTCAATTCGATTCTGGATTCCATTTCTCCTTATTTAAAGAACAAAGAAGAATTTGCGGAAGTGGCAAAAAGCAAGAACTTAAATAAATTTTTCAACGCAGGACGATACAGAATCAAATCCGGAACAAATAATACCGATTTGGTAAATATGATCAAAGCAGGAAACCAAACCGAAAATACTTTCAGAATCGGCGATTTCTATACAGTGTATCAAATGATAGGAAGAGTGGCAAAAAAAACGGAAGCAGATTCTCTGAAATTCGCAACCGACTTTAATAAAATCGCTTCCGAGAAAGGTTTTTCCGATGCCGAAGATTTGAAAAGATATTTTTTTATCGATACTTACAATTTCTTTTGGACGGTAACTCCGAAAGAATTTTTCAAAAAATTTGAAGACGAATACAACGGTTTCTGGACTTCTGAAAGAAAAGCAAAAGAACAGAATTTAGGATTATCGAGAAATCAGATTTATGCAATGGCTTCACTGGTTTACAAAGAAACCGGCGGAAAACCCGATGAGATGAATACCGTTGCAGGTTTATATCTGAACCGCTACAAAAAAGGAATGAAGCTGCAAAGCGACCCTACTGTAATTTACGCTGTAAGCAAAGCCGGAAATTTCAAAGAAGCTCCAATCAAAAGAGTTTTGTACAGACATCTTCGCGAAGATTCGCCGTACAATACTTATGCAAATGCAGGAATTCCACCGGGACCCATTTGCATTGTCGATAAAAATTCGGTGGATGCAGTTCTGAATGCCGAAAAAAATAATTTTATCTATATGTGTGCAGATCCCGGAAAATTCGGGTTTCACAAATTTACAGACAATGCAGCGGAACACGCCGTAAATGCAAAAGCGTACCAAGATTGGCTGAATTCTAAAAACATCAGGTAAAAATAAAAATTTTAAAACAATAATAAATTAACAGATTTTACAAAAATTTAACAAAAATTAAACACTTATTTAATTTAACTAAAGTCGAAAAATTTAATCTGTATATTATAAACTAAATATATGACGAATAAAATGGAGATTTCATCCATCATTAAAAAAAGAACTTTAGGATTGGTTTTTGTTTTGGGAGCTGCAAGTTTGGCTTTTGCACAACAAAAAATAAATGTAACCGGAAAAATTACCGACAAACAAAACAACGGAGTTCCTTATACTTCGGTAACTTTCAGCAACAAAGCGAACAAGCTCTTCAGCGATGCCACTTTAACCGATGAAAAAGGAGAATACAAACTCACTCTCGTTCCGGGAAATTATGACATCACGATTGAAGCCATTGATTTCAAAAAATCGACTTTAAATAAACAAATTTCCAATGCCGGAAATCTCGGAAATTTCAGCATAGAACCCGAAACTTCTGTTACCAATACCAAAACACAGGATATTCAGGGAGTGGTAATTACTGCTCAAGCTGTAAAACCTTACCGTGTGGAGCTCGACAAAAAAGTTTACGACCCTTCTTTGGATTTGGTAAGCAAAGGCGGAAATCTGCAAGATGTGCTGAATAATGTTCCCTCGGTTTCCGTAGATACGGACGGAACTGTTTCGATGAGAGGTTCCTCGAATGTGAAATTTCTCATCAACGGAAAACCTTCCGCACTTCTCGGAATCGATGACGGAGCAAATGCTTTGCAAAGTATTCCTGCAGATCAGATAGAAAAAATTGAAGTTATTACAAATCCTTCATCAAAATTTGAAGCAAGCGGAACTGCAGGAATTTTAAATATTATTTTAAAGAAAAATAAAAAAACGGGATTCAACGGAAGTGTCGTAGGAAACATCGGTTACTTGCCGAGAACATCGCTCAATACAAATCTGAGCTGGAGAAAAGGAAATCTTACCTGGTTCCTGAACGGAGGAGGTGGTTACAACAAATCCAAAAGAACCAACACGAATGACGTTTGGTACAAAAACGTAACCACAAACGGAAATCCTACAGAGATTTACCAAAGTTCCATCAACAGAAGCGAAAACAACACTTACAATGCTTCAACCGGATTTGTTTATGATTTCTCCGAAAAAACTTCCATAAACGCATCGGGAACGATAAGATCTTTTAAAGACAACAGCACCGGAAACATTGATTACAACTATATTCTTCTGAACCAACCTTCTTATCTTAACCAAAGAATTACGACAGGAAACAACAAGAATCTTGCTTTGCAGGGAGATCTCGGTTTCGATCATAAATTTGATGATAAAGGACAAAACTTGTCTTTATCTTTAAGCCTTCAAAGAAACAAAGGTTCCAACGATACCGATATTATGGAAACCAATAGCGGAATTTTTGCACTGAACGATATTACCAACCAAAAACAAGTAAGAAAATCTGTGATAGGAAAAGCGGATTACGAATTACCGATTGGCGAAAACTCTAAATTGGAAGCAGGTTACAGACTCGATTTTAATCATAATAATTACGACAACGATGTGCTGGAAAGCACCGCTCTGAATCCCGGTTACATTTATCTTCCGAAATTCACGAATCTTACAGATTATAAGGAAACTTTCAACTCGTTCTATGCACAGTTCAAAAGCAAAATCGGAAATTTCGGTTATCAGATTGGTTTGAGAGATGAACTTTCCAACGTAAAAATAAATTACAGCAATCTTGCAGGAGATGTCATTAATAAAAATAAAAATTACAACAATCTTTTCCCGAGTGTATATTTAAGCTACGAATTGGGAAAAGACAACCAACTTTTGCTGAATTATTCCAGAAGAATTGACCGTCCTCGTTC
>CAYSQR010000157.1:0-812 GCA_964433195.1 uncultured Kaistella sp. | reverse complement strand
AATTCCTACGAATTCGGGTACAGCATTTCCAAGAAAAAATACACCATTAATCCTACGCTTTATTACCGTCACAAAACCGATGACGACAAAACCGTGAATTACAGATTAGATGAAAGAGAAAATATTTTCTATACACAACCTTTCAATTTCGGAACAGATGATCGTTACGGTTTGGATTTGAATTTCAGCGTAGATCCTTTGTCTTGGTTAAAACTAATGGGAAGTGTAGATTTGTTCGGATACAAAACCACCGGAGTTTACACGTATGAAGCCATCGACAGCAACGGAAATACAGTTACAAGATTCATCGATAAAAGCGGCGATGGTTTTTCGACCAGAATGCGTCTTACTTCTACTTTCAGGATAGATAAAACTTTCAACGTCCAGCTTCAAGGTTTCTACAGAGGTTCGCAAAAAACCGCATCCGATAAGCAAAACGCAATGTATTCACTGAATATGGGAATTTCCAAAACCATTTGGAAAGGCGACGGAACTTTGTCATTCAACATTCAGGATATTTTTAATACAAGAGGCAGAAGAGTTGAAACATTCAGTTCAGATTTTGAAAGAAAATCCTATATGCAATGGCAACCAAGACAATTCTCACTCTCTTTAACTTACCGCTTCAAACAAGGAGAAAAAATAGAACAGCCGAAAAAGAAAAAAGACATCAACAGCAATTCATCCGGCGATGATGATCAACAACCACCGATGTAAAACAAAATCCCGATTCAGAGCGAATCGGGATTTTTTATAATTTTTGCTTTTCTTAAATTGAAATAGGTATCTTCTTAAACCTTGTAGGTTTCGCA
>CAYSQR010000156.1:4147-4787 GCA_964433195.1 uncultured Kaistella sp. | reverse complement strand
CGCCAATGCAGGAATTTATCTCATCAACAAGATCCGTGAAGAACAGCCGGAACTGTTGACAGATTCTGATATTGAAGATATTTACACTTTGGTAGATCATTCCATTACGGTAGAAGAAGAAATTCTTGACTGGATTTTTGAAGCGGGAGAAATTGATAAGTTCACCAAAGAAGATTTGCTGAACTTTATGAAATACCGTGTTGATGATAGTTTAAAGAAAATCAACATGAAAACAAGATACAACGTAACACCGGAACAATACCGACCGATGATGTGGTTCGAAGAAGAAGTTTTCGCCAATTCCCTTGATGATTTCTTCGCAAAAAGACCTGTAGATTATACAAAACACGATAAAAGTATTACAGAAAACGATTTGTTTTAAATTACAGAGATTAGGTTTTAGGAAGTAGATATTAAATCTCAAACTTTGTAAATCTAATCCCTAAAACCTAATCCCTAAAATAACTATGGAAGAAAAAAATATTTGGTGGCTCAATGAAGAATCCGAGCAAATGCTTAATCGCGGTTACCTTTTGAAAGGCGAAACCGTGCATGGAGCAATTGAGCGCATTACCACCGCCGCTGCAAAAAGATTATACAAACCCGAATAATACTACCTTACATAGCCTTTGCTATTATT
>CAYSQR010000156.1:0-4137 GCA_964433195.1 uncultured Kaistella sp. | reverse complement strand
TACAAACCCGAACTGCAACCTGCTTTTGAAGAAATGATTACCAAAGGTTGGATTTCTTTTTCATCGCCGGTTTGGGCAAATATGGGAACACAACGCGGTTTGCCGATTTCCTGTTTCAATGTTCATATTCCAGATCATATTGAGGGAATTACTCATAAATTGGGAGAAGTTATCATGCAGACCAAAATCGGTGGAGGAACTTCCGGATATTTCGGGGAACTCAGAAATCGCGGAACTGCCGTAACCGACAACGGAAAATCTTCCGGTGCGGTTTCTTTTATGAAATTGTATGATACTGCGATGGATGTGGTTTCGCAAGGCGGTGTTCGCAGAGGTGCTTTTGCAGCTTATCTCGACATCGATCACGGAGATATTGAAGAATTTCTTTCCATTAAAGATATTGGGAGTCCGATACAGAATTTGTTTACGGGAGTCTGCGTTCCGGATTACTGGATGCAGGATATGATTGACGGAGATATGGACAAAAGAAAAATCTGGGCGAGAGTTTTGGAAAGCCGTCAGCAAAAAGGATTGCCATATATTTTCTTTACCGATAATGTGAACCGAAACAAACCTCAAGTTTACAAAGACAATGCAATGATGGTGAATGCGAGTAATTTGTGTTCGGAAATTATGTTGCCTTCGAGTGCAGATGAATCTTTCATTTGCTGCCTTTCTTCGATGAATCTGGAGTTATATGATGAGTGGAAAGATACGAATGCCGTGAAATTAGCCATTTATTTCCTTGATGCGGTTCTTTCGGAATTTATCGAAAAAACGGAAGGAAATTATTATCTGCAAGGAGCGAGAAATTTTGCAATGCGACACAGAGCACTTGGTTTGGGAGTTTTGGGATATCATTCTTATTTGCAGAAAAATATGATTCCGTTTGAAAGTTTCGAGGCGACACAATTCAACGCACGAGCTTTCCGGCAAATCAAGGAACAGTCGATTCAGGCATCGCAGGAACTGGCAAATATTTACGGTGAACCGGAACTGCTGAAAGGTTACGGAATACGGAATACCACAACAATGGCGATTGCTCCTACAACTTCCAGTTCTGCAATTCTGGGACAAACTTCTCCGGGAATTGAACCTTTCGCATCCAACTATTACAAAGCAGGTTTGGCAAAAGGAAATTTTATGAGAAAGAATAAATACCTCGCCAAATTATTGGAAGAAAAAGGATTGGACAACGAAGAAACGTGGAGAACAATTATGCTGAATCACGGTTCCGTACAACATCTGAAAGAATTGACGGACGAAGAAAAAGCAGTCTTTAAAACATTCCGTGAAATTTCTCCGATGGAAATTATTTCTCAAGCTGCACAAAGACAACAATACATCGACCAAGCTCAAAGTTTGAATTTGCAGATTCCATCGACAATGCCTGTAAAAGACGTGAATTACCTCTACATCGAAGCGTGGAAAAAAGGTGTGAAAACTTTATACTACCAAAGAAGTTCATCGGTTTCCAAGGAATTGATGGTGAATTTTGTAACGTGCAGTAGCTGTGAAGCGTAAGAATTAATGAATAATGAAACCGCAGAATTTTCTGCGGTTTTTTATTTATTGAATTTGTCTTTGATGACTTTTACAAGTTCATCAACACTTTGTTTATCGGTTAATATCAAAATAATCCCATTTACAGAATTATCGTGGTTTTCTTTAATTTCCTGTTTTATTTCAATATTAGTTTTTGCATTGTCGAAAAGGTCTTTGATTTCCACCTCAAAAATATCGGCAAGTTTGGGGATATATTCGGATTTTATATCGTTTTGCTCGTTTTCCCAGTTCATATATGTTCTTCTTTCAATTCCCAGCAAATCAGCGATTTCCTGTTGAGATTTATTCGATTTGGTTCTGAACTTCCGTAGATTATAACCTATACTCATTGGTAAATTTTTAACAAAAATAGAAAATTAGTGTAACAACTGGGACATAATATGTGAAACTTTTTTCACAATTCTCAATCAGAATAGTTTTATATTTGCAATATCTACGCTACAAACACAAATGATGGAAAAGAAAATGTAGATAAAACCACAGAAGATTCTGTGGTTTTTATTTTTACGGTTTTTCCTGACAAAGCTCTACCAAAACTCCGTTGGTGGATTTAGGATGCAGAAAAACAACTAATTTATTATCGGCTCCTTCTTTCGGTTCTTCGGAGATGAAAACGAAACCCTCTTTTTTCAGCCGTTCAATTTCTTTATAAATATCTTCCACTCCGAAAGCAATATGATGGATTCCTTCTCCTTTTTTATCGATGAATTTTGCAATGGGACTTTCGGGATTTGTAGCTTCCAGAAGTTCTATTTTGCTTTCTCCGGTTTCGTAAAAAGAAGTGGTAACTCCTTCTCTTTCCACAGATTCCTGTTTGTAATTTTCTTTGCCTAAAAGCTTTGCGAATAAGTTATCCGAAGTTTCCAAAGATTTTACGGCAATTCCGAGATGTTCTATTTTCATATTTTTTTGTTTGGTGTTTGATGCGGGAAGTTAAGGAAACATCTGACATCCATCATCCGACATCCTGCATTATATAAAACAAAAGTAGTAATTTTGCGGAATGAACGAAAGCAACAGACAAAAAAAAGTCGCACAAATTATACACGAAGATTTTGCCGAACTCTTCCGCAAACAGGCATCGGAAAGCAAACAGCAATTTCTTATTACCGTTTCCGATGTGAAAGTAACTGCGGATTTGAGTATCGCAAAGATTTATCTGAGTATTTTTCCAAAGGATTTCCGAAAAGCGATTATGAAAGAAATCGACGAAAATAAATCCCATTACAGAAACTTCATCGGTCAGAAAATGGGAAAACAAGTGAGAATAATCCCGGAACTGAATTTTTACCTTGATACCACTCTTGATGAGGTAGAAAGAATAGAAAAAGAACTGAAAGGAGAAGGAGATAATCCTGTTCTTTAGAAAAAAAAATCAAAAAAAATATTTTTTGAAAAACACTGCATTTTATATAGCGACAAGATACCTTCTTGCAAAAAAAGGAAGCACTGCGGTAACTTTTATTACGTGGCTTTCTGCTTTGGCGATGATGGTTGCAGTAACGGCAATGTTTATTATTATTTCGGTTTTTTCGGGATTGGAAGATCTTAATCAGGATCTTATTGCCAATCTTCACGCAGATATTACCGTAAAAAGTAAACAGGGAAAAACACTTCCGGAGATTGATAAAGCGGTGAAAATTCTGAAATCAAATCCTGAAATCGCAAATTTCTCGAAAACAATCGACGAGAAAGTGTACATCAGTTTTCGGGAAAACGGAGATATTGCAAATTTGAGGGGAGTGGATTCTGCCTATATTTTCGTAAACCCTATTCATAAAAATATTTTCTACGGTTCTTATCCGAGTTTTACCTATTCCAACGAAGTATTGATGGAGAATAAGCTCGATAATCGTCTTGCAATTCCTGTAGGAACGGATTCACAGAATTTTGCCACTTTACTGATGCCGAAACCGGGAACGGGAATCATCAGTAAAGAAGAAGATATTTTCAATAAAAAAGAAATTTTCGTATCGGGAGTTTTCCCGGGAAATGATCAATTGGACAATACGATAATTGCTCCCATCGAACTTACCAGAGAATTGCTGAATCTGCCAAAAAAATCTGCTTATCAAATCGTTATTAAATTGAAAAATCCCCAAAAAACCAATGTCGTAAAAAGCGAATTACGGAAACTTTTGGGCAATCAATACGACCTGAAAACCAAAGCCGAAGAAAATGCCGCTTTCTGGAAAATGATAAATACCGAAAAGTTTTTCATTTACCTTATTTTTGCATTGGTTATTTTCATTACTACCTTTAATCTTGCAGGAGCAATCATCATTTTGCAACTCGATAAGAAAGAACAGGCAAAATCCCTGATTTCTTTGGGACTGAATATGAAATCTCTCCGAAATATCTATTTCTATACCGGAGTTTTAATTGTTTCTTTCGGGATTTTTTGCGGATTGTTTTTGGGAACTCTTATCAGTTATTTCCAGATTGATACCGGTTTTTTCAAAGCAGGTGCAAATTCGGATCTTGCTTTTCCTGTGAGAATAAGACTTGCTAATTATCTGATTGTAGGTATTACTATTGCCGTTTTCGGATTTTCGGTTTCGTGGTTTTTTT
>CAYSQR010000155.1:0-4798 GCA_964433195.1 uncultured Kaistella sp. | reverse complement strand
GTTTTACATCTCCCGGTTGTTTATTGGTGGTTTCAGATTTTTTCAAAACCACGTACACTCCGGTCATTCCTTCTACAGGATTAGAAAGTTTGTTTTTTGCAACACCGAAAGCGGCTCCTGCAACTTTTGGTTCCATTGCTCCTCCGATTTGCGGACTGAGCAAATTTACCTGTGCAGACTGTTTTGTTGCGGTAAATAGTTTTGCAATCTGATCCAAATTTGTTGCTTTTGCCGCTGCAATTTTATCCGAAATCTGTTTTGCTAGAAGTTTGTTTTTTACAATCGGTTCTATCTGATCTCTCACGGTTTCGGGATCTGCAGTTCCTGCATCCTGAATGCCGTTCAGATAAGCCACAATTCTATCTCCTGTTCCATCTACGGTAAAGATATCGGTATCTCCTGTTTTTCTTTTCTTGTTAAAAGCCCAAGAAATTATTTCCTCATCTTTATCCGTTCCTAATCCGGGAAGCTGACCTTGGAAACGTCCCACTTCTTTCGGATTGGAAAACCGGTAATTGCTCTTGTTGGCAATATTGGTAAAATCATTAAAGGATTTCCCCTGAACTTGCTGAATGAATTTCGTAGCTTTCGTATAAATTTCGTTTTCGGTTTTGTCGGATGATTTCACGGCTTTTACAAGATTGGCTACTTTATAAGCCATTGCTCCCGATTTTTTATCTTCTACATTGATGATGTGATATCCGAAAGATGTTTCCGCTAAACCTGTATTTCCTTTACTGTTATTTGCAAGGAAGCTCAAATATCCCGGTGCAAATTGCGAAGCAGGAGTTGTCCAACCTACACTACCGTTTCTTTCCACAGCATTCGGTTCGTCGGAAAGTTTCAGTCCGTCTGCAAATTTCGCAGGATCTGCTTTAATTACCGAAAGTAAACTGTCTGCAGTTTTTTTAGCTTGTTCTTTGGTTCTTGTTGCAGTAGATCTTTCCGCTCCTTTATAGGCGATAAGAATATGTTTTGAAAGGGTGGAATCCGAAGTTTTTTTATCTAAAAGTTTAGAAACCACATAAAAATTCTGTTCTTTATAAGGTCCGAAAGTTTGTCCGATACTTGCTGAGGAAACTTTATCCTTGATTTCCAAAGGTAATTGGTTGGGTGAAAAATACTGAGGATTAAACGGGAAATCGGAATTCAAAGCAACAAACATAGAATCATTTGTCGTATTCTGAAAATTTTCTTTTCCTCCACTTATTTCGCTTCCTTGTGAAAACAGTTTTTCTATTTCAGCTTTGGTTGCAGCATCATCTTCTATACTCGGAGCTGCCGGAAAATATACCAAACCGATATTTCTGCTTGCATCTCTTTTGAACAAGACCGGATGAAGCTTGATATAATCTGCCAAATCTTTAGTGGTAACTTTTACCGGATTTTTCTGTGCATAAGTATCATAATCCACTTTTACATAATCAATATCTGCAAGTTGGTCTCTCTGCTTCATCATTTCTTCTGCTTCTTTTTTTCCGGTGGTAATTCCCGTAGAAAGATTTGCGAAAAGTTGTCTTGCCATCATTCTGTATTCGATGGATTTTCTGGTTTTCAGCCAGTTGTTGTACATTTCCGCATTGGTTCCTCTCAGTTCTTCAACCTGTTTTTTTATTTCCTGAGTTTTAAAATTACCTTTCTCATCAAAGTTTTCCTGATTCTGAGCAAACATCGGGTCATATTGTAATTGGTTCCAGAACATATCTTCCGTTAAAGTAAGACCCATTTTTTCAAATTGCTGTTTGATGATTTTGGATTGTACGAGCAGTTGCCACGCTTGTTCTTCCAAACCTTTTGCAGGTTGTCCTTGTTGTTTTGCTTGTTGCTGAAGAATAAAAAGCTGGTCATCAAAATCTTCTTTGGTAAGGTCTTCTCCGTTTACTTTTCCGAAAATATTCGGGTCTTTTCCGAAAACTTTTTCAATACTATCCGGATTTACCAAGAAAGCTAATAATGCCAAAGCAATAATTCCCATCAAAAGCCACGGTCTGTTTCTAATCTCTCCTAAAACTGCCATTTTCTATATAATTTTATCAGTCTGCGAAAATACACAATTTTAGCAGATTAGAAAAATTTTGAAGATGAATCTGCCCAATTTTATTTCTCCGACTTCTGCATTTAGAAAAATTTGATTCTAAAATCCTTCCGTTCGAGTAGCAAAGCGCATCGAAACTTTAATCAAAAAACCCCTCAACATCTTTTTTTTGGAAATTTCTTCTATAAATTGGAATATATTTTATAATTTTGTGAAAAGATTTTGATATGAGAATTGTTGCTTTTAAAACAATTAGGGATTTTTATCACACTCATCCTGCCTCCAAAACAGCATTGGAAAATTGGTACAAAACAAGCAAATCGGCTCAATGGAAAGGATTAAGTGATATTAAAAAAGAGATGAACAGCGTAGATTACGTAGGAAACAAAAGGTATGTTTTTAACATTAAAGGAAATGATTTCCGGTTGGTTGCCAAAATTCTTTTTACCCCGCAAATTCTCTATATAAGGTTTATTGGAACGCATAAAGATTATGATAAAATTGATTGCAAAACAGTTTAAAAAAACAAAATAATATGGCACAGATAAAAACGGAATACCAATACGAAATGCTTCTGAAAAAAATTGACGCATTGATGGATATTGTAAATGACGATACCCCTGTAACAGACCCGAATTATATAGAACTTGACCTTTTGACGGATTTGGTGGAAGAATACGAAACCGAACATTACCCGATTGAAACGCCCTCCCTTATTGAAGTTCTGAAACTCCGTATGTATGAAATGAATCTCACACAAGCAAAATTGGCGGAAATTATAGGGGTTTCTTCTTCACGAATCAGCGAATATCTTTCGGGAAAAAGCGAACCTACATTGCAGGTTGCCAAAAATATCCACCAAAAACTGAATATCAATCCGTATATTATTCTTCAGTAATACAACAAATTTTACAGTTCCGCTCCGTTACCCGAAGTGACGAAGAAAAAAAACTTTAACAAAACTTTAACACACCCCGTTCACTAAACAGATTGGGCAGTTCACCACGAAAAACACCCTGTTCACTCAATGAATTGGCAAATGGGCTTTTTATGCGGTCTTTTTTTTATGAAAATATTTGCCGTATAAAAAAGTATTTATATTTTTGTTCTACTAACAAAGACGTTCTTTTACACGAAACATCTGAATACACCATAAGACAAAGGCGGTATAGCGTGTTGTTGCGTTCATATTTTGCCGGTTGAGAGGAGGTTAGCAAGTAAGCAAAGCAGAAAAGGCAGGTTTGCAATAAGACCATTAAATAATTAAGGTAGGGATACCCAGTGAAGTTTTGGTGGATGTGCAAGCGGAACAATGCTGTTATGCAAAAGTACACTTTGTACAGAAAACTCCTGTAACTTATTGACGGCGGATGAAGTATGGTAGCGGAACTATTATTTTTTTTCTATGAAAAATTGATTTTTAAAAATTGTGACAGCGGGAGCAGTACTTGCCGGTTTTTCAGCATCAGGTAAAATGGAAATAATCATTGACCACACCACATCGGCAATCTTTCTTGTCCAGCAAAAACCCAATTTAGACACACCCATCCGTTCTATGTCCTTGTCAGATATTCAGTTTTCAATGCTTTCATATATCAATACCGTGAGAGTAAAGCGTGGTTTGAAAAAACTAAGATTGTTGGATAATCCGGTAGCACAAGATCATTCTCTTTACCTCTTCACTTCAGGTAATGATAAAACTCTAGAATACATAGATCATTATGGTCCCGATGGAAGTGCTGTTCGAGAGAGAGTAAAAGCATACAATATACCACTTTATGACGGATTTAAAGCTCCATCTGCTTGAGAAAATCTTGCTTCATCCGATATGACAATACGTGAAGCAGTTGAAGCTTGGCTCAAAAGTCCAGGACATGCTGAAAATCTTTTGCATAAAGCTTGGGATGTAATCTGCGTAGGACATACAGCGAATTCCCATAATATTGTGGTAGATTTTATCAATCTGAAATAATCTTTTGCACACATCAAAAAAAATATTATATTTGTATTAACAACCGTTCATTTACATACGAAAAGCGGAGCTAAACCATAAGACAAAGGCGGTATAGCGTGTTGTTGCGTTCATATTTTGCCGGTTGAGAGGAGAATTAGCAAGTACGCAAAGCAGAAAAGGCAGGTTTGCAATAAGCCCATTAAATAATTAAGGTAGGGATACCCAATGAAGTTTTGGGCGATGTGCAGGCGGAGCAATGCCGGACACGAAAGTATGCTTTGCAGAGAAAACTCCTGTAGCTTATTGAAGACCGAAAAAGTAGTACGTACAATGATTTTAAATTCTATAAAAATGAAAAATTGATTACAGTTTTTTATCTTTCTTTTAGCTCTTTCTTTTAGCTTTGCTCAGAATAAAGACCAAACTCAAAATATCGAAACACCTATCTCTTTAGGTGATCCAAAGGTAAAAATTCAAGTAGATGATCTACTTCATAAATATGGAGCAAAATCTACTGATGATATTATGCGATTATCATGACAAGAATTAGTAGATTTCCGAACTAGTTTCGTTGTATTTCTTAATAAACAAGAGACATCAATACTCTACCAGGATCAATATGTCCAACAAGTACTCAAAGAAATAAAAGAAGCATTTAAAGTATTCTGATGACAAAAAGACATTTATAACAGATTCCAAAATGACTATAATACATTAGTAACAACCCGAAATAATATTGCTCAAAATGAAAAAGAAATAGCTAAGAATAAAGAAGAAATAGCTAAAAGTAAAGAAGAAATAGCTAAAAG
>CAYSQR010000154.1:0-4802 GCA_964433195.1 uncultured Kaistella sp. | reverse complement strand
TGGCAAACTTCGACAGAGAAGTAATTCCCGAAAGAAGAATGCACGCAAAAGGTTCGGGAGCATTCGGAACTTTTACCGTAACGCACGATATTTCGCAATACACGAAAGCCAATATCTTCAGTGAAATTGGTAAAAAAACAGAAATGTTTGCAAGATTTTCTACCGTTGCAGGAGAAAGAGGAGCTGCAGATGCAGAAAGAGACATTCGTGGTTTTGCCCTGAAATTTTATACCGATGAAGGAATTTGGGATTTGGTGGGAAACAACACGCCGGTTTTCTTTTTCCGTGACCCGATGAAATTCCCCGATTTGAACCACGCCGTAAAACGCGACCCGAAAACCAATTTGAGAAGTGCAAACAACAACTGGGATTTCTGGACATTGCTTCCCGAAGCTCTGCATCAAATCACGATTGTGATGAGCGATCGCGGAATTCCGAACGGATACCGACATATGCACGGTTTCGGAAGTCATACCTACAGCTTTATTAATAAGGATAATGTAAGACATTGGGTGAAATTCCATTTCGTAACACAACAGGGAATTGAAAATCTTTCCGATGAAGAAGCTGAAAAACTTATCGGAATGGACAGAGAATCTGCCCAAAAAGATTTATTTGAAAACATAGAAAACGGGAATTTCCCGAAATGGAAATTATTCGTTCAGATTATGACCGAAGAACAAGCGAAAACGTATCGTTTTCATCCGTTTGATTTAACAAAAGTTTGGTCTAAAAAAGATTTTCCGCTCATTCCTGTCGGAGAATTTGAACTGAACAAAAATGCCGAAAATTATTTTCAGGATGTAGAGCAAGCCGCTTTCAACCCTACGAATATTGTTCCGGGAATCGGTTTCTCTCCCGACAAAATGCTGCAGGGAAGATTATTTTCTTACGGCGATGCACAACGTTACAGATTGGGTGTAAATCATTTCCAGATTCCGGTAAACAAACCGAGATGCCCGTATCACGCTTTTCACAGAGACGGAGCAATGCGTGTTGACGGAAACTACGGTGATGCAAAACCTTACGAACCAAATAGTTACGGAGAATGGCAGGAACAACCCGAAGCAAAAGAACCACCTTTGGAATTATCCGGCGATGCTTATGCACACAATTACCGTGATGATGATGAAGATTATTTCACACAACCGGGAAATTTGTTCCGAATCATCAAAGCGGACGGAAAAGCTGATGTTTTATTCAAAAATACGGCAGCAAATGTAGGAGGTGCAGAAAAATTCATCCAGATACGTCACATCCGAAACTGCTACAAAGCAGATCCGGAATACGGAGAAGGAGTTGCAAAAGCACTCGGTTTATCAATGGATGAAGTAAACAATTTCGATATGTCGCCTTATGACAAGTGGGCTCCAAGAAAATCTTAATTTTTAATTATAGAAATGGAAGTTTTAATTAAATTTAAACTTCCATTTTTTTATTTAATTTTAAAACAAAAAAGTTATGATAAAAGTAGAACAACACGAAAATAAATTTGAAATCTCTTATGAAGGCAAACACGCCGGTTTAATGGAATTCAGATGGAAAGATGACGACACTTTTGAAATTACACATACCGAAGTTGATGCGGATTTCGCAGGAAAAAATCTCGGGAAAGAACTGGTAAAATCGGCAGTGGAATTTGCAAAAGAAAACGGCAAGAAGATTATTCCGCTTTGTCCGTTTGCGAAAAAAGTGATGGACAGAACTCCTGAATTTCAGGAGGTTTTGGCGTAAATTTTAAATTGCTTTCTATACTTCATTTTTAGTAGATTTGTATTTTTAAAAACCAAATAATTTAATTATGATGAATTATAAAAAAACGTTTTTTCTTTTCGGATTACTTGCCGGAACTTTGGGTTTTGTAAAAGCTCAAAATGTGAACATTCCCGATGCGAATTTCAAAAACGCTTTGCTTAATCACTTTCCGCGTATTGATACCAACAATGACGGAGAAATACAAGTTTCCGAAGCGGGAGCATTTGCAGGGTTTATAGAGGTTTCCGATAGAAACATAGCCGATTTTACTGGGATACAAGCATTTGTGAATATTACAGCATTACAGTGTTCCAACAACCAATTGACAAGTCTGGATGTAAGCAAGAATACAGCTTTGACATATTTAGGTTGTTCGCACAACCAACTTACAAGTTTGGATGTAAGCAAGAATACGGGTTTAACGTTGTTAGAATGTTTCAGCAATCAACTTACAGGTTTGGATGTAAGCAAGAATACCGCTTTGAAAACTTTATATTGTTATAACAACCAACTGACAAGTCTTGATGTAAGCAAGAATATGGCTTTAATATCATTGTATTGTAACAACAACCAACTGACAAGTTTGGATGTAACTCAAAATACAGCTTTGACAACTTTATATTGTAACAATAACCAACTTACAAGTTTGAATTTAGGTGAGAATACGGCTTTGACGAAATTATGGTGTTTTTATAATCAACTTACAAGTTTGGATGTGAGTAAGAATATTGCTTTGACAGATTTCTCTTGTGGCATAAATCAACTGACAACTCTGGATGTGAGCAAGAATTTGGCTTTAGAGGATTTCAGATGTCAGGAAAATCAAATAACCGGTTTATTGGATTTAAGTAAGCACACCGCTTTAACGGTTTTGTCTTGCAGAAATAACCTTCTCACCGGTCTTAATCTGAAAAACGGGAATAATTCTGCAATGACGACAATAATGAGAACAGAAAATAATCCAAACCTAAACTGTATAGAGGTTGATAATCCAACTGCAATTCCTTCTGTTTGGATAAAAGATGACACAGCAATTTACAGTGAAAACTGTTTATTATCCGTAAATGATATTACCAAAAAAGAAATTACACTCTATCCAAATCCTGTAAAAGATATGCTGTATTTTTCGGAAGAAGTTTCCAATATCAAAATAACAGATGTTTCGGGAAGAACGATAAAAGAGTTTTCTGTTACCGGAAAATCTGTAAATATGGCAAACTTTGTAAAAGGTGTTTATATGATTTCTGCAATTACAAAAACAGGTAAAATTGTAACCAAGAAAATTGTAAAAGAGTAAAAAGATATTAAGAAAAATTAAGTCCTTAATTACCTTAATTTCTTAATGGCTTAAAAATGAAATAAAAACCCTTTCAAAACGAAAGGGTTTTCTACTTCCAAAACTCTTTTTCCGTACTTTCTTTTTTTAATTTCTTCCCAAAAAACTATATTTGCTCATCTAAATTCTAAAAAATGAACTCAGCAACACTTTTGCTTTTATTTGTTTTCGCTTATTTTATCGGTTTACTGGTAATTTCATATATCACAAGCAGAAACGCAGACAACCAGTCTTTCTTTATCGGTAACAAAAAAAGCAAATGGTGGCTTGTTGCATTCGGAATGATTGGGACGAGTTTGAGCGGGGTAACTTTTATTTCCGTTCCCGGAACAGTCGGGAAAATGACAGCAGGAGAATATCCTTTCGGCGGATTTGAATATTATATGCTCGTTATCGGGTTTTTCATCGGTTATTTTATTGTAGCATTTATTCTTTTACCGCTGTATTACAAGATGAATCTCACTTCGATTTATACTTATCTGGGAAAAAGATTCAATGTTGAAGCCCACAAAATCGGTTCGCTGTTTTTCATTATTTCGCGTTCCATTGGTGCAACTGCACGTTTGTATTTGGTGGTAAATGTTTTACAGATTTTTCTTTTGCAGGGATTGGGAGTTCCGTTTTGGGTAACTTCGGCGGTGATTCTTCTGATGGTTTTACTCTATACCTTTGAAGGCGGTGTGAAGACAATTGTAATTACCGATACGCTTCAAACTTCTTTTATGATTATCAGTTTGGTTGGCTGTATTGTTTATATTTTATCCAATCTGAATCTTTCCGCAGGTGAAGCTTTTACCATTCTTTCGGATAAGCAATATACGCATTTCATCAATTCGGATATCAATTCCAAAACATTTTTTCTAAAAACGATTTTAGGAGGAATGTTCATCACGATTGCAATGACGGGACTTGACCAGGAAATGATGCAGAAAAATATTTCCGTAGATAACCTGAGAAATTCCAAAAAAAATATGCTCACTTTTGCAGGAACGCTTTTGGCAGTAAATCTTGCATTTCTGTTTCTGGGCGGACTTCTTTATCTTTTTGCGATACAAAACGGTGCAGAATACGGGCAAATTGTAAACATCATTTCCGGCAAAGAAAGCATTACTAATGTTTTCGGTTTCAGCGATGCAGCCGGAAGTATCAATAATATAATGGGAGATGATTTGTTTCCCGCACTTTCTTTGCAGGGATATTTTCCTTTGTTCATTTCCGTGATTTTCATTATCGGATTGATTTCGGCTCTCTTTCCTTCTGCAGACGGAGCTTTAACCGCAGTTACAAGTTCTTATTGCGTAGATTTATTGAACCTGAACGAAGATAAAACCAGAACAGAAAAGCAAAAGAAAAGATTGAGAATGAAAATCCATTTGATTTTCACGGTTGTTTTCTTTATTCTGATTATGATTTTCAAAGCGATTAATGATAAGTCGATTGTCTATCTCATTATGGAAGTTGCAGGTTATACTTACGGACCGCTTTTGGGACTTTTTGCTTTCGGAATTTTCACGAAATATCAAATCGTAAAGAAAAATGCAATTCTTGCCGTAACTTTATTGGCACCTGTTTTCACTTATTTAATCAATATGTTCGTTACCCAAAATACCGGTTACAAAATTGGCGTGGAACTCATTATCATTAATGGTTTTCTGACCTTTATCGGATTGTGGTTGATCAGAAAAAAACAGTGATAAAAATTAAAATCAAA
>CAYSQR010000153.1:0-4825 GCA_964433195.1 uncultured Kaistella sp. | reverse complement strand
ATCGGACTCAGTTTTGCCGTAACCGGAAATATGTCCCCGCTTTTTGCAGCGATTTTAATGCCGATAAGTTCGATAAGCGTAGTTGTATTTACATCGGTTGCAACTTGGTGGAGAAGTATGAAATATTTTATGTGATGTAGTTGATTAAGGTATTTTAATGACAACTTTCGTGGTTTCCTTGTTGATGTTCTTTGGAATTATTATGAATGATTTTCAGGGCTTCTTTTTTCGGGGAAAGATAAGGAATGCCGATTTCTAATCCTCGAAGGACGAAAAGTCCGCCCAAAATAATCATCATCACCGGAACAAATTTTAATATTTTAATTCTGAAAGCAGTTGTCATCAGATTTCCCAAAAGCACCACGAAAAACATAAATGGTAAAGTTCCCAATCCGAAAAGTGCCATAAATGTTGCTCCCTGCAAAATTCCTCCGGAAGCTAAACTTGCGGTTAATGCCATATAAACCATTCCGCAGGGTAAAAATCCGTTCAGGATTCCGGTGGAGAAACGGGATTTGTAATCTGCTTTTTGCAGCAGTTTTCCCAAATTCATTTTTACTTTAAATAAAAATTGAGAAAGAAAAGGAATTTTGGAAGCGAAATCTTTTCCTCCGAAAGAAAATATTGCCATTACCATCAATAAAATTCCGACTGCAATGGTTAAATATTGTTGAAATCCTGCCATTTCAAAACCTTGTCCCACGATTCCTAAAATAGCTCCCAAAATTGAGTAAGTTACAATTCTTCCGAATTGATACGTTAAGTTTTGAAGGTAATAATTGGTTGCCTGTTTTTTGGTAAGTCCCATCGAAAGTGCAATCGGTCCACACATTCCGATGCAGTGAAAACCGGATGCGAAACCTAAACCAAGTGCGGAAATGATGAGTGCTAATTCCATAAAACATCGTAGTCTATCTGATATGTTTTTTTGTTTTTAAGCCATTTTATTTTCAGGGTGTAAGAACCTTTTGAAATTACTTTTTCGGGAACCAGGATTGAATTTGTTCCGTCTAAAAAAAGTTCCTTTTTTACATCGAGATTTGCATCATCTGTTCTGAACAGCTCAAAATGCACTTTTTTTTCATCGGGAATTCCGGATTCGGGGAAAGTAATTTTTATACCTTGGGAAAGTTGGTTGTAAACGGGTTTTTCGGTAAGTTCATCTGCATTGTTTTTGGCATCGATAACTTCTTGGTAAGCGAGTTCGTCTTCGTAATAATTTTGGGAAACCAGATCCGAATTTTGTTTGCCATTCGGAAAAACCAAAATCATAAATAAAATGAATGCGATAAAAGAACCGAGTGCGATAATGACACCGTGTCCCCAAGTGAATTTTTTGAACATTTATTTTCTTTTTAAAATTGAATTTTGAAAGGGCCTTCGAAATAGGTTTCAAAACTGTCGAGAAGTTCTCCGGTTTGGTCATAAACTCCTATTTTTATGTTTTGCTTGGAGAGCTTTATTTCTTGCTCCGGAAAACTGATGTTTACGGTTCCTTTCGTCATCTGATCTTTTTTTAATTTTATTTTTCCGTCATCACTTAAAGTGATTTTCCCGTGTTTCGGTTCTATAATTTTAATGGAAACGATTTGGTCTTTATTGGATTTGTTGAGGAAAGTATAGTTGTAGGTATTGGTAATATTTCCGTCCCGGACAAAGAAAGACGAACCTGCAGGTTTGATGAACTTGGCTTCCATCGTTCCTCGGTTGCTCAATAAAAATCCTAAAAATCCTATCATTAAAAGTAAAACCAGCGAATATGCTTTCATTCTACCGGTAAATTTGAAAGGAATTTCTTTTTCTATTTCGTCTTCTGTTGCATATCGAATCAGACCTTTCGGAAGACCTACTTTTACCATTACTTCGTCACAGGCATCGATACAGGCAGTACAGTTTACACATTCCAATTGTTGTCCGTCTCGGATGTCGATTCCTGTAGGACAAACCACGACACACTGGTTACAATCAATGCAATCTCCTTTTCCTTCGGCTTTTCTGTCTTCTCCTTTTCTCCATTTCGAGCGGTTTTCTCCTCTTTTGAAATCATAATATACATTGATGGTTTGCTTATCTATCAAAACTCCCTGTAATCTTCCATAAGGACAAACCAATGTACAAACCTGCTCTCTGAACCACGCAAATGTGAAATAAAATGCAGCGGTAAAGATAATCATCACCAAAAAGCTGGTAAAATTATTAAAAGGACCTTCTTTAATCATATTGAAAACTTCCTGATAACCAACAATGTACATAAACATCCAATGGGTAATGATTAAAGAAATGATAATAAAAATAGACCATTTCAAAGCACGTTTCCAGATTTTTTCGGCGTTCCATTCTTGCCGGTCGAGTTTCATTTGTTTATTTCGGTCGCCTTCTACGAGATAATCAACTTTACGGAAAATCATTTCGAGGAAAATGGTTTGCGGACAAATCCATCCACAAAAAATCCTGCCGAAAACTACCGTAAACAAAATAATGAAAATAATGGAAGTGATTGCTCCTAAAGCAAGAATAAAGAAATCCTGAGGATAAAACGGTTGTCCTAAAATAAAAAATTGCCTTTCGAGAATATTAATCAGCAAGAATGGATTTCCATTGATTTTTAGAAATGGAACGGCAAAAAATAAAGCCAGTAAAAAATGACTTACCAGTGTTCTGTAATTGGTATATCTTCCGCTTGGTTTTTTGGGAAAAATCCACTTTCGTTTTCCCGATTGGTCCATTGTTCCTACAGAATCCCTAAAAGATTCTGCATCTATTACCTGTCCTTGTCCGCCTCTGAAAATTTGTTCTTCCGACATTTTGTTATTTCTTGATGCTGATAAAAAGCATAATCCGCTATCCCCAAATAAAAAGATAACGGACTATACTTTCATAGAATTTATTTTTTAAATTATTATTTTTCCCAGTTCGCAGGTGTTCCTTGCGGAGCTGCCCCATCTTTTGCAGGTGCTATTTCTTGATTAATGTGATATACATAAGCTGCAACATTCTGGATGTCAAATCCTGTAAGTACTCCGTTTTTTCCCCACGCTTGCATTGTAGGATTATTCGGACTTCCGTCTTCTACCATATGGAAAACATTTTTGAATAAAGTTTTTTCCGGTTGGTTGATCCAGTAATTATCTGTTAAGTTAGGTCCTATTCCGCCTTTTCCTCCGTCTCCGTGACAAGACACACAGTTCGTTTTGAAAACCTCTTCACCTGCGGCAATATTGTCCGGAGAATATACTGCGTTTTCAATCGTTGGAGGAGGAGTATTTTTCATCCATTGGTCAATACTTGCAATCTGTGCTTTGTATTCTTCGTCATATTCCTTAATAGGGTGTGCAAAATCCGTCAACCAATAAGAAAGCAGATAAACAATACAATAGGACACTCCAAACCAAAACAAACCGAGCCACCATTTCGGAAGCTGATTATCCAGTTCCATAATTCCGTCGAAACCGTGATCGATAAGAATGTCTTTTTCTTCGGTTGCTGTTTGTTTTTTGAAAGCACTGTTATAAAGCCCTTTGAAATACGGGATTTTTTTAGCTTCAAGATATTCTGATTTTTCAGTATCGGTTAGTTTTTTGAATTTGTCGTTTTCAACTAAATCGCCGATTGCACTGTGAATCATTGCAAGTATCACACTTATCACTACAGTTCCCCAAAAGTAAGGAGAAGCAAGAAATGATGAGTTTTGTACGAACATATAATATACGATATACAAAATCGTAAGTATAATCAATACGGTTACATAAACCGGGGTTCTTTGTTTCATAATCGTTTAATTTTTATAAAATTAAAATTCTTTTTCGTCAATATTATCATTGAGAGGTGCATTGGCTTCTTCGTCGTAATATTTTTTCGGTCGGGAAAATACGAAATATACAATACCTAAAAAAAGCAAGATAAAAACTGCCATTGCGATGGTTTGGTAAAGCCCAACATTTTCGCCGTTTGATAAGATGTCTTTAATGCTTTGCGGTATCATAATTAATGCACTTTTCTAAATGAATTAGTTTGTACTTGCGGTTTTGATTTCAGTTGTTTTTATATCAGTTCCAAGTCTTTGAAGATAAGCAATCAATGCAATGATTTCTTTTTTCTCAAGCGGGGTAAAATTCGCTCCTTGTGCAGCTTTTCTTTCCTCATAAGCTTTTTTCACATCAGCTGCTTCGGAATAAATTTGATTTACAATAAAACTCGCTTGGTTATCTGCCCAAGAATTTGCCGAATCTATCTGTGCATTGGTGTAAGGAACGTCATAAACATTTTTCATAAACTTCACTTTATCTACCATTTGACTTCTGTCCAAATCATTTGCAATCAACCAAGGATATCGTGGCATAATAGAACCAGCGGAAGTTACTCTTGGATTCAGCATATGTTTGTAATGCCAAGAACTCGGGTTTTTACCTCCTTCTCTGTGCAAATCCGGTCCGGTTCTTTTGGAACCCCAAAGGAAAGGTCGGTCATAAACAAATTCACCTGCTTTGGAATATTGTCCGTTTTTCCCGTTGAATCTTACAATTTCATCACGGAAAGGTCTTATTATCTGAGTATGACAAGAGTTACATCCTTCTCTGATGTATAAATCCCTTCCTTCCAATTCCAGTGGGGAATATGGTTTTACAGCGGCGATTGTCGGAACATTATCTTTGATGGTTAATGTAGGAACGATTTCTAAAAATCCTCCGATTGCTACTGCAACAAATGATAGTATAGTTAATAATACCGGTGTTCTTTCTAACCAAAGGTGGAATCCTTCTCCTCCTTTTCTTTGTTTTGTAACATTTGCCAAAGCAGGAGCTTCTGCAGGTACATTTTTTTGGAA
>CAYSQR010000152.1:0-4826 GCA_964433195.1 uncultured Kaistella sp. | reverse complement strand
GAAAACTGTATAGAACAGGCACATTCCATTGTAAAAGAAGGTAATGCCAAAACAGGATTTTCTCCTGCGGAAAATATTGAAGATTTAAAAAAACCGAAAGAGATAAAAGGATTTCTCGATCAGTATGTTATAGGACAAGATCAGGCAAAAAAACAATTGTCTGTTGCGGTTTACAATCATTACAAACGACTTCTTCACGCAAAAAACGAGAATAGGGAAGTTGAGATTGAAAAATCCAACATCATTATGATTGGCGAAACCGGAACCGGAAAAACACTTTTGGCAAAAACCATTGCAAAAGAGCTGAATGTTCCGTTTTGTATTGTTGATGCTACGATTCTTACAGAAGCAGGTTATGTAGGGGAAGATGTAGAGAGTATTTTGTCTCGGCTTTTGATGGTTGCAGATTACGATGTGGAAAAAGCGGAAAAAGGAATTGTTTTCATCGATGAAATTGATAAGATTGCAAGAAAATCCGATAATCCGAGTATTACGAGAGATGTTTCGGGAGAAGGAGTTCAGCAAGGTTTGTTGAAACTATTGGAAGGAAGCATTGTAAATGTTCCGCCGCAAGGAGGCAGAAAACATCCCGACCAAAAATACATACAGGTAAATACCCAAAATATTTTGTTTATTGCAGGTGGAGCTTTCGACGGGATTAAAGAAATTATTGAAAGACGACTGAATAAACAAGCCATCGGTTTTAGCCTTGATAAACTTAATAAAACAGAAGATGAAGATTATATTTTAAGTCAAATCAATGCGATAGATTTACGAAAATTCGGATTGATTCCTGAGCTTTTGGGAAGATTCCCGATTGTAACATATTTGGATAAACTGACCAAAGAAACAATGATTCGCATTATGAAAGAGCCGAAAAACTCGATTATTAATCAATTTGTGGAACTATTTAAAATGGATGGAGTAGATTTAAAATTTACCGATGAATCCATTGAAATAATCGTTGAAGAAACTATGGAGAAAGGACTTGGTGCAAGAGGTTTGAGAGGAACTACCGAAAAAGTTTTGGAAGATTATATGTTTGATATTTCGGAACAGAAAAAGATTGTTTTGACGAAAGATAATATTGTTTTCTAATATTTAATGGTATTTTTTTATAAATAAAATAAAAATAATTATCTTTGCAATCGAATTAATTTTCACAAAACACACAAATCTATTAGATAATGAAAAGAAATATATTAATTCCGGCACTTTTCACACTTGGCATATTTGTAAATGCACAGGTTTTAACTCACGTAGATACTAATGCTTTGGTGTATGTATCCAAAAGTACATTGGTGTATAACGGAGGAGGTTTGCAAACCAAAGCGACCGGAAAGATAGAAAATCACGGAAACATTATGATTTCCGGAGATGGAAGTGATTTGCTCAGAACTCTTGACGGCTCAAATAATGCCAAAACAGATGGCGGAAACATTATCAACAAAATTAATGAACCCACTGCTTATGCTTCGGTAAATACTTCCGGAAATATAGTTTATACTTATGGACAGCTTTTTATTACGGGTCTTTCCCAGAATAATATTACGGGAGTTGTAGATCAGGAGTACAGGCAAACCAAGCACGGTACTTATCAGCAATTTGCATTGCCCTTTTTTGGTAAAACCTTATCATCACTCAGTGCACCAGAGGAACTTAACAAGACGTTTAACAATACAAGATGGAGTGAAAACGAAATCTTGAGATGGAATAACAGAAATGTTGTATTTGATAATGTAAACATAAGTTCTCAATCGGCAACAGGAACAGATTATTACATTCTCGGTTCAAAAAATTTAGATACCAGTACAAAGGTTTATACCCTTAAAGGAAGACCGGTTGCAGAAGAAAATGCACCAAATGTCGTGTTGCAAGATGCCGGAAAAGACATCAATTTCGGAGCAGGAGGTAATGCTATTAATGGATATAACGAAAAATACAACTCCTATTTACAGGATGGTTTTCATATAGCATCCGGAGGAACAGCGTGGAACGGGAATTTCGGGAGAAATATTTACCAGTTCGGAAATCCGTTTATGACCAATCTGGATTTATCCAAAGTTTCTTTTACAGAAGGAGCTACAGTAGGTGATGGTAATTTTCTCGAAAATATACAGGCAATACGGTTCGAAGTTTCCGGTGTGCAGTTTTCGCCAATTGCAGGAGGAGGTTCTTCGTCTTATAAATTTGTAACATTTTCAGATACTGTATCAGAGAGTACAGGAACTCCCGAAGTACCGGTGGGAGATGTGGATTATATGATGGTAAGACCTTTCGGAACTTTTGTTATTAAGCTGAAAGATAATACAAAATCTAATACTTTAAACTTTACAACTTTAAGACGTTTCAATTATCTCCCAAGAAACGGAAATACCAATTATTCCGTAACTGCCGCTAAAGGTTCGGCTTCAGCTGGAACAGTGAAGCAATTAGGCATTATCGGTTTGAATTCGAGTGGGAATGAAGTAAGCAGGACTTACTATGTGGTATCTTCCAAAGCGGTAACCGGTCGTAGTATCAATGCTACAACGCAAATTACGAATCCATCTACAAGTTATCTAGGAACATTTGAAGAAGATCCCGTAAATGGAGGATATGATATGAATGCTGCAGGTTCTTACTGGCTGTACATCAATGAAGCGAATGAAACAAACTTCAAAGGAAAAAACATAAAACTGGTAAATTATAATCTGAATAATATCAAATCCTATAAGTTTGAAATCCGTGAAAATGCAGAGCTGATTTCGGACGGAACTCATCTTCTTTCTTCAGGAACAGGTTTTTATTATAAAGCGTCGGATGGCATTCTGAAAGAAGCAAAACAAGGACAGGTAATTACCGTTTCGGGTGCTGAATACGATTTGTATTACGGTAAACCGGATGGAGTTTTGGCAGCAAACGGCGGAGACATCCCATCCAGAACAAAAGTGGTATATGACCCATCAATAGAAGATTATGTTGTAATTTTTGATCCAAACTGGAAGACAGCAGATATTGACGTTTATGATATGAGTGGTAGATTAGTACTCTCTGCAGCTAAAGTAAAAACGAATACTAATTATACGATTAGGTTGAATACTTCCGTAAGAAACGGCTATATTGTAAAAATTATCGCAGATAATGGAGAAAAAGTAACGACAAAGATTTTAAAATAAAACAAACACAAATGAGATTTTTAGACAAACTTGTACTTACACTTTTTAGTTTTATAACGGCATTGTTTTATGCCCAACCTCCGTGTCCCGGTTGTGGAGGTGGAGGAACAACTCCGGGTGCACCCGCTTCGCCGATAGATATGTATGTTTATGTTTTGGGAGTTGTAGGAATTATTTTCATTATATATTATTTAAAAAAACAACAAAAAAGAGTTATTTAAAAACAAACATAATTATTCTAAACTCACTGAATTTTCGGTGAGTTTTTTTATATTTACATTATGAAAAAAATGATAGGAATAATGAGTTTACTTTTGCTAAACTCTCTACAAGCACAGTTCAAGGTTAATATAGAAACATCCGCAGCTTTCGCTCCCAAAGAAGTTTATCTTTATACGCTCAACGGTTCAAAAGATATACTGAGCAGCAAAGAACTTAGGAAAGGAAATTCTTGGCAGATAAAAGTAGAGAAACCGTATTCGGGAATGCTGAAACTCTATTTTCCAGAAGCTAATATTTCTGTGAATTTCATTTCTGAAAACAAAGATGTAAAATTAAAATTCGATGCAGAGAAAAATAAAATCAGCGACATTCAATATTTGGATGATGCTAATTTTACAATGAATAATATGCAGGATGTACAGCAGAAAAAAGAATATATTTTACCTGCATTGCAGCAAATAAAAGGATATTACAAAGGAAATACGGGATTTGCAAATGCTCTGAATGATGAGATTATTCGTCTTTCAAATACTACGGAAGATTTCGAAAAATATCCGTTCATCAGTTTTTATAATACCAATTACACCAAATATCTGGAAAGTAACCCCTCCAAAAAGAACATTACTCACGATGATATTATAAATTTTTTTGTAAAAGCTGACGACAAGCTCGAAAGCTCTTCGTTGATGAGACCGATTCTGCTTTCCTATCTCAACCTGGGTTCTAAGACAGAAGTTTCTGCTGATGTTGATAAATTATTAAAAGGCGTAAACACAGAAACCATTCGCGGACAAACTGTTTTGTCAGAACTTATCGAAATTTTTGACACCTATGATATGAAAGAACTGAAAGATAAATATCTTGCAGAAGCCAAAAATCTGAAATGCACCATCCACGAAAGGCTTTCCGGAGTTTTGGAAATCAATAAGAATACGGAAATAGGAGCATTGTTCCCGAACCAAATTTTTATTAAGCCGGTCAATACTTCTGCAAAATCCATCTATGATGTAAAAGCAGACAAAAAAGTGATTATATTTTGGTCTTCAACCTGTTCGCATTGCGAAGCGGAACTCCCGAAACTATTGGAAAAATATAACACAATGAAAGCTCAAAAAATAGAAATAATAGGACTTTCTCTAGACACAGAAAAAGAATCATACGAGAATAAAGTGAAAAATCTCCCGTGGATAAATGATACGGAACTTAAGGGATGGAACAGTTCTTTTACCGAGAAATATAATGTCCGTGCAACGCCTTCGTATTTTGTTCTCGATGCGGGAAACAAGATTATCGCAAAGCCGGATCACGCTTCAGATTTAATTTTTTACCTGAAATTGAACTAATTTTTTGCCGCATTCCAAATTATTTTTATCTTTGCACCACCAAAAAACGGCGAGGTAGCTCAGTTGGTTAGAGCGCAGGATTCATAACCCTGAGGTCACGGGT
>CAYSQR010000151.1:0-4878 GCA_964433195.1 uncultured Kaistella sp. | reverse complement strand
CGATTTAATGTTTAATTTTAATTGCTGAAACAAATAAACATTCTCCGATAAATTTTTCATTTCCAATGTTTTGCAGAATTGATTTTTATCTTGAATGACCAATTATAATTCAATTCAAACAACAGCAGAAAAACAATGAATCCGCAAAGACCTTATAGAAAATTCAGTCTTCAGCAGAAAAAAATTGAAGAATTAGAAAAAAACAGTCCCCGTTTCAGGAGGATTTACTCGGAATACGAAGTAATGTCGGATGAATTGTGGAATCTGGAAAACAGCGATGTTTCCAATGTCCCCGATGATTTCATCAATGCCGTGAAACTTCAAACCGAATATTTAGAAGACGAAATCGGCGATTGGCTTTTAGATGAAAATAAAATATCGTGATTAATGATTTACGGAAAAGAATTCAGAAAAACTCATAGCAATATGGGTTTTTCTTTTTAATTATCTTTGCAAAAATTTTCAACATCCTGCAATCAACATCCAACATCCTGCAACTAACATCCAACATTTATGACCATCAATCTTAATCAGAATAAAAACCTGAAATTATTCCAGCTCATTTCCGAAGTTGCGGAAAAGAATAATCAGACCGTTTTTATTGTCGGCGGTTATGTTCGGGATTTGCTGATGAAAAGGGAAGTTCCTACCGATATTGATTTCGTCACTGAACAAAACGGAATGGTTTTGGCAAAAGCTGTCGCACACGAAATTAATCCGAAACTGAAAGTTTCGGTGTTCAAAAATTACGGAACAGCAATGTTTAAGTACAATGGTTTGGATCTGGAATTTGTAGGAGCAAGAAAAGAAAGCTACAGCGAAAACAGCAGAAAACCTTCCGTAGAAACCGGAACTTTGGAAGACGACCAAAAACGCAGAGATTTTACCATTAATGCACTTGCTGTTTCTTTGAACAAAAATGATTTCGGCGAACTCATTGATCCTTTCAACGGAATTTCTGATATGGAGAAAAAAATCATCAGAACTCCTTTGGAGCCCTCTCAAACTTATTCCGACGATCCTTTGAGAATGATGAGAGCGATTCGTTTTGCTTCAACTTTGAATTTCAGCATCGAGGAAAATTCCCTTGAATCCATAAAAAAAGAAGCGGAGAGAATCAAAATCGTTTCTATGGAAAGAATTATGACCGAGTTCAACAAAATTATGCTTTCCGAAAAACCTTCTCTCGGTTTGAAACTTTTAGAAGAAACCGGACTTTTGCAAATTATTCTTCCCGAACTCACCGCTTTGAAAGGCATCGAAGAAATCGAAGGACAAACTCACAAAGACAATTTTTGGCATACCTTGGAAGTGGTAGATAATATTTCCCAAAATACCGGAAATCTTTGGCTTCGTTGGTCTGCATTGCTTCACGACATCGGAAAAGCCCCGACTAAAAAGTTCGTGGAAGGAATCGGCTGGACTTTTCACGGACACGAATTTCTGGGCTCGAAAATGGTGAAAAATATTTTCCACCGGCTGAAACTTCCGCTCGGAACGGATATGAAATATGTGCAGAAACTCGTGAAACTTTCTTCCCGACCGATTGCTTTAATTGATGACGGAACTTCGGATTCTGCACTCAGAAGATTGCTTTTCGATTCCGGCGAAGATCTGGAAGATTTGTTTACGCTCTGTAAAGCAGACATCACTACAAAAAACGCTTCTAAACAGAAAAAATTCAAGAAAAATTTTGAATATGTTGCCGAGAAAATAAAGGAAGTGGAAGAAAAAGACCACATCAGAAATTTTCAGCCACCGATTTCCGGTGAAGAAATTATGGAAATGTTTGGGATAAAACCGGGAAGAGAAATAGGGATTCTCAAAGAAAAAGTAAAAGAAGCCATCTTGGAAGGCGAAATCGCAAATGATAAAAATGAAGCCCGAAATTTTGTCATAAAAGAAGCGGGAAATCTCGGATTAAAATCATAAAAACTACAAATTATTTTTCCGAAAAATGATTTGTTAAAACCTCCACAAATACTTTAAATACAATAATTATAGTTTATATTACTAAAATAAACTATTATATTTTAGTAATATAAACTATCTTATTTTAGTAAAGAATAATTTTATATTTTATTAAAATAAGATTTTGTATTTTAATAAAATAAACATAACTTTGTTTAAAATTAAATCTTATGGTTTTAAAATCTGAAATAGAAAAATCTTTTCTTGAGCAAAACGAAAATATTTTTTCTAAAGAATTGATTTACAGAAAAAATGTCACCAGTTTTACCGATGATCATACTCATATCGAAATCATCAGTGGAGTAAGACGTTGCGGAAAAAGTACCTTGATGAAGCAGATAATGCAGCAAACAAAAGAAAAATATATTTTCTTCAATTTTGAAGATTCCAGAATTTTTGGTTTTGAGGTGGAGGATTTTTCAAAGCTCGATGAGATAATCGGTGATGAAGTGCAGGTTTATTTTTTTGATGAAATACAAAATATCGAAGCGTGGGAAATCTATATCCGGAGATTGCACGATCGCGGAAAAAAAATCTATATTACCGGTTCCAACGCATCTTTGCTGAGTAAAGAATTGGGAACAAGATTGACCGGAAGATATTTGCGGCACGAGATATTTCCCTTTAATTACAGTGAATATTTGGATTTAAAAAAATTAAATAAAGATATCGAAACCGTAGAAAGTTATGTTTCAGATGGTGGTTTTCCCGAGTTTTTGCAAAGCGGAAATATTGAATTTTTGCAGAATTTATTGAAAGACATTTTGCTTCGGGATATTGCAATCCGCTACGGAATACGGAATACGAATACTTTGTTTGATGTGGCACTTTTTTTACTTTCAAATGTGGGTAAATCATTTACCTTCAATAGTTTGAAGAATAATTTCGGAATCGGTTCTGCAAATACTGTTTCCGATTATCTGGGTTGGATGGAAGATTCTTACTTGTTTTTTTATCTTCAAAAATTCAGTTATTCTGCGAAGCAATCTATGAGTAATCCGAGAAAAGTATATGCAATCGACAATGGTTTGGTAATGTCGAACAGCTTGAGCTTTACCGAAGACAAAGGTCGGCTTTTGGAAAATCTGGTTTTTTTGGAACTGAGAAAACGGTTTTCCTCGATATTTTATTTTAATGAAAACAAAGAGTGTGATTTTGTAGTTTTCGAGAAAAAAAAATGCAGGTATTTGATACAATCTTGTGAAGAAGTTCATTTGGATAACAAAGACCGTGAAATTTCGGGATTGCTGGAAGCGATGAAATTCTTTAAGCATAAAAAAGGATTCATCATTACCAAAAACCAAAGCGATTATTTTAAAATTGACGGTTACGAAATCCTTTTGGTTCCATTGGCAGAATATCTCGAAGAAAATTTTTGGGAGTAAATCGTATGTGGTTTCTTTAAATTAAATTTTCTATTTTTATCAAAATTTCAGAAGTGACAAAAAAATTCCATCCGATATTTTTTCTTTTATTATTAATCGTATTTTCCTGTAAATCCGAAGCAGAAAAGATTGAAGAAAGAAATGCGGTTATAGAAAATACGATTACCAATTTTCAGAAAAAATTATTTGCACAGCAAATCGATTCTGTTTTTGTGAAAAACAAATTCAACGGAAGTATTTCGGTTTTTAAAAACGATGAAATCCTGTACGAAAAAGAAAACGGTTTTGAAGATTTCGGAAAAAAATCGAAATTAGACAGCAATACGGTTTTTGCAATTGGCTCTGTAAGCAAACAGTTTACGGCAGCTTTGATTTTACTTCAGGAAGAAAACGGAAAGCTGAAAACCGAGGATAAAGTTTCCCGATATTTACCGGAATTTCAGAACAAAGAATTTGGAGATATTACGGTTCATCAATTACTGAACCACACTTCGGGAATCGGCGATTTCGGAAACGGATTGTCTTCAAGACCGGGAAAAGATTTTAATTATTCCAACAAAGGTTATCGGTTTTTGGGAGAAATTATAGAAAAAGTTTCGGGAAAATCTTACGATGAAAATGCGAAACAGCTTTTTGAAAAAGCAGGAATGAAAAATTCTTCTACTCCAAATAATTTTCAAGGAAAAGGTTTTGGAGGAGCTTATCTCGGAAATTCCTCTCATTTTCAGAAAATTGAAAATATGCCGAAACGACTTTCTGATAAAGAAATTTCTGTTCCTGCAGGTGGAATTTTATCAACCGTTCAGGATTTGCACCGGTGGAATAATTCTTTGTACAACGGTAAAATTTTAACAACCAAATCTTTACAAAAATTTCTGGAAAAATCTTCGGCAAGAACTCATCCGATTTTGGGAAAAGTTGGTTACGGATACGGAATTATGATGAGCGAAAAAAATCCGGTTTCGTATTTCCACACCGGTTATGTGAAAGGATCGCCGTCTTTGAATATTTATTATCCCGAAACGAAAACTTCGGTCATTATTCTTTCAAACATTGCCGATGAAAGCAAAGGGAAAAATGCCGTTTTCATTCCGCACAAAGAAGTGAAGAAAATTACTGATGTCATTGAAAACGTGGTGGTTGAACTGCAGAAAGAAATGATAAAATAAAATTTTTAAATAAAAAAAATCCGACACATTTTTGTATCGGATTTTATCATCATTAAAAACGGATTATTTCTTGTTGAAATCTCCTGTATATACGGAAGTTACTTTATCTAAACTGATGTATTTTCTCAGAACCTGATTCACTTCATCCAATTTCAAAGCTTCGATTTTTGTATTCAAAGCATCGTATTCATCCAAAGAAACACCAAACTGCAATTTTTTATTCACAAGGTTTATCAAAGTATTGTCCATTCCCAATTGGGTTTTCTGAATATTTGTGTAGCTTTTTTTATTTGCTGCTAATTCATCTGCAGTGAAGCCGTCTTTCAACGCTTTGCTCACTTCTTCTTTTATTG
>CAYSQR010000150.1:773-4941 GCA_964433195.1 uncultured Kaistella sp. | reverse complement strand
GAATCCTGTCGCGCTCACAAAAAGAGAAATCAGAAATGATTTCTCTTTTTTGTTTTTATATCTCTATTTTTGTTTCCGTGAAACATCTCGTCATCATTGGTCTTGTAATTCCCGAACCTGCTTCTACAGCTGCGGGAAAAAGAATGGTGCAGCTTATTGAATTATTTGAAGAATGGAAGTACAAAATTACTTTTCTCACTTCTTCCCGGAATTTAGAATTTTCGGAAAAAATTCCTTTTCAAAAAATTGAAATCAATGACAGCAGTTTTGATGATTTAATTAAAACCTTAAATCCGGATGTTGTTCTTTTCGACCGCTATATTTCCGAAGAACAATTCGGTTGGAGGGTTTCTGAAAATTGTCCGAACGCTCTGAAAATAATAGATACGGAAGATTTGCATTTTCTGCGTGAAGCCCGAAGAAAGGCATTTTCCGAAAAAAGAGATTTTCAAAATGAAGATTTGCTGAATGATGTTTTCAAAAGAGAAATCGCTTCTGTTCTTCGCTGTGATTTGTCATTGATTATTTCTGAATTTGAATATGAATTACTCACGGAAAATTTTAATATCAATCCCGAAATCCTGTTTTACGTTCCGTTTTTATTTGAAGGAACAATTCCTGTTTGCGAAAATTTTGAAAACAGAGAAAACTTTGTAAGCATCGGGAATTTCCTGCACGAACCAAATTGGCAAACTGTTCTGAAGCTCAAACAAATCTGGAAAAATATTCATCAGAAAGTTCCTGATTCTCAACTTCATATTTACGGAGCTTATCCATCGAAAAAGGTTTTTCAGCTACACAACGAAAATGAGGGGTTTATCATCAAAGGAAGAGCAGATTCGCTGGAAAAAATTTTCAATGAATATCGTGTTTTACTCGCTCCGATTCCTTTTGGTGCAGGTTTGAAAGGAAAACTTTTTGAAAGTATGCAGTTTGGGATTCCCAATGTTACGACATCAACCGGTGCGGAAGCAATGTATGGAAACCTTGCGTGGAACGGCTTTATCGAAGATGAAGACGAAAAATTCATTGAAAAATCGGCAGAACTTTATCTGAATGAAAATCTGTGGAAATCTGCTCAGCAAGACGGATTTGAGATTTTAGAAAAGAGATTTGGAAAAGAATTGTTTGATGAGAATTTAAAAAACAAAATCATTGAAATTCAGAATCATTTACACCACCACCGAAACGGTAATTTTCTCGGGCAGATTCTTCAACATCATCAACTGAATTCCGCAAAATATATGAGCAAATGGATTGAGGAAAAAAACAGGAAATTGTAATTATTTTTCCAGAAGAAGACTCATCCATTCTTCTCTTTGCTGTTTGTTTTTCAGCGTTAAATTATTTTCTGTGCAGACTTCCAGAATATCATCCACATCGAAGAAACACAATCCGGAAAGCAAGAGTTTTCCGCCGTTGTTCAAAACCGAAACATAAGTTGGAATATCGGAAATCAGAATATTTCTGTTGATATTGGCTAAAATAATATCAAATTTTTCCTGTCCTAAATTTTCGGCGGTTCCCTGTGAAATTTCGAGTTCTACATTATTTCTTACTGCATTTTCTTTTGAATTTTCTACCGACCATTCGTCAATGTCGATGGCTGCAACTTTTCCGGCTCCTTTTTGTTTGGCAAAAATCGCAAGAACCGAAGTTCCGCATCCCATATCGAGAACGGATTTATTTTCAAAATCCATTTCCAGCATCTGCTGAATCATCAAATGAGTTGTAGGATGATGTCCTGTTCCGAAAGACATTTTCGGCTGGATAACGATTTCGTGAAGTTCAGGATTCGGTACGTGAAACTCTGCACGAATCAAAACTTTACCGGCAACATCAATCGGTTCAAAATTCTTTTCCCATTCTTCGTTCCAGTTGATATTCGGCATTTCGTGGAAAGTGTAAGAAATTTCCACTTCATTATTTTGTAATAAATGAATCTGCTGAAGTTCATTTTCATTGAACAAATCTTTTTGAATATAAGCTAAAATCCCATCGTGTTCTTCGGTAAAACTGTCGAAACCGATTTCGATGAGTTCTGCCATCAATATTTCGTTCCAAGGTTGAAGCGGTAAGATTTTGAAATTGAACTCCAAGTAATTCTGCATTGTCAGATTTTTTGCAAAAATACGGAAAGTTTACGGTTTTGGAGTTTGCTAATGTTTTTAGAAATAAAAATCTTTCACAGATAAGTCAAAATATAAAGGGAAATTTAATGATTTTTTTTCTTGATAAATTCTTTCAAAACCGGAAGTGCACTTCCCTCAATTTCTTTTACCGAAGTCATTAAAGTAACCGTTTTGTGTTTTTTAATTTCATTTAAGAAATTTTCAATTTCAGGATTTTCAGTCAGCTCCTTTGAATATCTTTTGCTAAATTCCTGAAAATCAATTTCCTTTCCGTGATAAGATTTTCGCAGTTCCGTAGAAGGAGCAATTTCTTTCGCCCACAAATCGATATGTGCATTTTCTTTTTTCATTCCTCTTGCCCAAAGTCGGTCAGCTAAAACTCTGAATCCATCGGATTTATTGGCTTCTTCATAGATTCTTTTTTCTAAAATTTTCATTTTTTCTAAATTTCATTAAAGTTAAGAAAAATCAAATAATTTTTAAATGAACAAAAATTTAATTAGCTTTAACCCTAAAATTTAAATCTCAAATTTTGAACTCAAAATGAAAATACTCGCTTTTGCAGGAAGCAATTCCACCGTTTCCATCAATAAAAAATTGGTAACTTTCTCATCAACTTTCTTTCCTGATGACGAAGTGGAAATTCTCGATTTGAATGACTACGAAATTTCTTTATATAAAAGGGAAGTGGAAATAGAAAAAGGGATTCCGAAACCTGCAGAAAACTTCGCCGGAAAAATTGATGAGTGTGATTTAATTCTTTTATCAACACCGGAACATAACGGAAATTTTCCTGCCGTATTCAAAAATCTGATGGATTGGATTTCCCGGATGAAAGGTAGAAAAATATTCAATGGAAAACCGATGTTTTTGATGGCAACTTCTGACGGAGCAAGAGGAGGAGCAAGAGTTTTGGAAATTGCAGAAAAGCGTTTTCCGTTTGATGGTGCAGAGATTTTGGAAACCTTTTCGCTGCCGAAATTCAGTGAAAATTTTAATGAAGAAAAAGGTATTATTAATGAAGAAAAATATAAAGAGCTGAAAGAAAAAATTGAAAATATAAAATCAAAATTTTTGAAATAATATTTAAAAATGATTTTCAATTCTGCTTAAAAAAACTTATTTTCGCAGAACAAAATTTTTAAGAAAGTGAAACCGAAGAAATTACATTCACCAAAAGAAAAATTCCAATATTTTGGAAATGAAAACTTCGCCGGAAAATAATGCAAAAGCCGATAATCAAAAAGATTGTCGGCTTTTTTATTTAACCTTGAAGGTTTCGGAGAACCTTTAAGGTTTGAAAAATAAACCTGAAACAAAAAATATGAGCACTTACAAATCCGCCGGAGTCGATAAAGAAGAAGGCTACAAAACAGTCGATAAAATCAAAAAAGCCGTTTCCGAAACGCACAACGAAAATGTACTGAATAATCTCGGAAATTTCGGAGCATTTTACGAAATCGCAGGTTACAAAAATCCGGTTCTGGTTTCCGGAACGGATGGAGTGGGAACAAAACTGAAAGTCGCTCTGGATTCCAAAAAATACGATTCCATCGGTGTGGATTGTTTTGCGATGTGTGCAAATGATATTTTGTGTCACGGTGCGAAACCTTTGTTTTTCCTCGATTATTTAGCGTGTGGAAAACTCGATTCCGATATTGCTGCCGAAATTGTAATGGGAATGGTAAAAGCTTGTAAAGACAATAATTGTGCATTAATCGGCGGCGAAACAGCAGAAATGCCCGGAATGTACAAACCGGGAGATTATGATGTTGCAGGATTTTGTGTAGGAATTGTGGAAAAAGATGAAATTATTGATGGTTCTAAAATCAAAACAGGAGATAAAATCATTGCCATTCCGAGTTCCGGATTTCACAGCAACGGATTTTCTTTGGTAAGAAAAATTTTCACCGATTTCAATGAAGAGTTTGAAGGAAAACCGCTTTACGAAACACTTCTTGTTCCTACGAGATTATATTACAACGATATTTTCAAAATTTTAAATAAAATTGATGTTAACGGAATTGCTCATATTA
>CAYSQR010000150.1:0-763 GCA_964433195.1 uncultured Kaistella sp. | reverse complement strand
CAACCATAATGCTCGAACTGGAAAAACGGGGAAATATCGCAAGAGAAGAAATGTACGGAACCTTCAATATGGGAGTAGGAATGGTGATTGTAGTAGATGCAGAACATTCCGAAAAAGTATTGGATTTGCTGGATGATGCTTACGAAATCGGTGAAATTATGGAAAGCCAAACAGACAAAATCAATTTAATTGTATAATTGTATTGTTGTAAAATGTATCAATGAAAACGAAAATATTTAAATAGAAAAACAAAATAAATATGCAATCAATATCACCAAACATTTTTGTAACGAACATTGAACAGACGATTGGTTTTTACCAACAATTAGGATTTAATGTTGTTATGACAGTTCCCGAAAAAGGCGATTTTATTTGGGTAATGATGACTTGCGGAAAGGTAACTTTTATGTTTCAGACCTTTGAAAGTTTAGGCAGCGATTTGCCCATTATTTCAAGACAAGACGGAGGTTCTTTGCTTTTGTATATTCAAACCACCGAAATCAGAAAATTTTTTGACCAAATTAAAGATAATGTAAAAGTGATTAAAGAACCTGAAAAAACATTTTATGGTGCAACTGAATTTTCCATTGAAGATAATAATGGTTATTTGCTGACTTTTGCCGAAGATGAAGAATAAGACCACTCTTTCTCTGTGATAAAAAAATAGCAAACCAATGAAATAGTTTAGCGAAGCTATATACTCCTCATTTGTGGTTAAAAAAGAAAAATGAAAAACATTACTGTTTTAATTTCCGGTTCAGGA
>CAYSQR010000149.1:1425-4978 GCA_964433195.1 uncultured Kaistella sp. | reverse complement strand
GAAGTTGAAAGAGATTATAAAAAACTGAATTTCCAGATTATTTTAATCGATCCTATTCCTTATTAAAATGAAAATAGAAAAAACGGTTTTAGACAATATTCGTTCTCGTCCGAGATTTAAAATCTTTACCGAAATCAGCCGGGAAGATTATACCCTTTTTCTGAAAGAATTTCTTGCCGGAAAATCACAGGAATTTTCGGGAAACATCAACAGTGAATCGTCTGTTATTACCGTAAAAAATTCTCACGATAATTTCTGGAAACCTTGTTTGGCATTGAGAACGGAAACCGATACCGAAGAAAACAAAACAGTAATCCGTGGTATTTTCGGACCGAGTTCCGCAGTATGGACTTTTTTTATGTTTTTGTATTTCATATTCAGTATTTTGTGGATGGTATTTTTCACGGTTTGGTTTGTCGAAAAACAAATTAAAAGCAACGATTTTCCTTGGGCACTTTCCGCATCATTTCTAATATTGCTTTGTTTAGCCGGAACTTATATCGCTGCAAGAATCGGGCAATACAAAGCAAAATCCGAAATGCAGAAACTTCGGGAATTTGCGGAAGAATCTATTTTGAAATTTGAAAAGTAATTGCTTTAGAATTTGTGAAAATCTCATCAAAATTAATTTTCCCATCCCTAAAGGGAATAATTTTGATGAAATTTTCAAGGAATTTTTCCGCCCTTTAGAGCCTGTTTAAATTTGTAATTTATTTTTACCATTAAGGAATTAAGCACCTTTAGCTTAAAAAACTTAATAAAAATCAATTTATTGATTCCTTAAATATAATCAGCTTAACTTGCTGAAATTCTTAATGTTAAATTTAAGAATAAACAAGGTTTATTTTAATTTAGAAAATTAAGAAAAAGCTATAAAAAATTTATTGAGTAAAATTTAAACAGGCTCTTAGAATCGGGGAAAGAAAAATTATTTGAAATTTTTATTTCTGTATAAATTAAAAAAAAGCTCTTAGTTTTATTGAAATATTTTAGCTACAAAAAATCTGTCATTTCTTTCTCTCGCAGATTTACACAACATTCTATAATTACAAAACCTTATAGGTTCTGCGAAACCTACAAGGTTACACATTATTTCCTATACATTTCCAGATATTTCTCCGCCGATTTCTCCCAAGAAAAATCGAAGCTCATATTTGACTGAACTAAATTTTTCATTAATCCGTCTTCGTGATAAATGTGCAAAGCTCTGTGAATGGCGTGAACCGCATCATCGGAACTTGCATTTCCGAAATTGATTCCGCTTCCTCCTGTCGAAATATCTTCTACCGTATCTCGCAATCCGCCTGTATAACGCACAATCGGAACTGTTCCGTAACGCATTGCATACATCTGGTTCAGTCCGCACGGTTCTACTCTCGACGGCATCAAAAGGAAATCCGATGAAGCATAGATTTTATGGGAAAGATATTCTTTGTAACCTAAATCTAAAGCAAAATTGGAATAGGTATGATTCAGTTCGCTTAGTTGGTGTTCTACATTTCCCTCTCCTGAACCGAGAATCATAATGTTCAGTGCACCATAAGTTTGCTGAATGCTTTTCCATACGATATCGGGAAGTAAATCCGCTCCTTTTTCTCCGGCAAATCTTCCGATAAAGCTGAACAAGGGCAAATCGGGATTCAATCCGTATTCTTCGCAAAGCTCTTTTTTGTTTTTCCGTTTTCCGTTTTCCGCATTCTTTTTTTCGTAATTAAAATCCAGGAAAGCATCGGTTTTGGGATTCCATACTTCGGTATCGATTCCGTTGATGATTCCGTACGCTTTTGCGTGTTCTTGCTGAACCAGACTTTCCAATCCACGGAAACTGTGGAAAAGTTCCTGCAAATATCCTCCGGAAACTGCATTGAAAGCATCGCAACATTTAATCATCGTTGCTAAAGGATTGATGTAACCATCCCAATCGAGAAGTCCCCATTTTTCTCCGTAAAACCAAGGAAAACTATTTGCCATTTCCCATTTCATCTGTCCTTGATATTCCCCGTTGTGAATGGTTCCGATGGTTTTCACTCCTTTCAGAAAACTGAATTCCGGGCAGTTTTCTATCATAAACGGAACGAGTCCGGTGTGATAATCGTGGCAATGCAAAACATCGGGACGAATCTGCATCGCAGTAAGCCAATGCAAAACGCCGTGCTGAAAAGCCAAAAACTGATGACTTTCGTCCCAATAACCATACGGATTATCGCGGTCGAGAAGTCCGGGAATTTTTACCAGATACAAATCAAACCCCAAAGTTTTTGTTCTTTCCTTCATTACCTGAACCTGAAAAGTATGATGGCTTTGATGAATCCATCCATCAAAAACGATTTCAAAACTGTGGTCGTGAACAAAAGGTTTGTTGTACCACGGCATAATGACACTTGCTTCTACGCCGTCGATTTTGTTGAGATATTTCGGCAATGCTCCTACAACATCAGCAAGTCCGCCGACTTTTGCTACAGGATAACATTCCATAGAAAGGTTGAAGATTTTCATATTTAAAATTCGAGGTTCAAAATTTCGTTATTTATTTTTTGGTAATCTTTTTCAGTTCCGGTACCGCTTCATCGATTACTTTCTTTATCCGCGATGTTTTTGGAACTGCCGTTTTCACAGCTGGTTTTCTTACCGTTTTGGGTTTTACAATTTCTTTATTTTCTATTGAGGTTTTCGCAGAAGTTCTTTTTACCGCTTTCGGTTTTTCTGCAACTTTTGCGGTGGTTTTCGCTACTGTTTTCGCAGGTGTTTTTTTCGCAACCGCAGTTTTTCTTACAACTCTTTTCTTTCTCGCTTTTTTCTGTCTTAAAACCACTCCCGAAAGTGCCGGTAATTTCAGTACGATATTATTTGGTCGGTACATCCATTCATCATCTTCTTCGTCTATGATTTCGGTTTTTACACCGCTTCCTGCGTATTTTTCGTCATCGGAGTTCAGAATGACTTCCCAGTTTGTTCCTTCATCTACTCCTATTTTATAATCCAAAACTCGTGGAGTAAGATTCAGAACCACCATCAAAACATCGTCTTCTTTTTTTCCTTTTCTTAAATAAATGTAAATGGAATTATCATCGTCATTTGCTTCTACCCATTCAAAACCATCGGAACTGAAATTGTTTTCATACAGTGCGGCTTCGTTTCTGTACAGATGATTCAGGTCTTTTACAAATTCCTTCATTCCTTTATGAACGGAATATTCCAGCAAATGCCAATCGAGACTTTGGGTAAAATTCCATTCGTTGGTTTGTGCAAATTCATTTCCCATAAAGAGCAGTTTCGCACCGGGATGTGTAAACATATACGTGTATAACGCACGAAGGTTTGCAAATTTCTGCCATTCATCTCCCGGCATTTTGTAAATCAGACTCGCTTTTCCGTGTACCACTTCGTCGTGAGAAAGGGGCATCATATAATTTTCGTTATACACATACATCGATCCGAAAGTGAGTTTATGATGATGGTATTTTCTATGAATCGGATCTTCTTTGAAATATTTTAAAGTATCGTGCATCCAACCCATCATCCATTTCATTCCGAAACCGATTCCTCCGTCGTG
>CAYSQR010000149.1:0-1415 GCA_964433195.1 uncultured Kaistella sp. | reverse complement strand
CAGGTTTTGTGAGCATCGGAAAATCCGAGCTTTCTTCTGCAATGGTCATCACATCGGGAAATTCTTTGTAAACAGCGGTATTGAAATCCTGCAAAAACTGTTTCGCTTCCAAGTTTACATTTCCGCCGAAAATATTCGGTTCCCATTCTCCTTCGTTTCTGGAATAATCGAGATGAAGCATAGAAGTTACGGCATCTACACGAAGTCCGTCGCTATGATAACGATCGAGCCAGAACATCGCATTAGAGATTAAAAAAGATTTCACTTCGGGTCTTCCGTAATTGAAAATATGGGATTTCCAGTCGGGATGAAAACCTTTTCTCGGGTCTTCGTGTTCGTAGAGAAAAGTTCCGTCGAAAAAATGAAGTCCGTTTGCATCTCCCGGAAAATGTGACGGAACCCAATCGAGAATTACGCCTATATCATTGTTATGCAATTCATTAATCAGAAACATCAAATCCTGCGGAGAACCAAATCGCGAAGTTGCCGCAAAAAATCCGGTTACTTGATATCCCCAACTCGGATCATACGGATATTCCATAACGGGCATAAATTCCACGTGGGTAAATCCCATTTCCTTGATATAAGGAACGAGCCGTTCTGCAATTTCACGGTAATTAAAGAATTTTTCTGGGTTGTCTGTTCCTCTCATCCACGAACCGAGATGCATTTCGTAAACCGACATCGGTGCATCGAGCGTGTTTTTTTTCCATCTTTCAGCCATCCATTTTTTATCATCCCATTCAAACCAAGTGGTTGAAATAAGCGAACCTGCCTGAACATTTTGTTCCCAACTCAAAGCAAACGGATCGCCTTTTTCCAAAAGAACTCCTTTGTTGGTACGGATTGCATATTTATAAACTGTTCCCCAATCTAATCCTGCAATAAAACCCTCCCAAATTCCGGAACCGTCCCATCTCGGGAAAAGTTTGTGGGTTTCAGAATGCCAATGATTAAAATTCCCGATAACGGAAACTTCCTTTGCAAACGGAACCCAAACTGAGAAATACGTTCCTTTCACACCGTCAATTTCTACAGTATGCGAACCGAATTTATCGTAGAGTTGATAATGTTTTCCTTCCCGGAAAAGGTAAATATCGTGATCGGTAAATAACGAATACGGCTGAACTTTTTCCATAACGCTGAATTTTTATCCTTTCAAAGATATTTAAAATAAACATAAAACGTGCGGTAATTTTTAATCGATAGTTTTAGAATGTGTAAATTTCATTCAAATTTTTATTTTTAGCACCTTAAAAATCAATAATTAAAATCATAGAAGTTTCATCCTTCGACAAACTTAGGATAGGCTAAGAACATATTAGATTGAAAATCAAATATTTTCATCTTTGTGTTCTTTTTATTTTTTACGGTTTTAAATTGAATCTTATGTGACTTATGTGTTTAATTTTAAA
>CAYSQR010000148.1:0-4990 GCA_964433195.1 uncultured Kaistella sp. | reverse complement strand
TTTTATGGATTGGGGAATTATCAAGGATTTGTTTGTTCCATACAAACAGCAAAAGGCTAAAATTGTTGAGGGAAAAAGATATTTGGTTTACGTTTATGTCGATGAAATTTTAGGATTGATTACCGGAACTACAAAGTTTAAAAGAAATCCACAATACGAAAATCTCCCTTTCAAAAAAGGCGATAAAGTGAATCTTATTTTGATGGGCGAAAGTGAAATCGGCTGGAATGTAATCATTAATAAAGAATTTATCGGATTGATTTATACTTCCGATGTTTACAAAAAACTCTATCCGCTTTCCGAAGAAACCGGATTTATAAAAACCATCCGTGAAGATGGGAAAATTGACATTTCGCTTCAACCGGAAGGTTACGAAAATATTGATGAGTTCCAGAAAATAATATTGGAAAAATTAGAGCAGAATTACGGTTTGCTTTATCTTTCCGATAAATCTTCTCCCGAAGAAATAAAAGACGAATTGCAGATGAGCAAAAAGAATTTCAAAAAAGCAATCGGCGGACTTTATAAGGACAAGAAAATTGAAATTTCGGAAGAAAAAATCCGGCTTTTGTAAAAAAATATTCGAGTGAATTTCTTCGAGTGAATTTCTTCGAGTGAATTTCTTCGAGTGAATTTCAAATTCACTATTCATTTACGAAGTAAAACTCACTATTCACTTACGAAGTAAAATTCACTATTCTTCACTTCCGTAGGAAAATTGACTATTCACTTACGAAGCAAAATCCACCTTCACATTCCCCTCAAGTTTTTCATCGGAAAAGACAACCAGCATTTTTTCATTTAAAGAAACCTTGTTCCAAAAATGGTTTCCTGCGAATCGGCTTTCCAAAATTTCTGCTTCAAAACCTTCATCGGAAATTTTAATCTCGTTCGGATACCAGAATTTTTTGGCAAGATTTAAGGTTTGTTTTTCTTCATCCGAAAAAACATTTACTTCCCCGAAAAGTCGTGCAACATATTCATTATAAGGGAATTTATAGGTTTCTTCGGGATCGTCGTTCTGGATTAATCTTCCGTCCTGCAATACAATAATCTGATCCAGCCAAGGAATCACTTCCTGAATTTCGTGGGTGGAAATAATCAGCGAAATCTTTTTTTCTTTTACGTAATTAAATAATCTTTCACGGAGTTCAATTTTTCTGGAAAAATCAATGTTGCTGAAAGGTTCGTCGAGGAGAAGAAGTTTCGGCATTACGGAAAGTGCTCTTGCTATCGAAACTCTTTGCTGTTGTCCTCCGCTGAGATATTTCGGCAGAATATCTGCATAATCTTCCAAACCTACAACTTTCAGAAGTTCCTGAACTTTTTCTTTTTTTTCTTTCAGATTAATATTTGAAATAAATTTTCCCACATTGTCCGAAACAGTGGAATAAGGCATTAAATCGTAATTCTGAGCAACGAGCTTCATCTCGCTTTCTCCGGGAACAATGTTTTTTTTCGGTCCGAGAAGAGGTTTTCCATCAAAAATAATTTTTCCTTTTTCCCAATCGAGAAGTCCGTAAATAAGGTTGAGTAAAGTAGATTTTCCACATCCGCTTTCTCCGGCAAGTGCGATGATTTTTCCTTCATCAACTTTCATATTGAGATTGTAGAAAAGTCTTTTCTCGGCAGAATAAGAAAAAAATAAATTGTTGATTTCTAATAGCATATTACAAAAATAATATTTTTAGGGTTAAAATGGATTTTTTTATTACTTTAGCCAAAATAATTTAAATTTTTTTTCTATGAGAAGAGTTATCAGAACATCAGCTTTTTTAGCATTTGCAGCGGGAGTTTTACTCGTTTCGTGTGGTAAAGACAAACCATTGACGAGCGAGAGCAACGAGGTTTCCACGACACAAGACGGACAAATCTTTGAACTTGATACCTTGAACAGCAAAATCGAATGGAAAGGTTATAAAGTAGTGAAGACCGAGAACACAAGTCATTTCGGGATTATCAATTTTAAAAGCGGAGAAGTTACCGTAAAAGGCGGAAAATTAGAAAGCGGAAAATTTGTTGCAGATATGAATTCTTTGACTTCCGTTGATTTGAAAGACGATGAGGAACAATTGGGAAAACTAAACGGACATCTGAAAAGCGGCGATTTCTTTGAAACCGAAAAATTTCCGACCGCTTCCTACGAAATTACCAAAGTTACCGAGAATACTTCGGGAGATTACAATACGGTTTTGGATGGAAATCTTACCATAAAAGAAATTACAAAACCGGTGCAGTTTAATGCAAATATTTCTGTAAAAGACGGCGAAATAAGCATTGCAACAGAACCGAAAGATATTAAAAGAGAAGATTTCGGAGTGAAGTTCCAAATACCTCTTCAAAATGGCATCATCAAAGATGAAGTGAATCTTCAGATTTTGATTAAAGCGATGGAGAAGAAATAAATAGGATATTGCCGTATTTCGGATAAGATAAGAAAATCCGCATCAGTTTTATGATGCGGATTTTTGTTTCTGGGGATTTTCAATTTTTTATTTTTTACTAAATTTCATTGTCTTATCATTAATTTTAATAAAATAAATTCCCGGTTTCAAATCTGAAATATCAATAGCATTACTCGGATTGTATCTTCCTTTTTTAATGAATTTACCGTCGATGAAATAAATTTCGTAATCAGAAATTTTATTGATTCCTTTGAAACGGATTTCGTTTTTTGCAGGATTCGGGAATAATATGATTCCATTTTTTTCAACAGAATCTACATTCAAAGATGAATCAAAAGTAACGACAGAATTTTTTTCGAGGATTTGGTATTCATAATTAAATTCCACATTTGCTGCCTGAAAATCTACCAACTCAGAAAAATACTGGTTATCCGAAGTATTGTTTAAAACCAAATACGCTGTTTCGCCATTTGTTCCCGTAATCTTTATTGGTAAAGGCATTTCAAAAAAATCAACGGAATCATCACTTTGAGTTTGGGAAACCAAGAATTTCATTTCCTTATTTATTGATTGGTTCCATTTGATGGTATAACTCGGGAAACCTTCTCCGTAAATCCAATCGGCGAAAAATTCGGTAAAATCTTTTCCGGTGGAAACGAAAAGCTGGTTTTTGAAATCTTCGGTTTTTGCATATTGATAGGCAAAAGCAGGATTTGCTACATAATCTTTTATCGCCTGATAAAAAGCATCATCGCCCAAAATCCACTTTATCATTCTTAAAACAAAAGCTCCTTTCGTGTAAACAAGTCGCCCCACAAAAAGTGTTGAGACCTCTCCCAAATCGCTGTCATCTCTATAAACACTTCCATCGGGAAGACTCATTATGATATTGATTTCTCCCAAAAGAAAATCCATAAATTCCTGATGAGTCATCGTATTTTTCTCGAAAATCAAATGTATTCCGAATATGGCGAAACCTTCGTTAAGCCAAATGTCGTTCCACGCTCCGCAAGTAATTTTGTTCCCAAACCATTGATGAGCCAACTCGTGTGCAATTGCAGTTCTTCCCCAAGAACTCATCGACGACATTGTTTGATGTTCCATTGCAGCACCCAAAACATTAAATTCCATATGTCCGTATTTTTCGTCCGCAAAAGGATAGCTCCCGAAATGAGATTCAAAAATTTCCATCGCCTGTTTCGTCCATTCGATATTGTTCATTATCGCAGGATTTGCGTTACTTGCAGGATACAGATAATTCACAAACGGAAACGGCGGATTTCCGATAACGTCATTTATTTTATTGAAATTGGTAATGGAAAGTGCCGCCAAATAAGCCGCCATAGGATATTGTGTTCTCCAGAAAGTGAGTTTTTTGTTTTCGGGAAGCAGTATTTCCGACATCAGTTTTCCGTTTGAAGCAACGCTGTATTCATCGGGTGTTGTGACTTTGAAATCGAAGCGGTCTATTTTATCATTCATACTTTGCTTTGTCGGAAACCAATCTTTTGCTCCATACGGTTCGGAAAGCGTGGATAAAACAGGAATTCCGTTTTGCATTCCCGTGAAAAAAGATGCTCTTCCCGAATTATCGGGTGCTCCGGAATAATGAATTGTTAAAGAATCCAAAGTATTTGCAGGAAGAGAAACCGGAAAATCTATTTTCAGCTCTTTTGTCGGAAGCTGCTGAAAACCGATATTCGAGCCGCGATAAGTAACCTGCGAAACCGTAAGAACATCAGATAAATCAAAATAAATATCCGATAAATTTTGATTAGGCAGAAAATGCGAAGTTACCGACCCTGAAATCTGATAAACAGCCGGATCGAGATATACGTCCATTCTCTGGTATTTCAAATCGTAATTTAAAGTATTCGGATTTATATTGAAATCGAATTTTTTATGATAATTTCTCAGTTCTCTTTCAACCGGAAAATTTTGATAAAAACTTTCCTGAGCTGATAAATATCCCGAGAAGATATTTATGAATAATAAAAAATATATTTTTTTCATCTTCAATAAATTTGAATTAAAGATAAAAAATAATTCGGAATTCAATATTTCATTACTCATTAAAAAAAATAATATATTTGTTGTAAATCCTTTACCAACAATTTTTTTTCTTTTTAATAACAATCATTATTTCCTGTACAAACAAAAGCAATAAGAATTATGGATTCACCGGACATCTGGAAACACAATACCAATATATATGAAGTTAATATAAGACAATATACCAAAGAAGGAACTTTCCGTGCGTTTGAAAAAGAAATGCCGCGTTTGAAGGAAATGGGAGTGAAGACTTTGTGGTTTATGCCGATAACGCCGATTGCAAAAGAAAAAATGAAAGGTTCTATGGGAAGTCCTTATGCAGCTGCAGATTACACTTCTGTCAATCCGGAATTCGGAACTTTGGAAGATTTCAGACATTTGGTAAATGAGGCTCACAAAATGGGTTTCAGAGTCATTATTGATTGGGTTGCAAATCACACAGGATGGGATCATATATGGACGAAAATACATCCCGATTATTATCTTCACGATGAAGACGGGAGTTTTCACATTGCTTCCGGAATGGATGATAT
>CAYSQR010000147.1:0-5107 GCA_964433195.1 uncultured Kaistella sp. | reverse complement strand
TAGAGTAGCTGACTCATAATCAGCAAGTCCTTGGTTCGAGCCCAAGTGGGGCCACAAAAAACCCTTTGAAAAAATAATTTCAAAGGGTTTTTCTTTTTTCGGGAAGAAATATCTTATAATTTTAAAATGTTTCTTCTGTTTCTAAGCATAAATCTGCTTATAATATTCATCCGCCATTCTGTCGGAATTAAATTGATTTTTCACATCGTCCATTGCAGTTTGCTGGATTTTTCTCCATCGGTCGGGATTGTCGTAGTAAGTCGGGAGGATTTCGTTTTCCAAAATACGGTAAAGATTTTCCAAATCAAAATTATCCTGATCGTAAATGCTGATATTTTCGTAATCCGCTTGTGGAGCAACGAAGGAGTTTTCTCCGTGTTTTGCAAACTCGGGAATCCATCCATCGTCGGTAGAAAAATTTACGGAACCGTTCATTGCTGCAGTCATTCCCGAAGTTCCGGATGCTTCTCTGGGAACTCTCGGATTGTTCAGCCACAAATCGGAACCCTGCTTCATCAGTTTGCTCAACGCTAATTCATATCCCGTAAGAACCGCCATATTTTTGAAATATTTGCTCTCTTCTACCAAAATATTGAAAGTTGAAATTGCCGAATAATCCATCGGATAAGGTTTTCCTGCCCAAATAATCTGTACCGGATATTTCGGATTGTTCAATAATTTTTCAAATCTTTCTTTGTCGTGAAGCAACAAATCTGCTCTTTTGTATCCTGCAAATCTTCTCGCCCAAACTATAGTAAAAACATTCGGGTCAAAAAGATTTCCGGTTTGGTCTGCAACAGTTTTGAAAAATCTTTTCTTCAAATGTTTTTTTCTGAAGTCGAATGAGATATCGTCGCTTTCATCTCTTGCATCGTAAAGCGGTTTATCTGACCAATATTTGAATTCCTGAGCGTTTGTAATCGCTTTTATTTCACATATTCCGGGATATTTACTCCACATTTTTCTGGAAACTTCGCCGTGAAGTTGAGAAACTCCGTTTGCAATTCTCGCCATTCTCAAAGCACAAAGAGAATGATTGAAACGATCGTCATTTACTCCTTCAATCGTTTTTACTTCATCAATTGAAAGTCCCGAAAAATAAGACATATCGTGACACATAAAAATATTATGCTTTTCATTTCCTGCTTCTTCGGGAGTATGCGTTGTGAAAACCAATTTCTCTTTTACTTTGGCTAAATCTCCATCGAATTTTTTCAGTAAATAAAACGCTGCAGGAAGTCCGTGAGCTTCGTTGAGATGATAAACATTCCTCTCAAAATTCATAATGTCCAAAAGTTTTGCCCCTCCTTTTCCGAGCAGAATATATTGGGCGATTTTGGTCGCTTCGTTTGCATCGTATAATCTGTGACAGATGGTTTTGGAAATGTGGTCGTTTTCGGGAACATCGGTAGAAAGAAAAAACATCGGTGCGGTGTGGAATGTTTCGGGATTCAGATACCAAACTTTTACCCAAACCGGAGCAGAATGTATTTCTATTTGAAATTTAATCCCGGTATCTTCCAAGAAAGAATACATTTTTTTTGTCCACGTCGGCTGCAAAGTCTGATCGTGGTTTCTCGCTTGGTCGTAGTATCCGAATTTCCATAAAATCCCGATTCCCACCAAATCCTGTTTTAAATTGTACGCACTTCTCATATGAGAACCCGCCAAAAAACCAAGTCCACCGGAATATATTTTCAGGGATTGATCAATGGCAAATTCCATTGAAAAATAAGCAACTTTTTTTGAATATTCGGGATTGATGCTGAAAGGCATCGTGAAGTTTTTAAAATCCATTTTCTACATTATTTTCGGTTGCAAATGTATTAAATAATGTTGAGCGTGAAAAATCTCCCTTTCTAATATAAGGAGTAACAAAAACCTTAAATCCTCTCCTTTTTGTAATCATCAAAATACAATTCATTTTTGTTATTTCGGGAAATAGCGTATTTTTGGAAGTATGAAAAGAAAAGTGCTTCTCATCTACACCGGCGGAACTATCGGGATGGAAAAAGATTATGAAACAGGAAGTCTTCACGCTTTCGATTTCGGGAATATTTTCAGAAAAATTCCGGAAATGAAATTGATTGAATGTGAAGTTTCCGTTCATCCTTTCAAAAAACCGCTTGATTCTTCGGATATGGGTCCCAACGAATGGAAAATCATTGCCAATTATATCGGAAAAAATTACGATAAATATGACGGTTTTCTCATTCTTCACGGAACAGATACGATGTCTTATACAGCTTCTGCACTGAGTTTTATGCTGAAAAATTTAAGAAAACCCGTAATCTTAACTGGTTCACAATTACCCATCGGAGATTTGCGTACCGATGCGAAAGAAAATCTTCTGACGAGTCTTTATTATGCAAGTTTGTACGAAAATGACGAAGCGGTAATTCAGGAAGTTGCGGTGTATTTTGAATATAAATTATTGCGTGGAAACCGCACCTTGAAATATTCTGCGGAATATTTTGATGCTTATCAAACTCCGAATTATCCTGTTTTGGGACAATCCGGAGTTCATCTGAATGTGGAAAAAGATTTCTTGCTGAAACCTAAATCCGATGAACCGTTTGTTGTAGATGATCATATTTCCCAAGATGTTTTATTCTGGCGGATTTTTCCCGGAATGCATCTGGAGCATTTTTCCGAAATCCCGAAAATGAAAGTTCTTATTTTGCAGGTTTTCGGTTCGGGAACTATTTTTAATACCGAAAAAACAATCGATACCCTCCAAATGTTACGCAAAAACGGGACAGAAATCGTGGTGGTTTCGCAATGTGTTTCGGGGGGAATCAGTTTCGGGAAATATTCCAATTCTAATATTTTTACAAAAATCGGAGCAATCAGCGGAAACGATATTACCGCCGAGAGTGCCATTACAAAAGCAATGCATTTATTGGACAATCCGAATTACAAAGGAACTTTCGCCGAAAATTTTGCAAAAAATCTTTGTGGAGAAGTGTCGGATGATGGAAGTTGGAAGATGGATGTTTGAAAATTACCTCGTTTCTATCTCTGAAAAATCCTGTAAAATACAGGATTTTTCTTTTTTTATTTTGTTTCATTTTCTTCCATATCAAAATCTAATAGTTCTTTTGGATGTTTATCCAAACCTTTGGCAAGCTCCAAAATGGTGGAAAGCTGGATATTTTTCTTTCCTTTTTCTATTTTGCTTAGGTCGCTGTAATCCAAATCGCAATTAAGAGACAGCTGCCTGAAACTCAACTTTTTTTCCGTTCTCATCTTATTGATTTGTTTTCCAAATAAATAGAGAAATTCAGATTTGTCGATATCCAGATACATTCAGATTTAATTTTTTTCAATTTCAGAAGAATTAGAAAAAATAACGTGGGTGTTTTTACCCACGTTGTGTTTTTTTTATTTACATTTGCTGAAAATTTATTGATAACAAAATACAAAATATGCTGCTATAAACTTTTATAAAATATCCAATTATGAAAAATAAATTTTTATTCTTGTTGTGCTTAACAGCAGGATTATTTTTAAAATCACAAAGTGGTAAAGTGGGAATTAATACCACTACACCTACAGAGAATACCGACATCAATGGAACGATGAGGATACGGTCATTACCAAACAACGGTACTGCAAATTCCATTTATACGACAGGAACTGATACCAACTCCGGTACTTCTCCTACGCAAATTTTCACAGCGGTAAATACCGTAGTACAGAACGCAAACGGTGTATTGGGAACGATTCCCGGTTTACCCGGACTTTCCAACACCTATACCCGTATTGCACCTACGGGAGGATTTCCTTTTAATGAAACCGCAGCTGCTACTGTTCAGAAACTGACTGTCGGTTCCTTATCTGTAGCATTCTATCAAGGAGCAAATACCAATAACAATCAATTTTGGTTTTCCATACAATCTCCTTCCGCAGGAACTTATATCGTAGATGAACGAAGGATGACAACAGGCGGTTCTACGTGGGGACAAACCAATGGTACTTTGGCTGCAAATACCTGGACAAGAATCAATATCGGAAATTATGTACTTGGTACGTCTTGGCACATCCACGTTTATCTTGGCTCGGTAAACAGGATTTATAGAATTACTTTAGTCAGTACAGGAACAGGAGCTTCTACAGCTACAGGAAATCAACTGACCTTCAATGTTCAGGAACTGTAAGATATTTCAAAGCGTAAAATTCTAAAAATCAAAAAATGAAAAGAATATATGTATTGATAATGTTTCTTCTGCTCAATACAGTTCCTATAAAATCGCAGCAGGGAAAAGTAGGAATAGAAACAGAGACACCCACCGAAATTTTTGATGTAAAAGGAACAGCAAGACTGAGAAGCACTCCGAATGACGGAACAGCAAACTCGATATATACTCAAGCCAACGGAACAGCTTCTTCCACGCTGAATCAAACATTCAAAGCATCAAATCTCGTCGTTTCCGATGTAAACGGCGTATTGGGCAAATTGGATACTGGTTTTCCGGTTACTTCTGTTACCCAAACCTTTATTGCACCCTCCGGAGGATTTACCACGGGAACAGCTACTAATCCCACATACAGAGTTGCTATCGGAACTCTTGAAGTAGGATTCTTTCAAACAACCAACAACAATCAGCTTTATGTTGTATTCCGGTCAACACAACCCGGAATGGATACTTATACCGCAGATTTGAGAGAGTTTGGCGGAACTTTTCAGGATTGGAGATTTACAGGAACATTGGCTTCAGGAACTTGGTCTTCTACCGTTGGCTGGATTGGAATCGGAGTAGATACTTGGCTTATGAATATTAATTTTCAAAGTTTAAACAGAATTTACAGAATAACCGTATTGGGTGCAAGATGGAGCGGAGGTGCACAAAATACGACAACGCAAGGAGACCAGTTCACGGTAAACCTTCAGCAGTTATCGGGAATATTGCCGTAAAGCATTTTGTAATTATCGGGATTTTATGACCACAGTTGATTTTAAAAATATCCACCTCGGAGAAATGATAAAAACCAAAGCTGCAGAAAGCGGAATAGCAATACCCCGAATCTGTAATTTTCTGAAATGTACCGAAGAAAATGTAGAAGAAATGTATGAAGCAAAAAGTCTCGATACCGAAATGTTACT
>CAYSQR010000146.1:0-5133 GCA_964433195.1 uncultured Kaistella sp. | reverse complement strand
ATATAAATCGTGGCTTTTATGGCATATTCGCAGGCTTTGGAAAACATTTTCTTTTGGTTTTATTTAAAGAATTTCCATTTCGGAATAATGGCGAGTAAACCGAGCGTGATGTACAAAAACAGATTCGTAACATCGGTATAAAGAAAAGTAGAGAGGTAATAATTATGAAAAAGAAAATGCAAAACAACCGAAACAGGAAACAAAAATACTCCTATTTTCCGGTAAAAGTAAATAAAAAACAAAGAGATAATCATCAAAAAATCAATGCTGAAAATAAGATAAAAATACCATATCGGAATGCTCATTTCCTGGTGCTGTACAAATTCGTCGCCATCAATTCCGATTCCCATCAATGAAAAAAGAAGCAGTGCTGCAAGTGATAAAATGAAACCGAAATCTTTTTTCGGACTTTCGTTGGCAAAATTTTCGTTCATACCGGTAAAAATAAAAAAACTTTTGAAAAGAATTCAAAAGTTTTAGATATAATTCGGAGATTATTCAGTTCTATATAGAAACCGCGTTGATCAGTCTGTTCTTATCGGAAATAAATTCTTCCATAGAGATCATACTTTCGGTTCTCATCACATCCTGAATATCATCGATTTGATAAATGATTCTTTTGGCATCTTCGGTATTTCTTGCTCTCATTTTACAGAAAATATTGTATTTTCCGGAGATTACACTTGCTTCAATCACATTTGGAATCGTGGTAAGTTCTTTCAGAACTTCGTGGGTTCTGTTTGATTTTGTTAAAAGAATCCCGATGAATGCAGTAAAATGATAATCCAATTTGGCATAATCGATACTGAGAGAAGAACCAAGAATAATTCCCGCATCTTCCATTTTCTTTACTCTTACGTGGATTGTACCCGCAGAAACATCCATTTGTTTAGCGATTTCCGTAAAAGGCATTCTTGTGTTTTCCACTAAAAAATCCAAGATTTTTTTGTCTATTTCGTCTAATTGATAGTTCATTTTTTATAAATTATAGATTTAATAATAATCGGTGTAATTATTTGCAAATTTAAGAAAAATAATTAAACTGAAAAAATATTATTAAATATTAACAAGTTTTAACTCAAAACTTATGTTTCACATTAAAATCCTCATTTTACCGTGTCTTTTATAATAGAATCTCTTTTAATCTCCTGTTTTTCGAGTTCATTCTTTTTATCTTTTTCCTTTTTTTTGAAGATAGTATTAAAACTTTTGCTATAAACAACACCTACTCCGTAACTTTGGTTTGCTCCTGCATTTCCTGCTGCAGCTCCTGTCATTCCGATATTGGATGGTTTGGAATAAAACCGCCATAATCTTGTCCCGTCATTTTTCTTTGACCAGTCGTATTCGATAGTTCCTTCGGCGGAAAGATAATTCTGGTTTGCATTATCGCTTTTGGAAATAGGAATTCCGAAACCGGTTTTTACACTTACTCTCGGTGAAAGCAAGAAACTCGCATTTGCATTTGCACGATCGGCGGAAGAACCGGTATCGTCTTTCAGATAATTCAAATCCAGCTGAAATTCATTACTAATCGTATTTAAAACCGAACCGAGCTGCTTGAACAACATATTGTAACCGGAACTTTCCAGAGTTCCCAAACCAATATCACTGAATCCGGAATTTCCTACATTGAAGCTGTTCATCACCAAAATAGATCCGAACTGAATAATCTTTTCGTCTTCATTGCTCATTTTTTCCGCCATAATTTCTCGTAAGCTGCTCGAAACATCTTGTGCGGAAACTCCCAATTCAATTTTGGGATTGTTCAGCGTTTGTGTAATTTTTGTCGAAAGCAAAACATTTATCGGTTGCAGATTTCCCATACCGAGATATTGTCCTGCGTTGGTTACTGTTCTGAGATAAGTTGCATTGATGTCGAGTTCCGGCGACATCGCATCTCCGTCCCAACGAATGCTGCTTCCTCTGGTAATCTGGAATTTCCTGTTTAGGATTGCTTTGGAAACGAATGTTCCGTTATCTACAATATAATTTCCGGTCATCGAAATTGCACCGGTTCTCGACATCTGGAATCTGAGTCTTTCGGAATTTCCACGCACGGTAATATCTCCGATATCATCTCCCACCAAAACATTTACGGTAGTTCCTTTATCTACAGCAAGCGTGAAATCTACATTCATATTCGCACCCGAACTTTTCTTGTTTTCCACAGTTATGGTTCCTTCGTCGTCTTTTTCCAGAAAACGGAGCATTTTAAATTCTTCTACATTGGAAGTTGAGTTTGAATTAAAGGTAAATACGGAATTATTCAATGCTCTGAAAGGATCTCTGTCCGAAGTTTCTATCTTTAATCCGGAAACAGGTCCGGAAACATAAAGGTCTCCTTTTCCGTAAACTTTTCCCCAGAAAAGATCATAATCTTTTTGAGTCGTATTCAGTACCATTAAATTATCTGCATTCATCACAAGTTCAACCGCCATTGAAGCCAAAGTTTCAAAATAAATCGCTCCCGAAATCGAACCATTGGAATTTTCTCTTCCGTCTTTCATCCCGATTTGGTTGAAAATTGCACGTCCTTTGGAAAGCGAAACCACCGTATCATCGAAGGAATAATCTACTCCTGTAAAGTTCAGCTTCAAACCGAATCCTTTCAAATCAATATCTCCGCTGTAATCCAAATCGTTGAGCTTCCCCGAAATTGCCAAATCTCCCGATGCTTTTCCCCGGAAATTCCCGAAAATTCCTTTTACAAATTCCTGTGCAAAACCGAGATTGAATTCGTTCATTTTCGCAACCAAATTCAATACCGGAGAAGAACCGTTGTTATCAATCGTTCCGGTAAGATGAAGATTGTTATCTCCGATAATTCCTGCCGAAATTACTTTTGTATCCACATCGAAAACATTCGGAATATTGCTTTTTTTAACGGAAATCAACACATTTCCCATATCTTTTCCGTTCATCAGAATATCGGAAATTTCAAAATCTACAACCGGTTCCAGATTGTTCTCATTCATTTTGATATTGAAAGCTCCGTTTGCAGTTCCTTTGATATCCATACTGTTTTCACTTTTGGTCAAAGCAAAAATTTTGGCAATATCAAGATTTTTTAGTTCGCCGTCCACAGAGAAATCTTTTGCGGATTTGAAGAGGGATTCTTTGATAAACAATTCACTTGTATCAGAATAAATTTTAAAATTCTGAATGAAAAAATCGCCCGTTTTTTTCCTGTAAGTAATGGAATGATTAAGTTCGGAATCCGTATCAACACTCCACGCAACATCATTGAATTTTACCGTCGTCGGTTCAAAGCGGAAAACGTAATCTCCTGCGGAATTTGTGGACTGGTTCAGATTAATGGCATAATCTTTCAGCGTATTTTCTTTTTCATCTTCAGGAGTTCCGTGTTTGAAATTGGCTGCAATATGCAAAACCTGATTGTTTTGGTTTCTTCCGCTCAATGTGATGTCTTTCAGAATATTTTGGTCATACTCTACCCTATCTATTTTTGCAAAAATTTGTTCATCGATATTTGCTGTATTTATTCTTACCAACAGATTTTCCACCATTACGCTGTCTTTCTCTTTCGTGAAATCCGGATGGTAATTTTCATCGGTTTCCATCAAAAATTTTTCCGCTTCGGACAATTCTTTTTTCTTCGTCATTACATATTTAATGGAAGCAGCATCTGCATTCAAAATCAGATTGTCGGAATTTCCGTCATAAGAACCGTTTGCAAAAATTCCGTTCGGAAGATAAAGATTGGGTTCAAAGAAATTAACCAAATCTTGCTTGATGTCGAAATTCATCGTAAAATTCTGATTCCTGTATAATTTTTTCGGAGCAGAACCGACTAAGATTTTTCCGATGCCGTTTTCTACCATTCCGCCCAAATCTTCGAGATTGAATTTCCCGGAAATCTGTCCGTTTACTACATTCGGTGCATCCACGGAAACAATCCTGTTTCCGTTTTCGAAAAATGCTTTTACTCTTGCTTCGGGAACTGAATATTTCTGAGCAGCATTTGCGAAATTCACATTCTTTAAATCGGCATCAAGATTAAGGTCATTCAGATTGGTCATCGAAATTTTTCCTTCAACCAAACCACTTACGATTTGTCTGTCTTTTCCTCCGGTAAAATAATTTAGCTGTAAATGTTTGATATCTGCATTTATATCCGCAGATAATCTGCTTGTTCGGAAATCGACGAAACCTTTCACGTCTGCTTTTGCGTGTTCATCATTTATATTTACGATTCCGTCGTAGGTTTTGTGATTGAGGATTCCGTTGAGATAAACATTATGAACGGTTTTGTTCATTATTTCCATTTTCGAGATTTCCGAAGTTGTTTTCAATCTCATCGTATTCACATCGAAACTTTCTCCGTCAACATTGAATTTTCCCGTAATCAATCCCACTTCTTTACTTTTGGTAATGGCAGAAACATTCAAATCGTTCACTTCTGCATATCCTCGATATTTCGGAAGATTTCCGCTGTAATCGTCTAAATAGAAATTGCTAATTTTCGCTTGTCCGATTCCTGTAATTAAGTTTGCATTCTGTACGAAAACCTGTTTCGGATTCAGTCGTACTGCTCCGTTGTATTTTAATCTCCCGAAATCATCGGCAAAGTTTTTCAATTTTGATGAGATGAAAGTCGGCAACATCTCTTTCAGTTCTTTATAAGTAAAATCGGTGGAAAGAGAATTGGTTTCTATCAGAAAATTTCCGTTTAAAATATTGGAAATCTTTATCGCATCGGTTCTCACATTTACCTGCGGATTTCTTATCAAAAAGTTTTCGAGATTGAAGTTATTCAGCGGACCCGTCATTTTCCCCGAAATATTCATCGGTTTATAATTGTCCCAATCTGTCACAAAATAACTTATGTCGTATCCGCTGATTTGGCTTCCCTGTTTCAGATTCAAATCCCATTTTACTTTATTGGTAAAATCCTCCCATTTCCCTTCATTCAGATTAAATTTCACATCGCCCTGCAATAAAGTGTGAGTTGTATTTAATGTTAAATCTTTCAAGAAAAGAGCTTCTTTCGTTAATGAAAAATCGGCGGAAAAAGTATCTACAAAATGTTTTTTGCCCCATCTTTCGGTAGTAAATTTCACATTATTGAGTTGTGCAAAAACTTCCGGACGATTTACCCGAAGTTCGGGA
>CAYSQR010000145.1:0-5157 GCA_964433195.1 uncultured Kaistella sp. | reverse complement strand
TATCAAATCCTGTAATATCTGCAACATCTTTCAGAATCATCGGTTTCAGAGATTTTTCATCTCCGGTAATGAAATAATTTTTCTGCAATTTCACAATCGCAGAAATGGTTTGAAGCAGTGTGTTTTGTCTTTGGTTAATCGCATCAATATACCATTTCGCAGCATCCAATTTTTGTTTGATGAAAAGTGCAGCCTGTTTGTGATCGGGAGAATTTTTGTCGTGAGAATATGTTGTTAAAATATCTTTGTATTCATCTGAAACCCTCAAAGTTGGTGCATTTTTACTATTTAATAAGGGAATTACATCAACCTGTCCGTTTTTTCCTTCTTTTATCTGGATGACAAAATCGGGAATAATTTCCTGATTAATGGTAATGGTTTGTGTATCATAGTTTCCTCCGACTCTGGGAGAAAGTTTAGAAATCACTTCCAAAGCATCTTTCAAATCTTCTTCTTCAATATCATATTTCTGTATAATTTTGTTGTAATGCTTATTCGTCAAAGCATCAAAATGATTTCTCAAAATATTTCCGGCTAAAATCACAGCTTTGTCTGCACTTACTTTTTTCTCGATCTGCAGCAGCAAACATTCCTGCAGATTTCTGGCTCCAACTCCGGGTGGATCAAGTTTCTGCACATAATTTTCCAAAACGTCTTTTACTTTTTCTCCGGTTGTATAAATTCCCTGCGAAAAAGCCAAATCATCTACAATCTGTTTGATTTCTCTTCTCAGATATCCGTCGTTATCGAGGTTTCCTATGATATATTCTGCGATTTTTAAATCTTCTTCATCTATGTTTATAAGATTTATTTGTTCCAAAAGATAATCGTAAAGTGATTGTCCTTCGGTAAGAAGCGACTCGTTATCAAACTCTTCATCATCCGAAGAATAGTTGTTGGAAGTGGTTTTGTAAGCCGGTTCGTCATCGAAAATATATTCGTTCACATCGAAATCAGTATCAATGCTTTCGGTTCCTTCATCTTCAAAACCTTCATCGGAGGAAGAGAAATCCTCTTCTTTCGATTCTTCCTGCACTTTTTCCAAAGCAGGATTTTCTTCGAGTTCCCGCTCCAGTTCTTCTTCAAATTCCAGTGTGTGAAGCTGAATGAGCTTCATCAATTGAATTTGTTGCGGAGCGAGTTTTTGCCCGAGTTTAAGTTGTAGGTTTTGTTTCAGCATTATTTTTACTTATCGGTTTTTATTTTAATGGTATGTTTAAATTTCAGCACGGCGGTTTGTGGTCAAAAATTTTGACCGCAAATCTGCAACTTCCTGTTTTTCAATCTTTATGATGTAACCTTTGGGGAATTTATCTCCATTATTTTTTACAGCTTGGTTTATTTCTTTTGTCTGAACTCCGTATAGTTCCGCTACATCACTATCAATAATCACTTTCTGATTACGGATGATAATGATTTTTTCTTCTATACTGCTGAATTTGATAAGCATAATATTGAATTTTACTACCCCGATAAATTACACTTTTACGAAATTAAACAATTTCTTTTAAACAAAAGGAATTTTGCACGATTTTTGCTATAGGATGTTTTTCTTTAAAATCTCATCACATCTTTCACAACTCCTCCGTTTTGGGTAAAAGGAAAAAGTTCGGTTTTGATAAAATCAGTAATCTTCTCATTATCAATATCATTCGGGAAAAGCAGATGAACATTTGCACCTGCATCCAACGTAAAAAACAAAGATAAACCCGTAATTCTGCGAAATTCCCAGATTTTATTGATGGCTTCCAACGTTCCGGTTTTCATCAAAATAAAAGCAGGATCGCTCATCATCATCATTGCGTGAAGCGTCAATGCTTCGTGTTCTACCAATTTGATGAAACCTTCCATATCGCCGGTTTTCAGGATTTCTTTTAAGACAGAAAAATTTTCGTGAGCTTCTTTGAATCGTCTTTCCGCATAAGGATTGGTTTTCATCAAACCGTGACCAACAGTAGAACTTACCGATTTTTCACCTTCGTGAATCAGCAAAACCCAATCATTAAAATTTTTGAAAACGGAATGAATTTTTTCGTTCGGATACGGAACCGCAAAAAAGTCGGAGCTGTTTTCAACTTCCTCCGTTTTTCCCCAAACAACCAATCCGTCGTACAAACTTCTGCACGCACTTCCGCTTCCCAATCTTGCAAGGAAACTTGCTTTTTTGAGGTTGGATGTTCGATGTTGGATGTCGGATGAGAAAATCTCATCCAGTTCCATCAAACATTTTGCAATCGCTCCGAAACCGGAAGCTGAACTTGCAATTCCCGAACTGTGAGGAAAGGTGTTTTCGGTTTTGATGATGTATTTTCCTTTCAAAATCCAAGGTAAATATTCTTCGATATTTCTGAAATATTTTTCGATTTTTTCGGCAAATTTCAATTCTTCTTTTCCAGCTAAAAAAGTTTGTACCGAAAATTCTTCATCCACCAAAAACTCCATCGAAGTAATTGTTTTACAATTATTTAAAGTGTAACTGATGCTCGGATTTGCCGGAATCTGGTTTTCGTATTTTCCCCAATATTTTATCAAAGCGATGTTACTCGGACAACTTGCCGAAACGGTTTGATTTGAAAGTGTAAAGTCTTTATTTCCTAAAAAATCTATCATATTCTCAATTAATCCTTCAAGATTTTCAAAACCTTGAAAAATTCTATTTTTTATCTTTTAAATAATTATTCAAATGAAAATCAATACTTTCCGAAACAGGAATGAATTGATAATCTAATTTTTTTACAATTTTTTCGTTAGAAATTCTGGATTCCGAAATCACCGATTCTATATTGGTTTTGTTTGCCATTTTCAGTTTAGGAAAAATCCAGCCGAAAAAGAAATTCAGAATCCTTCCCAAATTCAGGATAGGTTTTGAGATGATTTTCAGTTTTTTCAATCCCATTTTTTCACGAATCTTATTTCCTGTTTCTTCGTATTTTCTGTTTTCGGAAATAAGGATAAACCGTTCTCCGAAAATATTTTTTTCCATTAATTGAATTGAAATTTCAGCCACATCACGAACATCAACATAAGAAGAACCGCCGGAAAAACTGAAAGGCATTCTCTCAAATGTCGGAAATAATTCTCCGCTGCTTTTTCCCCAGTTTCCGCTTCCGACGATAACTCCGGGATTTACGATGACCGTGTTCAAACCTTCTGCAGAAGCTCGCCAAACTTCCATTTCCGCAAAATGTTTGGATTTTGCATAAGCAGAATGATTTAATTTTGAATTGAAATCCGAATTTTCATCCATTTCTCCGTTTTCGTTGAAACCATCCAAAACCGCAATGGAACTCACGAAGCAGAATTTTTTCACCGCAGAATTTTCACACGCATAAAGCAGATTTTTCGTTCCTTCGATATTGGTGTGATACATTTCCTTTTTTCTCTTCGGATGAAAACTGACCTTCGCTGCACAATGATAAACTTCTTCTACGCCGTTCAAAGCGGTTTTCAGAGAATCAAAATCATCAAAATCGACATTTATCCATTCTATCTTATTGAAAAATTCATCGGGATTTTCGGTGTAGAAACGATAGGAATTTTTTACTTCTTCAATATCGCTTGATTTTCGTTTTGCAGCACGAACAGTTTTTCCGCATTTCAGCAATTCCAAAACGATAACTCTTCCGAGAATTCCTGTTGCACCTGTAACGAGAACCATAAATGTTGATTGATAAATGATTTACAAAAGTAATGTTAAAATTTCATTTGTAAAATCTGTTTTTTGTTTCTCGCCGATTTTACAGATTTAGAAGATGGTTTTAACCAAAATCTGCATCATTTGCTATATCTGCAAGTGTTTTTCATTTTCAAATTAAAAATTCTTTCACCACTTCATTAAAATCTTTGGGATTTTCTGCTTGAACCCAATGTCCTGCGTTTTTTATTTTTACAATGGAAGAATTTGGGAATTGTTGTTTGATGAGAAATTCATCTTGCGGAAGAATATAATTGGATTTTTCGCCCGAAATAAACAGCGTTTCGCCCGAAAAAACTCCGAATTTTATCGCATTGGAAACGAAATCGCTATACTTTTCGGAAAGCGGTTTCAGGTTGAATCTCCAGTTCAGTTTTTTATCTTCTGTCCAATATAGATTTTTTGCAAGAAACTGAATGACAGAAATTTCGGGAATATATTGCTTTAAAATTTCTTCTACTTCCTGCCTTGAACTTACCTTGTTAAAATCCACGCTTTCTAATGCTTTTATAATTCCTTGATGATGAGGAGGATATGCTTTCGGAGAAATATCGACTACGATTAATTTTTCTACTTTCAGCGGATATTTTACAGCGAACTGCATCACTGCTTTTCCGCCGAGAGAATGTCCCAATAAATTGACTTTCTGCAAATTATGAAATTCCATATAATGCGAAATATCGTGTGCCAAATCATCGTGCGACATTTCTTCGGAATGGAAACTTTTGCCGTGATTCCGCAAATCAATGAGATGAACGGGAAAAAATTCGCCCATTTCTTTTCCGAAACTTGCCCAATTATCGAGCATTCCGAATAATCCGTGAAAAACGAGAAGCGGCGTTCCGGATTTTTCCTGTCCGTATATTTTTGAGTGTAGGATGTTCATTTTAGTTTAAAGTTCAATATTTAAAATTTCAGATTTAAAGAATTTATTTTTTGGATTTAAAAATAGATGAAATTACAGATGAAATAAAAGATAAAAAGAAAAATGTCAGAATAAACATTATTAATTGAATGATTAAAACCGGTATTAGGGAATCCGATTCTGCATATCTGTAACCGAAACTAATGATTGTTACCGGAAAAGTTATTGTTATTACATATAAAGACCAATCTCCATATAATAAATCTTTCGGATAAACAGAAAACACTGCTAAAGTTCCAATACCAACATAAATAGTTGAAATAATTAACGCTAAGTTTCTCGTTTTTAAAAATGATATAAACCTTTCCATTCAACCTACCATTTTACCAATCTCTTCAGATACGCCTGAACTGTATTTTCCAAACCCATATACAACGCTTCCGAAATCAAAGCGTGACCAATGGAAACTTCTAAAAGATTCGGGATATTGTCTGCAAAATATTTCAGATTTTCCAAACTTAAATCGTGACCTGCATTGATTCCTAAACCAAATTTTCCGGCTTCAATTGCGGTTTCAATATATGGTTTTATCGCTTCT
>CAYSQR010000144.1:0-5171 GCA_964433195.1 uncultured Kaistella sp. | reverse complement strand
ACTAAGGCAGAGCATATGATTGAAAAATCACTAAAACTGCTAATGTTAAAATTAAATAATGAATTAACTATACTAAATTAACAATACCTAAAACACCTTTTTATTCCTTATACCACGAAGAATATTTCACATAATTATTCGCAATTCTGTTCACTTCGCCTTCTAAAAGTTCGGGAGAAATATCTTTGATTTTCCGAGCAGGAATTCCGCCCCAAACTTCGCCGGATTTGATGTGGGTTCCCTGTGTAACGACAGAACCTGCACCGACAATAGAGTTGCTTTCCACCAAACAATCATCCATTACAATTGCACCCATTCCAATCAAAACATTATCATTGATGGTGCAACCGTGAACAATTGCATTGTGACCGATGGAAACATTATTGCCGATATTCAGCGGAAATTTTTCGTAAGTGCAGTGAAGCATCGCATTATCCTGAACATTCACTTTATCGCCCATTTTGATATAATGTACATCGCCGCGAATTACCGCATTGTACCAAATACTGCAATCTTTTCCCATCACCACATCACCGATTACGGTTGCAGTTTCCGCCAGAAAAGTATTTTCCCCGATTTGCGGGGTTTTTCCTAAAAGTTCTTTGATTAAAGCCATATTTTTTTGTTTCAAGTTTCAGGTTTCAAGTTTCAGGTTTCAAGTTTCAGGTTTCAAGTTTCAGGTTTCAGGTTTCGAGATACGAGTTTCCAACTTCCAGCATCCATCATCCAACTTCCAATTTCCAGCATCCAACTTCCAGCATCCATCATCCAACTTCCAATTTCCAGCATCCAACTTCCATCATCCATCATCCAGCAAATTTCCGTATTTTTGTACTCAAATTTAAGAAAATAAAATGAGACAAATCATTATAGATCCCACAGAAAATCCTAAAGTGATGAAGTTTGTAGCCGATTATAACCTGATTCCGGGTTCTCTGGAACTGGACAGAACTTCGGATATTTCGGAAATTCCTTTGGCACAGGAACTTTTCAATTATCCTTTCGTGGAAAGGATTTTCATCACGGCAAATTTTATTGCCGTTGCAAAACAAGATACGGTAGAATGGGAATTTGTTTCCGAAAGTTTAAAAAATGTAATTGAAGACGAATTGTTGGCAAATCCGAGAATTTATCTTCAGAAGAAAAAAGAAATGTACCAGATTTATGCGGAAATGACACCAAATCCTGCAGTAATGAAATTCGTTTCAAGCAAATTATTGATGGATGGTTTTGTGGAAGTAAAGAATGTGGAAGAAGCGTCGGAAGTTCCTTTAGCAAAAGGAATTTTAAATGAATTTGATTTTGCGAAAGAGGTTTTTATTTCAGATAATTTTGTGGCAGTAACCAAAGACGATTCCGTTCAGTGGCACGAAGTGATGGTTGCAGTAAGAGCTTTCATTGCAGAATATTTGCAGAACGGCGGGGAAATCTCCAATCTCGAACCGCAGAAACACGAAAGTCCTGTTGAAAATATCATCAACAGAGATTATACCGATAACGAACAGAAAATTTCGGATATTTTAAACGAATATGTTGCTCCGGCTGTAGAAAATGACGGCGGAAAAATTTCACTCATCGAATACGACGAAATTTCCAAAACCGCAAAAATGCTTTTACAGGGAGCTTGTTCCGGTTGTCCGAGTTCTACGGCAACTTTGAAAGGCGGAATCGAAAACATCTTAAAACAATTCGTTCCGGAATTGGTGGAAAATGTGGAAGCAGTGAACGGATAAAAATTTATTTGATTTAAATTTGAAAATGATTTTCAGATACGCCCGACATACCAACAAACTTGAAAGGTTAATAAATTTTTATACTAAAGTTTTAGATTTTGAAATCTTAGGTAAATTCAAAAATCATAATGGTTATGATGGTGTTTTTCTTGGAAAGAAGAATGAAAACTGGCATCTGGAATTTACCCAATCCGACGAAAAAGCAGCTTCTGTTTTCGATGAGGATGATATCTTGGTTTTTTATCCTACGGAAATTTCTGAATATGAAAAAATTATAAACAATCTGAAAACTTTCAAAGTTCCCTTGATTCAACCAAAGAACCCTTACTGGAAAGAAAACGGAGTCTGCTTTGAAGATTGCGACCACTTCAAAATTGTAATTTCAAAACAGAAGATTTAAAGGATAAATTGATTCTGAAAATTATCTTACCGGGGTTCTGAATTCTCCGTAACCCAACAATCCGTCATAGTTTCTGCCGAAAGGTCTGTAATATAAGAACGCCTGATAAAGATTTTCGGTTTGCCAAAAATTTCCGTTTATTTCTCCGAAGTTTAAAGTTCCATCGGGATTTTTTGTGGTAAGAATATAATTGTAAAAACCTTGCTTCAGGTAAATTTTGGCGATGTATTTTTTTGCATTTTCATCATAGAACATTTGGTTTTCTTTGCTCGGAACAAAATCATTGAAGCCGCCCAAAACGAAAATTTCCTTATCCGTCTTTTCAGAATCGAGGGCGAAATAAACCCACGAATAATCAGCTTCCGTATCTGCATTCCGCTCGATTCCCAAATCGTTTCTGCGGAAATAGAACGCTCCGTTCACATCCGGTTGATATTGATAATTCAGCGGAAAAGTCCAAACCGGATGAAGGTAAGTATAATTAACCCCATCAATCGTTTCAGCTCCTGCAACCATATCAAATCCCTGATTCATATTTTTGTTATCAAAATAATAAAACTCATTGTTTCCCGGAAAAACAAGGTTCATTTGCTGGAAAAGAATTTTGTTTCCTAAAGTGGAACTCGGTTTCTGGTTATCAATTGCTACATTCCAGTTGTTGTTCTGAACCACATTTAAACTTACCGAATTCAGATTTGAAGTTAAAGCAGAATTATTTCCAATCGCCTGAACTTCAACTCTCTGATTGATTTGCGGCTTTCTTGCATCTGCAGTCCGGGTAATGTTCAAGCCGAGATTCGCACCGTCTTCAACTACGCAGAATCTTTTGGTAAAAAGAGGTTTTTCGGGAGAATCTTTATACACAACCATTTCAAAATTCCCCGAAATTTTCGGCTGCATTTTGGAGTTCGGAAAGGTTAAAGTATAATTAGTGTATTGCTGCAAAGTATTGAAAGAATACTGAAACTGATCAATCATTCCGTTCAGACTTCCGTTCGCATATTCGGTGAAGAAAAGTCCGTCATCCTGCCAATTTTTGTCGAAATGTTTAAGCGTGTATCGGTAAATCGTGCTTGAATTGGACAAATCATCAAAACGCAAAACCAATCTTTCATTGAAACCGATTACCGGTGTTTCATCATTGGTTTGCGGATTGAACAGCTGAATGCTCCGGATATTTTGTCCGAAAACGAAAATGCTGAAAACGAGTAAAAAAAAGGTTGTAGATTTCATTCTTACGAAGATAACGAAAATTATTTTAAAATAATTTTTTTATTCTTTCCACTTGATATTGCAACCGATACTTGGTCTTTGCAATTCTTCCTGCGGTTCTCCTGCAAGAAGATTTTCAAAAGCAATAATCAGATCTTCTCCTGTAATTTCTTTTTGGTTTCCGGGACGCGAATCATCCATTTGTCCACGATAAATTAAATCCAGCTTATCATCGAAAAAATAAAAATCCGGAGTACAAGCTGCATCGTATGCTTTTGCAACCGACTGACTTTCATCATACAAATAAGGAAAAGCAAAGTTTTTCTCTTTCTGAAACTCCACCATCATTTCGGGGGAATCTGCAGGATATTTTTCTACATCATTGGAATTGATGGCGATAAATTCTATTCCTTTTTTCTGATAATCTTCATACAATTCAGCGAGTTTATCTATGATATGCAACACAAACGGACAATGATTGCACATAAAAATTACCAAAGTCGCTTTCTCTCCTTTCAGATTTTCCAGCGATTGCAAATCATTTTTTCGGGAAGGATTCGGGAGTTCAAAAAACGGAGCTTTCGTTCCGAGTTCGAGCATATTTGAAGGAGTTTGTGCCATTTTATTTTTTTGTTTCAGGTTTCAGGTTTCAAGTTTCGAGTTTCAAGCAAAATAATTTATTAATTAGCTTAAACAATTTTATAATAAATGATGTTGTATTTTCAGATTAATACATTGTTCCATTTATTTTAGCAAAGATAAGGATTCTTCAACAGGATTCTCAAAATTTACCCAATGGATATTTTCTTCTTTTCTGTACCACGTTAATTGGCGTTTCGCAAATCTGCGGGAATTTTTTTTGATTTCTTCAATAGCGAAATCCAAAGTCCACGTTCCGTCAAAATATTTGAAAAGTTCGGTATAACCAACGGTTTGTAATGCAACAAGATTCCTGAATGCGAGTAAAGATTTTGCTTCTTCCAGCAAACCGTTTTCCATCATTTTATCGACACGTTGATTTATCTTTTCATAAATAATTTCTCTCGGTGCTTCAATCCCGATTCGGATGGTGTTGAAATCCCGTTTCTTTTTCGGGGCGGAAATAATTTCTGAATATTTTCTCCCGGTTTGCCAAATAATATCAATTGCACGGAAAAGTCTTCTGGGATTATCTTTATCTACCGTTTCAAAATATTCTTTATCCAAATTTCCGAGGATTTGCTGTAAACTTTCTATCCCTTCTTCATTAAAGATTTTTTCTAATTTCTGTTGGTTCTCTTCATTTGCTTCGGGTAAATCGTTCAGACCTTCGATAACGGCTTTTTCGTACATCATACTTCCGCCGACTAAAACTACAACAGTTTTTTTCCGGAAAAGCTCTTCCAATTTTTCCAAAGCGTCCCACTCAAACTGACCGATGGAATAATAATTCTCTACCGAAAGATTCCCGATAAAATGATGGGGAATTTCTGCCAATTCTTCATCGGATGGAGTTGCCGTTCCGATTTTCATTTCACGGAAAAATTGCCGGGAATCGCAGGAAATAATTTCTGTATCGAAATGTTTTGCAATTTCGATGGCGAGTTTTGTTTTGCCGATTCCGGTGGTTCCGATGACGGAAATAAGGGTTTGCACACCGCAAAGTTCTTCAATATTTTCAGATAAAAAAAATCATCCCCGAAAAGAAAACGATTTTATAAATATTTTATCCGTAAAATTTATTCTACAATTTCTGCTTCGATGATGTTGGAAAAACCTGTTTTTTGCGATGCTTCCCAAATCAGAAATTCGTCCACCTCTTTGATGATTTTCGGCAAAACGAGATA
>CAYSQR010000143.1:429-5226 GCA_964433195.1 uncultured Kaistella sp. | reverse complement strand
GATTTTTTCAAATACCAAGCAAAAACCACCCAATTCGCTTCCGGTTTTGAAGTGGAAAAAGCCGAAGGAAATTTTATTTACGGAAAAGACGGCAAAAAATATCTCGATTTCGTAGCCGGAGTTTCTGCCAATACTTTGGGACATTCCCACCCGAAAATTATTGAAGCGATAAAAACTCAGGCAGAAAAATATCTCCACGTAATGGTTTACGGAGAATATGCACAGGAAATGCCGGTAAAGCTCTGCAAACTTTTGGCAGAAGCAACACCGGAACATTTGGAAGTTACCTATCTTGTAAATTCCGGTGCAGAAGCAATCGACGGAAGTTTGAAGCTCGCCAAAAGATTTACCGGAAGAGAAGAAATTATTTCCTTTAAAAACTCCTATCACGGAAATACACACGGAGCTTTGTCGGTTTCGGGAAATGAGTTTCATAAGCGGGAATTTCGTCCGCTTTTACCGTTGATAAATTTTATTGAATTTAATGAAGAAAAGGATTTAGAAAAAATCACGGAGAAAACCGCTTGTGTTATTTTGGAAACGATTCAGGGAGCTGCAGGATTTCTGCTTCCGGAAAATGATTATCTGAAAAAGCTGAAAAACCGTTGCGAGAAAGTCGGAGCTTTACTGATTCTCGATGAAATTCAGCCGGGATTCGGAAGGACGGGAAAACTTTTTGCATTTGAACATTACGGAATTGTTCCCGATATTCTGGTGATGGGAAAAGGAATGGGAGGTGGAGTTCCTGTAGGTGCTTTTATGAGTTCCCGTGAAATTATGGAAACGCTTTCACATTCGCCGAAATTGGGTCATATCACAACTTTTGGAGGGAATCCTTTGATTGCTGCTGCAAGTTATGCCACTTTAAAGGAAGTTTTGGAAAGCGGTTTGATGAATGAAATCGATGAAAAAGAAAAACTTTTCCGTGAACTTTTGGTTCATCCGAAAATTAAAAATATCAACGGAAGAGGTTTGATGTTGGCTGTAAATCTCGGTTCTCCGGAATATACGCTGGATGTTGCAAAACGCTGTATGGAAAAAGGGTTAATCGTTTTCTGGCAATTGTACAGAAACGAATATCTTCGGATTTCTCCGCCTTTAACGATAACTTTAGAAGAAATCAGAAAAGGTTGCGAAATTATTTTGGAGGTTATGAACGAGCAATAAATCGTTTCGGAAAAAAAACCGAAAGAATTCTTAGCCCCGATTGAACGGTATGTTTGAGCTTTTTGGTTGCGGCGACTTCGTCGCCGCAACCAAAAAGCGAGTAGTGAAAGCGGGTGTGAATGTGAAAAAATACCGAATCTTGTTGCTCCTTATTTTTTAGCATTTTTTCAGCGAAATATTTTGCATAAATTAGAAATTAATTTATATATTGCGACACGTAAAAAAGTGAGCGATATGGCGAAAACGAAAGTGCAATATGAATTTCCAATGCATTGTCAGTCAGAGATTTTATATGAATATATGGCAAGTGCAGAAGGACTTTCCGAATGGTTTGCCGATGAAGTGGTAGAAAAAGGCGATGATTTTTTTTTCAGCTGGAGCGACGGACCGGAAGAAAAAGCTACGCTGATAAGATATAAACCGGAAAGTTTTGTGCGTTTCCGTTGGGAAGAAGATGAAGGTACGAAAAATTTCTTTGAGATGATTATCGTTATTGATGACATTACGGAAGATCTTTCCCTAAACATTACAGATTTTTGTGAAGAAGGAGATGAAGAGGAAAACCGGCTTTACTGGGAAAACCTCATCGAAAATCTGCAAATAAAATTGGGAGCAGCGTAAATTCTGCTCCATTTGTAAACTGATGAACGAAATTTTCGTTCATTATTTTTTTAATCTAAATCCGGTATTGCTAATTTAAAATAGATTTATGAAAATAAGCATCTAAACCCGATTCAAACCTTATAGGTTCTACGAAACCTACAAGGTTTAATAAATTCTCTGTCTCAATTTAACAATAATCTAAATTCAAATTTATTTTGAAACCATTTTTTACAACAGAAAATTCCCAGCTTAATAACCGTGCTTTTCTTTTGGGAGATGCAGTGAAAGTTTCTTTTTTTGTACGCAATTCCCGACTGATTATGGCGGAAGAATGCTATTTTTTTCTGATGGCTTCGATGAGGAAAATGAGAATGAATATTCCGCTGACTTATACTTTGGAATTCTTTCAGAATCTTTTTACCGAAAATGTGATTGATAAAGGAACTTCCGATGGAATCATCAATTTCTTAGTTTATAGAAATTCGGATGACCAGTCTTTGTCGAAAGCGGAAATTTCATTTTATTTTGAAGTAAAAAATATGGATGATATTCTTGAAATTCAGGGTGAAACAGAGTTGGATTTAATTAAGGAAATCAATGTAAATACGAATCTTTTGAGCAACATTCACGTTCATTGCCCCGAAAATATTTATGCGGAAATCTACGCAAAAGAAAACGATCTGGATGATGTGATTTTACTGAATCCCAACAAAAGAATTGCAAGAAGTATTTTCGGGAACCTGCTTTTTTTGGAAGAGAATATCATAAAAATCCCGAAACAAACTGAAGGTGCTTATATTTCTCCTTTGATGGAAAACTTTGTAACTTTCGTTCATAAAAAGAATTTAGCACAGATTCAGGAATCTGAAATGATTGCTTTCGAATCGCAGAAAGCCGAAGAAATTTTGATGATTTCCGATGAAAAAGGAATTTTTTCGGTCACGAAAATACGGAATAAAACTTTTGGAAAAAACAGATTTACCGAGATGGTAGAACAATGGAAATTGAATTTTCTTTCAGAGTGAATTTCCTTTGGAGTGAATTTCTTCGAGTGAATTTCAAATTCACTATTCACTTGAAAAAATTGACAATTATTCACTTGCGGAGCAAAATTTACCATTCTTTTTTTTAATTGACAAACCCGATCAACAACGTTTAGTAATAAAGTCATTAATCGGGTTTTAGTTTTTTGTCTGTAACAAAGTAACGATGAAAAAATTGACAAAAAAACAAATGGGAGTTAAAATTTTGTTAAACTTAAATAGGGAATTCTTAAAATCAGTTCATAGAAACATCTTCCGGCGAATTTGCCCAAAGAAGAAATTCTCCGCCGAGATTTTGCATAATGTTCCGCCACAAATTTTGATCGTTCGGTAAAGTATAATCCAGATTATAAACTTCTACAACCGTCCACATTTTCCGCCAAATTTCATTTTCCAATTGTTGTGCAGCCCATCCTGAATATCCCGAAAAAACCTTGATGTCATTTACCGAAATGTGCTTTTCGATAATTCCCGAAATTACATTTTCGATATCTTCGGTAAGATAAAATTCATCATTGATTTCCGAATAATTTTCCGTTACTTTTTTGCCTTTGCTGATGAAGAAAATCTTGTCGTTTTCTACAGGTCCTCCTTCGTAAACTTCTACGGGAAAACCGAAAATTTCGAGCAAACGCGAACTGATGTTTTTGTTTTTTCTGTTCAGGATAAATCCGAATGCACCGTTCTCATTATGCTCGATAATCAACACCACCGAACGAGAAAAAATATCGCCGGAAATATCGGGAGTGGAAATTAAAATTTTACCTTTGTATGAATAATTCATCTGTAATACGATTATATAACATCCTATCAAATATAATAATAAAAACCAATGGAAAATCTGTATGACAAGCGAAAAATTTACGATAAATCCCAACTTCTTGAAAATCAAATAAAAAAAAATCCGATGGAGCAGTTTCGGGATTGGTTTTTGGAAGCGGAAGAGAATCCGAATGTTTCCGAAGCCAATGCAATGTCTGTTTCTACACTCGAAAACGACGGTTGTCCGAGAACCAGAATGGTTTTACTGAAATCTTACAATTGGGAAGGTTTTGTTTTTTATACCAACTACGAAAGCCGGAAAGGAACTGCCATCGAAAAAAATCCGAAAGTGTGTCTTCATTTTTTCTGGGCAAGTTTGGAACGGCAAATTATCATTAAAGCTGATTTGGAAAAAGTTCCGGAAAATATCAGTGACGGATATTTTCATTCCCGACCGAAAGGAAGTCAGCTCGGAGCTTTGGTTTCGCCACAAAGTCGGGAAATTCCGAACCGGGAATTTCTGGAAGAAAAACTAAAGGATTTGGAAATTAAATTTGAAGGAAAAGAAATTCCCCGCCCCGAAAACTGGGGAGGTTATCTTGCAAAACCTTACGAAATAGAATTTTGGCAAGGTCGCCCAAATCGTCTTCACGACAGGATTTTATACGAACTCCAAGAAGATTTCGACTGGAAGATTTCTCGTCTTGCTCCGTAGTTGGGTTTGAGAGTTTGGGAATGGAGCATTTGTTTGTACAAATATGCTGTTATGTACTATTTTAGAAAGACCGATGATTTTGACTATATTTAAAACAAGAATGAATTTCAATTTGACCTTTAAACCCGATGAAAATTATTACAAAGAAGCATATGCTGAAATAATTTCATCTCTTAAATTAAAAAAATACGAGCCAATTTTCGCTACAATAATGGTGCTTTTGGGAATTGGATTATATTTTTTTGACACTCATAAAAAATTAGGATTATTTCCTTTCGTTTTTAGCGGTGTTGGAATTTACGAATTTTACAAATTCTATTTTGAGAAACAGAAATGGTTAAAAGACCGGTTAGACAGCCGAATTGCAGGACAACTGTTAGAAATAGAATTTAATGAAACCACAATTAAACATAGTGGACCTTTTTCAAATGGAGAACTTGACTGGAATGGACTAAAAGACATTATAAAAACAAAAAACGGAGTGCTTTTAAAACCTGAAAATGGAAT
>CAYSQR010000143.1:0-419 GCA_964433195.1 uncultured Kaistella sp. | reverse complement strand
GCAAAAAAGCGGGTTCAGTGCTTAAATGAAGCTTTGTGCTTCGAAATCCGATTCTTCGCCAAGTGACAAACCGTTGAAAGTTTTGACAAACTACAAAACATACCTCTGAAAATTTTGACAAATCAGTAAAATAATAAATCCCGGAATCTTCAGCGATTTCGGGATTTTTATATAATATAAGTATCAATTATTTAGTTTCTTTCTTATAGATTTTCGGGTCGTAATAAGGATGATGACCTTCTGTAGGAGAAAAATAATCTTTGTCTTTGTCGCCTCCTAAAGTCATTACCAAAACGTAACACCAATAGCAAAACAAAGCCGACGCTACAATAAACAAAATCCAATTGATGAAATTTCCTGCGAAATCAAAAAAACCGAACGACCATTTGAAAACACTGCTTAAGAATAGAAAGAAAGAC
>CAYSQR010000142.1:0-5228 GCA_964433195.1 uncultured Kaistella sp. | reverse complement strand
CAGGATATGCTCTGAAAACAAAACTCAACCAAATTATTTCCAACGGAGCTTTGGATTTGGGTTACGGAAGTGGAACAGGAGGATTGTGGACAACGTTTCTCACCTCGGATATTGATAGATACTATGAAAACAACGGAACGATTCTCGATATGTATTCGGAAAATCCTGAAGGTTCCGATCCTTATGAATATAAACCGGGACAAGCTTCTGTTGGTGGAAACCAATGTGCAAGTATAAATTTCAACAACGAAGGATGGTGCTACAACAGAGAACATTCTTTACCGAAATCCTTTTTTGGAGGACAGGATGCAGTTCCGATGGCAAATGATGCCCATTTCATCATTCCTTCAGATTATTATGTAAACAGCAGAAGATCAAATTATCCGTATGGAGAAGTGGGAAGTGCATATTGGACATCATTGAACGGAACCAGATTCGGATCCTCAAATTTCCCTGGTTATGGAGGTGTTGTTTTCGAGCCGATTAACGAATTCAAAGGCGATTTCGCGAGAATGCATTTGTATTTTATTACGAGATACGAAGATAAACTTGCTTCTTTCGGTCAATATCAACAACCGCAAAATCCTATAGACGGAAGTACGGACAAAGGATTCAAGCAATGGTACATCAACCTTTTATTGAAATGGGCAAATCAGGATCCTGTTTCACAAAAAGAAATCGACAGAAATAATGCTATCTACGAAAGACAAAAAAACAGAAATCCTTTCATCGATCATCCGGAATGGATTAATATGATTTGGACTTCTACATTGTCTTCTGATGAGGTTTCCAAATTTGACAAAACACTTTCAGTATATCCGAATCCTGTAAGAAACGGAGCTTTCTATCTTTCAGGTTACGGATTGGATAAAGTTTCTTCTGTTCAGATTTATACCATCGACGGGAAATTGATTCAGACCGTAAATCAGAATTTAAAAATCTCCAATAAAATAATTTTAAAAAATCCGGCAAAAGGAGTTTATATTCTTAAAACGGAAAACCAGTCCCTGAAATTTGTTGTAGAATAAATTTTCAATAAATTTAAAGAGACCGGTACATAAAAGTACCGGTCTTTTTATTAGGGACAAAACTCATATAGAATTTGATTTTTTTTCTTCTGTGCATTTTTAAGAATTAAAACCAGATATACTTTTAACAGAAATTAAACATTTTGAAACTTATTGTATAAAATAAGTTCCCCGATTAGTTTTTTTCTTAACTTTACCCTCCCAAAAATTTTTATACTATTATATAATGAAAAAAACATTCACATTTTTACTTGCAGTATTGTTTGCATCTTTTATTAATGCACAAATTCCTGCAGGTTATTACGATGGTACAGCAGGATTAACCGGAGCTGCTTTAAAAACAAAACTCAGCCAGATTATTACAAACGGAGCACTGGACAAAGGATATGACGGACTTTATAATGGCTATCCAACTACCGATACCGATCATTATTATGAAAACGACGGTTCTGTTTTGGATATGTATTCTGAAAATCCAAATGGAACAGATCCCTATACTTATCGTCACGGTGTAAAGAAATGTGGAAATTATAGCAGTGAAGGAGATTGTTATAACAGAGAACACGTTATTCCGCAAAGTTTTTTTAATGAAAAACGTCCGATGGTTTCAGACATTCATCACATCCGACCAACCGACGGAAAAGTAAACGGAATGAGAAGCAATTATCCTTTCGGTGCAGTTGCAAATGCGGCATATACCTCGAAAAACGGAAGCAAAGTAGGACCATCTGTTTCTCCCGGTTATAGCGGAACTGTTTTTGAACCCATTGATGAATTCAAAGGAGATATTGCAAGAATGATATTCTATTTTGTAACAAGATACGAATCTCAGCTTTCCGGATTTTCTACAGGAAATATGTTAGGAGGTTCTGCTTTTCCCGGATTGCAGACTTGGGAAAGAGATGTGCTTTTGAGTTGGGCAACACAGGATCCTGTTTCGCCTTCGGAAATTGAAAGAAATAATGCTTCTTATGATTTCCAGAAAAACAGAAACCCTTTCATTGATCATCCGGAATGGGTTCAGTTGATTTGGGGTACGCAAACTGTTGATACACAAGCTCCGACTGCACCTACAAATTTAGCCGTTGCTTCGGTTTCTACCGCTTCTGTTAATTTGACGTGGACTGCTTCTACCGATAACATCGCAGTTTCTTATTACAAAATTTATGTAAATGGTAATTTCCATAGCAATTCGAGTACGGTTTCTGCAACAGTTGGTGGATTAACGCAGGGAACAACGTATAATTTTTATGTAATCGCAGCAGATGCTGCAGGAAACGTTTCTCCGCAAAGTAATACTGCAACCGGAACTACTATAACAGATACACAAGCTCCGACTGCTCCTACAAACTTAGCGGTAGTTTCTGTAGGAACGAATAACATCGCGGTACAATGGACTGCAGCAACAGACAACATCGGAGTTGCTTCTTATGATATATATGTAGATAATGTATTAAACGGTTCTACAAATTCTACTTCTACAAACATTGCAAACTTAAATCCTACAACAACTTACAACATTTATGTGGTGGCAAAAGATGCAGTAGGAAATGAGTCGCCGCAAAGTAATACCGTAACCGGAACTACCCTTGAAGTTGGAACTACTTGTGGAGATGAGCATTTTGATAATCTGGAAGTAGTGGCAAATCAATATTCAACCTACAACTGGGTAAGTAACGGAATTTCCTGGACTTCGGAGGATTCAAGAACAGACGAAACCATCAATGGAAAAGCACTTACCATCAGAAACGGCTCTTTAACCGCATTGTCAGTTCCGAACGGAATCGGTGATTTGAAAGTAACAACGCAGTTGAAATATTCAGGAAGTGCAGGAACTTTGAAAATCTTCGTAAACGATGTGGATACCGGAAAAACAATTCCATACGGAGCAACCGGTTCTGCTCCAATTACGACGACAGTAACCGGAATCAATATCGGTGGAAATGTGGAAATCAGACTTCAAAATACAAGTACCACAAACAGAGTTGCAATTGATGATTTGAGCTGGACTTGCTATCTTCAAATGGGAACCAATGAAAATGCGGTTTCCAAAAATGCAATTTCCGTTTATCCGAATCCGGTGAAAAACGGGGAATTAAATGTTTCAGGGAAAAATTTATCGGAGATTTCACAGGTGCAGATTTTCGATTTCACAGGAAAACTCGTTAGAACAGTGGAGCAGCCTTTCAAAAATTCAACTAAAATCAATTTGAAAAACTTACCGAAAGGAGTTTATATCCTGAAAGCAGGAAACAGTACGGCGAAATTTATTGTAGAATAAATTTTTTAATTGTAAATAATTCATAAAAGATCAGTTTTTAACTGGTCTTTTTTTATTTTTGACAAATGAAACCACACAAAAAACTCGGAATTATCGGAAAAAACATTTCCTATTCTTTTTCCAAAAAATATTTTGAAAATAAATTCGGTCAATTAAAACTGAAAGATTATTCTTATGACATCTTCGATATAAAGGAAATTTCCGAAGTCGAAAATATTTTTAAAAATCCTGAACTTTTGGGATTAAATGTAACCATTCCCTACAAAGAAAAAATCATCAGTTATCTGGACGAACTCAGTGATGAAGCCAGAAAAACAGGAGCGGTAAATTGCATTTTGATTAAAGACAACATCAAAAAAGGATTCAATACCGATGCCTATGGTTTTGAAAAAACTTTGCAGCTTCATCGAAAACAATTTCACGATTCCGCACTCATTTTAGGAAACGGAGGAGCTGCAAAAGCTGTAAAATATGTTTTGGAAAAACACCTGATTCCCTATAAAATTGTTGCCAGAAATTCGGAACTGAATTTTGAAAATTTAACTGAAAATTTGGTAACAGAAAATCCATTAATCATTCAATGCACACCGGTCGGAACTTTTCCCAATGTTGATGATTGCTTGGATTTTCCATTTTCGGGAATCACAGAAAAGCATTTAATCATCGATTTGATTTATAATCCGGATTGTACAAGTTTCATCAAAAAATCTTCGGAAAAAGGAGCTAAAACAGTGAACGGCTTTTATATGCTGGAACAACAAGCAGAAAAAAATTGGGAAATTTGGAGTTTTCAAAAAAAATAAGTTAATTTAGTGCTCTGTTTTTCGGCTCGATTTAATTTGATAATATCGCCGTTTTAATTCTAATAAAAGTTTGCTATGATTACAGAAGATTCACTTTCTGAGAACAACGAAAAACCACTTAACGAAGAGGTTTTAAATGAAAATATTTCCGAAAATAAAACCGATTCGGATACGGAAAATCCCGTAGAAATTCCTCAAGAAGAAGAAATTCCCGAAGTGGATTCTGAAAGCGAAGAAATACCTGTGGAAGAATCCCTGATAAATTCTGAGCTTAATGCAGAAGAAAAACCGGAGGAAATTTCCGAGGAAACTGCGGAACATACAGAAACCGAAATCAAAGAACCGGAAGTTGCTCCCGAAGAAGAATCCCATTCCGGGACGGAAAATGAAGAAGAATCGCATTATGAGGAAGAACCGAATGAAGTTGCGGATTTATCGTTGCCCGAAATTCTCAAAGAAATGGAAACCATCATTAATAAAGATGATGCAGGTTTACATTTCAAGAAATTCAACCAGCTGAAAGAACAGGCAAATCATCTCATACACAACGAAACTGAGGATAAAAAAAATGAATTTGTTGCAACAGGAAATGCGGAAGAAAATTTTAGTTTTCAGCATCCGTTACTTGCGAAACTTTCGGGAGTGATTAATATTTTCCGGGGAAAAAACGAAGAATACAGCAAAAAACAGGAAGAGTTTCACGGGAAAAATCTTGAAGTCCGCCAAAATATCATTGAGAAACTTAAAAATCTTTATACCAATACAGAAGCCGGAACCAATCTTTTCAAAGCCATCCGCGAAATAAAAGAGGAGTGGAAAAATGCGGGACAAGTAGCGAAATCGGAATTTAAGTTGCTGAATAACAATTATTTTCATCATCTGAATCAGTTCTATCAAATGCTCGATATGAACAAAGAATATATGGAGCAGGAATATGCCCATAATCTTGAGAAAAGACAACACATCATTGAAAGAGCAAAAGAGCTGGAAACCGAACCGGCTGTACAAAAAGCACTGAACGAGCTGCAATATCTGCATAAACTCTGGAAAGAAGAAGCAGAACCTGTTGCGGAAGAATTTCGTGAAAAAACGTGGGAAGAATTTAAGGAAATTTCA
>CAYSQR010000141.1:0-5270 GCA_964433195.1 uncultured Kaistella sp. | reverse complement strand
TGGTGAATTTAAAACCTCGAAACAGTGAATGGTGAATTTTGCTTCGCAAGTGAATAGTGAATTTTAAATCTTGAATCTCGAATCTTGAATCTCGAATCCCGAATCCCAAATCTTGAATCCCGAATCAACTGATATTTTCCAAAAGATTGAGGTCGGAAACCATTTGTATTAATTTGGGAAGAGATTTCGCTTCGGTTTTGCGGTAAATATTTTTGCGGTGTGTTTCTACGGTACTTTCACTGATGGAAAGTTTGTTCGAGATTTCGCGGTTGGTAAATCCTGCAATCATCAGATTCACGATTTCTTTTTCCCGGCTCGAAAGTTTTATTTCAGGATAATCGATGAGCTTTTTCTTGAAATCCGTAATGGCACGGTTCGCTTCTTCGGAGAGATGAATGTCGCCCGATTTCACGTCTTTCAAAGCAGTCATCAGTTCTTTGCGGTTTATTTTTTTTGAGAGATAACCTTTTACTCCTATTTTTTCGATTAAATCGTGTACCACTTTGCTGTCGCAGTTCATCGAAAGAATGATGATTTTGATTTCGGGAAATTCTTTCATTAAAATTTTGGAACACTCATAACCGTTGATTGTAGGCATCATCAAATCCATTAAAACAATTTCGGGAACTACTTTTCCGTTTCGCAGATCATCCAGAAAAATGTAACCATCGTTGTAAGTTTTTAGGATTTCAATGTCTTTTTCAAAACCCAGTAACATTTCTATTCCTTCTATAATAATGTTGTGGTCGTCTATAATTACGATTTTCATGGGATGATTTTGGTTTCTGGTTTAGTTTTTACTAAGTTTTATACAAGTGGAATTTCTACTATTACGGAAGTTCCTTCTCCTTTTGCACTTTTTATATCGATGTTTCCTTTTAAGAATTTGATACGGGATTTTATATTTTCTAATCCCATTCCGTCACTTTTACTAGTTACTTTTAGTGGATTAAATCCTATTCCGTCATCGGTAATTTCGGTTTTTATGGATCTTTCGTTTTGTAGAATAGACACATTTACGGTTTTTGCTTCAGAATGTTTGATGGTGTTATTAATACATTCCTGAATGGTTCTGTAAAGTACTACTTGTATGTTTTGATCAATATCATCATCTAATCCTTCCATTTTCAGAGAAATGTGTAGTTTGGGAGTTGTTGTTTTTTCGATAAGACTCTGTAATGCTTTTGAGAGTGAATTTTTAATGAGCATATTTGGCATAATCTGATGAGAGAGTGTTCTTACATCTGCAATCGCTTCATCTAAGATGTTTTTGGTTTTTTCAAGAATTTTTGTAAACGCATTTTCATCTTCTTTGTAATCTTCTATTACGCTTACATTCATATTCACTGCAGAAAGTAATTGTCCAATCCCGTCATGAAGATGAGTTGCCATTCTTTTCCGTTCATTGTCCTCTGCATTCATCACAGCTTTTGTTGCCAAATCTTGTTGATGAAGAATAGCTTTTTGTAGTTTAACTTTCTGTTTGTTTTGGTAATTTTTGTAATAAATAAATCCTAATAGTAAAAGTCCGAGTAAAGAGAAAAGAAGGACGTTTCTTTTAAATATTTTCGATTTTTGAGTGAGGATTTCTTTGTCTTTTTGTAAGGATTGATATTTCTTTTCCATTTCGGAGGTATCCTTATTTATTGAAGTATTTACAAGGATATTATCCAGTTCAATATATTTTTGGAAATACAGTTCTGCACTATCTGATTGGTGTATGTAATGATAAATATGTGTGAGTAGTTTATAGGTGTATAAAGCATCTTCTTTAGCATTTTCTTTTTCAAAAGTGGGTAAAATCTTTAGGAGGGTTTTTTTTGCTTCTGAGAATTTCTTTTGATTAATGAGAGTTTGTGCAAAATCTATATTATTGCTTTCTATGTCTACTTTAGCATTGAGTTCTTTTCTGGTTTTTTCGGAAATCTGAATGTTTACCTTTGCCAAAGAATCTTTTTTTAGTATATTTTGTAGGTTTCCTATATTTCTTTTAGAATAAGCAAAACCTTGTTTATTCCCAATTTCACCACAAATTTCGGCACTTTTAGTATAATATTTTTCAGCAACGATATAATCTTTAGTTAGATGAGATACCTTTCCTAAATTCAGGTAATTTTCACATAATTTATTTTTAACCTCTATAGTTTTTTCTTGTTTTTCAAAATAGTCAACTGCTTCCCGAAGATATTTTGTAGCGTTGTTATAATCCTTTAAATCCACAAAAAGTAAACCGATATTCGCTTTAGTGGTGTTGATATTTTTATAATCAGAAGTGTTTTCAAAATATTTCAACCCCTCTAGATACATTGCCATTGCTTTTTTGTATTGAAAGAGGTTTCTGTAAACCGATGCTAAATTATTATTCAGTTTTGCGATTCCTGCTACATTTTTTTGGTCTTTTCGGATTTTATAAGACTTCAAATAATTTTTTTCTGCATTTTTAAAATCATTATTTCTAAAATGTACCGCCCCCAAATCACTATAAATTTGTGCTAAAAGATTGATGTCGTCTAGATTCTCTGCTTCAGAGATTGCCTTTTTCCCATAATGCAATGCAGAATCTATGGATACACTTGCATAATACCAAGTAAGATCAGAATAGAGAGATGCTCTTTTTTTATGGTCAGGATTTTCACCAAGTTCCTTTTTTAGTTCGGTAATTTTATTCTGTATATCTTGGGAGTACAGAAAAGAAAAGGAGAATATGATAAAAACATATCCCATCTTTTTTAGTATGATTTTGCTCGTAAACATTATTGCAGTTTGATTTTCAAAAGTAAGAAAAAAGAAAAGAGAATACAATATCCCAAGTGTATCTCTTTTAATTTATTAAATAAATCTTTTCTATGGATTTTAAAAATCTATTTTTCAAATTTTACAGAATTGATTATCTTTGAAAATTATCGAAATTGACTTATGGAATCTCAAAAATATCAACCAAAAAATAAAATCAGAATTGTAACCGCAGCTTCACTTTTTGATGGGCATGATGCAGCGATTAATATCATGCGACGCGTCATTCAGGGAACAGGATGTGAAGTAATACATCTTGGTCACGATAAATCTGCAGAAGAAGTTGTAAACTGTGCTATTCAGGAAGATGCAAATGCAATTGCTCTTACTTCTTATCAAGGAGGTCATAATGAATATTTTAAATACATTTTCGATTTATTAAAGGAAAAAAAGGCACCACAAATCAAAATTTTCGGAGGAGGAGGAGGAGTAATTCTTCCCGAAGAAATAAAAGATTTGATGGATTATGGGGTTACCAGAATTTATTCTCCTGATGACGGAAGAGAACTCGGTTTGCAAGGCATGATAGATGATTTGGTGCAAAAATCTGATTTTGCTACCGGAAAAAATGTTACTGTTTCAGATTTAGATAAAATTAATTTTGAAGATTCCAAATCTATTTCCGAAGTGATTTCAGCCGTTGAAAATTTTTCTGATGAAAAACCAGAATTGGTTAATTTAATCAATGAAAAAGCAAAAAATTCTACCATTCCTATTATCGGAATTACCGGAACAGGAGGAGCAGGAAAATCTTCTCTCACAGACGAATTGGTTCGTAGATTTCTACGTTCTAATCCCGATAAAAAAATGGCGATTATTTCAATTGACCCTTCTAAAAAGAAAACTGGAGGAGCACTTTTAGGAGATAGAATCCGCATGAACTCCATTAATGATTCCCGAGTTTATATGCGTTCTATGGCGACAAGAGAAAACAATGTTTCGGTTTCCCCATTTGTACATACTGCATTGAATGTCTTGAAGTTGGCTCATCCAGATGTTATTATTTTGGAAACTTCGGGAATTGGACAATCTGGTTCGGAAGTTTCGGAAATCGCAGATGTTTCCATGTATGTAATGACTCCGGAATATGGAGCTTCAACTCAGTTGGAAAAAATAGATATGTTGGATTATGCAGATTTAGTTGCTTTAAACAAATCTGATAAAAGAGGAGCTTTAGATGCGTTACAAGCAGTAAGAAAACAATTTCAGAGAAACCATTTGCTTTGGGAAAAACAACTAGATGAAATGCCTGTTTTTGCTACTAAAGCTTCACAATTCAATGATCACGGAACTACAGAACTTTACAACAGATTAATTTTAAAAGTAAACGAAAAGTTTGGAGAATTAGATTTGAAAACTTTTGTTGAGCAGGAAATTACAGATGAGGTAACCATTATTCCGCCAAAAAGAGTTCGTTACCTTTCCGAAATTGTGGAAAATAATAAACAGTATGACGAATTTGTAAAAAAACAAGCCGAACTCGCCCGAAAAATGTATCACATTGATGGGATAAAAAACATTCTTACAAATGAAACTTTAGAAGAGGAATATAAAAAATCCGAAAAACAACTTCAGCAAGAAAATATAGATTTTTTGAAAAACTGGAGCGATACGAAAAAAGCTTTTCATGCAGAATTTTATTCCTATTTTGTGAGAGGAAAAGAAATAAAAGTAGAAACTTCCACCGAATCCTTGTCTCACTTAAAAATTCCGAAAATTGCTCTACCAAAATATAATGATTGGGGAGATCTCATCGAATGGAAAGGACAAGAAAATCTACCGGGAAGTTTCCCTTACACCGCAGGAATTTATCCGTTCAAAAGAACAGGAGAAGATCCTACCAGAATGTTCGCCGGAGAAGGAGGTCCCGAAAGAACCAACCGGAGATTCCATTATGTTTCCGCAGAAATGGATGCGAAACGACTTTCCACCGCTTTTGATTCGGTAACGCTTTACGGACAAGATCCTGCTTTTCCTCCCGATATTTACGGGAAAATCGGAAATGCGGGAGTTTCAATCGCAACTTTGGACGATGCAAAAAAACTCTATTCTGGTTTCGATTTGGTAAATGCGATGACTTCCGTTTCGATGACCATCAACGGTCCTGCTCCGATGTTGCTTGCGTTTTTTATGAATGCAGCGATTGACCAGAATTGCGAAAAATACATCATCGAAAATAATCTGGAACATTTAATAGAAAAAAAATTAAAAGAAAAATTTGACGATAAAGGTCTGAAAAGACCAACTTACAGCGGAGAACTTCCGCCATCAAATAACAGTTTGGGATTAAAATTATTGGGATTAACAGGAGATGAAATCGTGCCGGAAGAAATCTACAGAAAAATAAAAGCAGAAACCATTGCAACAGTTCGGGGAACAGTTCAAGCGGATATTCTGAAAGAAGACCAAGCTCAGAATACCTGTATTTTTTCTACGGAATTTGCACTACGATTAATGGGCGATGTTCAGGAATATTT
>CAYSQR010000140.1:0-5272 GCA_964433195.1 uncultured Kaistella sp. | reverse complement strand
AAGTGGCAAAATGGCACAAAAAAGTAGGAGATACCGTAAAGGAAGGTGATATTCTCGCTGAAATAGAAACCGATAAAGCCGTTCAGGATTTTGAATCTGAATTTAACGGGACACTTTTATATATAGGTACTGAAGAAGGAAATTCTGCACCTGTAGATACTGTTTTGGTAATCATCGGAAATAAAGGTGAAGATATTTCTGCTTTGAAAGGAGCGGAAACCGAAAAAATTATTTCCGAAAAAACAGAAGAAACAGAAACAGAATCTACGAGTATTGAAAAAAACACCATCTCTGTTACATCGAGCGAAGTCGAGATGCCGGAAGGAGTTGAAGTGATTACAATGCCCCGACTTTCCGATACGATGACGGAAGGAAAAGTAGCGAAATGGCACAAAAAAGTAGGAGATGCCGTAAAAGAAGGAGATATTCTTGCAGAAATAGAAACCGATAAAGCCGTTCAGGATTTTGAATCTGAATTTAACGGAACACTTTTATACATCGGAACCGAAGAAGGTGGAGCAAGTCCTGTTGATGCTGTTTTAGCGATTATCGGCGAAAAAGGAACAGATGTTTCCGGAATAGTTTCGGGAGGTGGAACCCAATCAGCAATCGGCAATCAGCAATCAGCAATAAAAGTTGAAGAAAAGCCACAACCAAAAGCGGAAAGCGGAGTGCAAAATGCAGACAGCAGAATTGCAATTTCTCCTTTAGCTAAAAAAATGGCGGAAGATAAAGGAATTGATGTGAATGCTTTGCAAGGTTCGGGAGAAAACGGAAGAATCATTAAGAAAGATATAGAAAATTACACCCCGTCTTCATCTCCTAAAACATCTGCTTCAACTACAGAACAACAACTCTCAAATCCTCAAACTCTCAAACCCTCAAATTTCGTTCAGGGAGAAGATTCCGAAACTCCAAATTCACAGGTGAGAAACATCATCGCGAAAAGGCTTTCTGAAAGTAAATTTACTGCACCACATTATTATTTGATGGTGGAACTCAATATGGATAAAGCGATTGAAGCCAGAAACGAAATCAATTCTTTACCGGATACCAAAGTTTCTTTCAACGATATGATTATTAAAGCAACTGCAATGGCTTTGAGAAAACATCCTCAAGTAAATTCAACTTGGAAAGAAGATAAAATCATTCATCACGGAAATATAAATGTGGGAGTTGCTGTTGCAATTCCGGATGGTTTGGTTGTTCCTGTTCTGAAAAATGCAGACCAAATGAATTACAACCAGATTTCTGCCTCTGTAAAAGATTTGGCAGGAAGAGCAAAATCCAAAGGTTTGAAAGCCAATGAAATGGAAGGTTCTACGTTCTCGGTTTCCAATTTGGGAATGTTTGGAATAGAAACTTTCACTTCCATTATTAATCAACCCAATTCAGCGATTTTGTCAGTTGGTGCCATTATCGAAAAACCGGTGGTAAAAGACGGACAAATCGTTGTAGGAAATACAATGAAACTTTCTCTTGCGTGCGATCACAGAGTTGTGGATGGTGCAACAGGAGCACAGTTTTTACAAACATTGAGAACTTATCTGGAACAACCTTTGACATTGTTGTTATAAAGAAACCACATAATAAAAAAACCTTTCAACATTTAAATGTTGAAAGGTTTTTTAATGAATGAATTTGAAAAGGCAATTAATTACTCCACCACAATTTCTTTCTCAATCCAAATGTTTTCTCCTGAGGAATTTTTTCCGTTCCAGAATTTGAATTTGTAAGTTCCTATGAGTTGCGGACTGAAATTGATTTGTGAAGATTTTGCTTTTTCTTCGCCACAAGTTACTGCGGTTTTGAATTTGTATGGAATCACATTTCTAGTAAGAGCATCGGCGTGAATATAATCGTAACCGTAGAAACCTTCGCAGTTTGTCATATAATCCGAATAGGTTTTTATGGTTTGTACAGAGAAAACGTACATTGTATCCTGTGCAATTTTCACACTGTCAATTTTCACGGGATATATATCTGTAATTTCGTTTCCTTCGAAGCGGTCTTCTTTACAACTGACCATTATTAAAATCAATAAAATAGGAAGATAAAGTTTTAGTATAGATTTCATAATTTTTTATTTTCATTATAAAAACGATAATAATATTTGGTTTATTATAATAAATTAAGAATTAAAATTTCCTTTGGATAAATAGACCACTTTTTTGGTTTCAAAAAAATCTTCTTCAAAAACATTTTTAAGAGGAAAAATTTCGGCTTTCAAACCGGCAAGTTCTTCGGCTAAATCTCCTCCTTTTAAATAAAGAACACCGTTGTGTTTCGGGTTAAACTGTTCTTTCTCGAATTTTCCTTTCAGCCATCGCAGAAAAACCGGCATTTGAGTTACAGCTCTGCTTACTACGAAATGAAATTTATCTTTCAGATTTTCAGCTCTTCCGTGAATTGCCGTTACGTTTTCTAAACCTATTCCCCGCGAAACTTCATTTACCACCGTAATTTTTTTTCCGATGGAATCAATCAATGTAAACTGAACTTCGGGAAACAAAATTGCCAAAGGAATTCCCGGAAAACCACCTCCTGTTCCAATGTCCAGAACTTTTGTACCGGGAGAAAATTCCATTATTTTTGCAATTCCCAGAGAATGCAGAATATGTTTTTCGTAAAGAGCATCCATATCTTTCCGCGAAATTACGTTTATTTTTTCGTTCCATTCTTTATAAAGTTCTTCCAATTTTGCGAACTGATTTTTTTGAACTTCGGAGAGATTCGGGAAATATTTTTCGATAAGTTTAACAGACATTTTTAGTAACAGATTTAGATACAAAAGTAAAAAAACGTTTCCACAAATTTTTGATTTTGCCCATTCAAACTAAAAATTTATCTTTGAGAAACCTAAAAATAATTATGGAAAAGTATTCTGAAAGACTGAAAAGAATGAGTTTCTCACAAACTTTTGTAATGAGCAACAAAGTGCGGGAAATGAAAGCAAACGGAATTGATGTAATAAGTTTAACACTTGGAGAGCCGGATTTCGATGTTCCGAAGAACATAAAAGAAGCCGCTTTCGATGCAATTAATAATAATTTCAGTCATTATTCTCCCGTTCCGGGATTTCTGGATTTGAGAGAAGCAGTTTGCGGAAAACTGAAAAGAGATAATAATTTGGAATATCTTCCGTCTCAAATTTGTGTTTCCAACGGTGCAAAACAGTCCATTATGAATGTTCTCGCTTCGATAATTAATGACGGAGATGAAGTGATTCTTCCCGCTCCGTATTGGGTAAGCTACGACGAAATGGTAAAAATGATGGACGGAAAATCGGTTTTCGTAGAAACCTCAATTGATACGGAATTTAAGATTACCGCAGAACAGCTGGAAAAAGCAATTACTCCGAGAACAAAAGCACTGCTTTACAGTTCGCCGTGTAATCCGTCGGGAAGTTATTATACGTATGAAGAATTGGAAAAAATTGCAAATGTTATTGCAAAACATCCGCAGATTACTATCATCTCCGATGAGATTTATGAGTTTATCAATTACGACGGAAAACATACTTCTATTGCAGAATTTCCGCAGGTTTATGAGCAAACTGCCGTTATCAACGGAATGTCGAAAGCATTTGCAATGACCGGTTGGAGAATAGGTTATTCGGCTTGTCCTACTTGGCTCGCAAAAGCGTGTGAAAAAACGCAGGGACAAGTTACAAGCGGAGCAAATACAATGGCACAAAAAGCATCGGTTACAGCACTGAAAACAAATCCTTCGGAATATCGCTATATGATTGATGAATTCCGGAAAAGAAGAGATTTGGTGTATCATCTGATAAAAGAAATTCCCGGTTTCAAGGTAAATTATCCGAAAGCAGCGTTCTATTTTTTTCCTGATATTTCTTATTATATCGGAAAAACGCTGAACGGAACAGAAATAAAAGATTCAGACGATTTTGCAATGTTCCTTCTCGACAATGCAAACGTAGGAACAGTGGGAGGAGTTTCTTTCGGAAACCCGAATTGTATCCGGTTTTCTTATGCCGCATCGGAAAAAGATTTAACCGAATCGATGAGAAGAATCAAAGAATGTCTGGAAAGATTTGTTTAGAACAGTGGTTTTAATATATACTAAAAAATATCCGTTTACAAACGGATATTTTTTTTATCTTTGAAAATCAAATCATTACCAATGGGAAATTGTTTGGAATGTGGCGACAAAATCATCGGAAGAAGCGATAAAAAATTCTGCAACGATGGTTGCAGAAATGCCTATAATAACAAGAACAATAAAGATTCTACAAATCTGATGCGGAATATCAACAACAAGCTCCGCAAAAACCATCGTATTCTTTGTGAAATAAATACCGACGGAAAAACAAAAACCACAAAACAAAAATTGATTTCAAATGGTTTTGATTTTGAATATTTTACCCAGCTTATTACATACAAAAACGGCTCAGAATACAGCTTTGTTTACGAACAAGGCTACAAATTTTTGGAAGATGACTGGATTCTTTTGGTAAAAAAAGATTGAATTTTCAACCACAGAATTACATAGAAAATCTTGTTTTCAAAGGTTTTCATAGAAATAAATTCTCACATAGTTTGTGGAAAATAAACTCTGTGAAAACGACGTTTCTATCCTTAAACTAAATATCAAAAAACTATGTTTTTATGTGGTTTAATTCATAAAAAAAACCGCAGAATTTGCGGTTTCATAATTATTTCAGAAAGAAATTAAAATTTAATAACTGCTTTCATTTTTTCGTTTTCTTCGTTTACCATATCGTCATCTACCAAAATTTTCCCGGAATGCTCATCGATGATGATTTTTTTCCGCTGTGCAATTTCCATTTGCTTTTGTGGCGGAATCGTGAAGAACGAACCTTTCGGAGCTCCTCTTTCCAATCCTACTACAGCAAGTCCGTTTGATGAATTGGTGCGGATTCTTTGGTAAGAAGCGAGTAATCTTTCATCGATATTTTTAGCAAATTTTTTCGATTTTTCTATAAGAAAATCTTCTTCTTTCTGTGTTTCTGCGACAAGATTTTCCAGCTCTTCTTTTTTGAATTTCAAGTGGTTTTTCAGGTCTTCGATTTTGGTTACCAATTCTTCAAGAGTTTCATTTTTATGGGAAATCTTTGCATCGAATTCTTTGATTCTCTTTTCAGCAAGCTGGATTTCGAGTTCCTGAAACTCTATTTCTTTTCCAAGTGCTTCAAACTCTTTATTATTTCTTACGTTGTCTTGTTGCGATTTATATTTTTCCATCAAAGATTTTGCGTGATTGATGACCTCGTTTTTGGTATTGATTT
>CAYSQR010000139.1:0-5302 GCA_964433195.1 uncultured Kaistella sp. | reverse complement strand
GCAGGATTGTAGGAAGACCGATGAGTATTTTGATGGGAAGAAAAGATTTTCCGGGAAATTCTACGGTTACCCTTACGCATTCTTATACTCCTCATATCGAGGAATTTACAAAAAATGCGGACATTGTAATCACTGCTTTAGGCGACCCGAATTTCCTGAAAGGAAGTATGATAAAAAAAGGAGCAATCGTAATCGATGTAGGAATCACAAGAATTGAAGACAGCACCGAAAAAGGATATAAGTTGGTAGGAGATGTGGATTTCGAAAGCTGCAAAGAAAAAGCAGGAGCAATCACTCCGGTTCCGGGAGGAGTTGGACCGATGACAAGAGCAATGCTGATGAAAAACACGATTTTGGCGTACAAAACCTCGGTGTATAATGACTAAAGAGGAAGAAAATATTTTGTTGAACGAGGGTAAAATGCTTCCCGTGATGGAACATTTTTATACGTTGCAGGGAGAAGGAGCACATACCGGAAAAGCTGCATATTTCATCAGATTAGGAGGTTGCGATGTCGGTTGTCATTGGTGCGATGTGAAAGAAAGCTGGAATCCGGATTTGCATCCGTTGATGAATGCAGAAGAAATCGCAGAAACAGCAGCGAAATACTGCAAAACCATTGTTTTAACAGGAGGAGAACCATTGATGTGGAATCTGGAAATTTTAACTAAAAAATTGAAAGAACTCGGATGTCAGATTCACATCGAAACTTCGGGAGCTTATGAAATGAGCGGAATTTTGGACTGGATTACCCTTTCTCCAAAAAAAACAGGATTACCGAAAGAAGCAATCTATTCCAAAGCCAATGAGCTGAAAGTCATCGTTTTCAATAATAATGATTTTAAGTTTGCAGAGGAACAGGCGGCAAAAGTTTCGGAAAATTGTAAGCTGTATCTGCAAAGCGAATGGAGCAAAAGAAACGAAATGTACCCGAAAATTACGGATTTTATTTTGGCAAATCCGAAATGGCAGGTTTCGGTACAAACACATAAATATTTGAATATTCCGTAAATCAGGTTAAATTTAAATTAGGTTTATATGCAAAGACTTCGATATTCTCGCTATTTTAAGATTATATTTATACTGCTTGATGTTTTGGTGATTGCAGCGGTTTTTGTATTCTTTTTCCTTAGAAATAATGAATTCAGATACGATACAGAAATTTGGGAGCAGAACGCACTTTCACTCATCCTACTTTTCTTTTTCTGGATTTTGCTCAGCGGAAGAACCAAACTCTACTCCATTGCAAGAAATCTTACTTACACCATTTATCTCGAACGTTTGGTAACACACGTTTTCATTTTCATTTTCGGAGTTATTTTATTGGCGAAAGTAAGCAATAACGATTTTTTGAAACAAGGCAGATTTACGATTGCAATCAGTTTGTTCTTGCTTCTTTTAATCATTAAATCCATACTATTTTTCACGCTGAAATATTTGAGAACTTTGGGTATCAATTACAGAAATATTATGTTTCTGAATGAAAATTCCTCTACCGAAATTTTAAAAAATATTTTAATCCAAAGAAAAGATTACGGTTTCAAAATATTCAATTATCCGAAAGAAGATGCCGTAGATTTTGAAAAATTAACTGCTTTCTGGAAAGAACACGGAATTCATACAATGTATATTTCATCGGAATCCGAAATAGGAAAAGATGTTGAACAGGAGATTTTCAGATTAGCTGAAATCCACAAAATACATATATCATTGATTCCGAGCATCATACAAAATAATTTTCTTCAATATGATTTGGGATATGTCGAAACACAACCTGTGTTGGTGCAGTCAAAATTTCCGCTGGATTATCTCTCGAATGTAATTTTGAAACAGATTTTTGATATTGTTTTTTCTTTGATAATATTGGTTTTTATTTGTTCGTGGCTTTTTCCTATTATTATTCTTTTAATTAAAATCGACAGCAAAGGTCCTATTTTCTTTTTACAGAAAAGATATGGTTTCCACGAAGAAGTTTTTACCTGTATCAAATTCCGTACAATGTATGTAAACGGAGATTCGTCCCACAAAACGACGGAAGAAAACGATAAAAGAATTACCAGAATCGGGAAATTCCTGAGAAAAACCAGCTTGGACGAAATGCCACAATTCATCAATGTATTGAAAGGCGAAATGTCGGTAGTCGGACCAAGACCACATATGCTTTTGGTAGATGATTTTTACAAACTAAAGATTGGTAGATATTCCGTGAGAAGTCTGGTAAAACCGGGTGTTACAGGACTTGCTCAGGTAAACGGACTTCGTGGCGATGTGGGAAATATGGATATCGAAATGCAGAAAAGAATTTTGGCAGATGCTTTCTATGTGAAAAACTGGAGTTTGAGTCTTGATTTGGTAATTATATTCAAAACCATTTTTCTGGTAATCGGGGGAGATAAAAATGCCACTTAAAAAACTCAGGAAAAAGAACTAATTTAGCACAATGTTTAAAAATCTTTTGAGTCAGATTGGCTCATATTTTCTTCTCCTTTCAAAAACAATAAAAAGACCGCAGAAATCCTCGGTTTTCTTCAAACTTTTTATGCGCGAAATTCACGATTTGGGAGTAAATTCTTTTGGTTTGGTCTTGTTTACTTCTGTTTTTGTAGGAGCGGTTGTTGCCATCCAAATGTTCAATAATTTCAGTGCATCTCGTTTTCCGATTCCGAATGCATTTGTAGGATATGCCACAAAAGTTGTTTTGATTCTGGAATTTGCACCCACGATTATTTCGGTAATTCTTGCAGGAAAAGTAGGTTCATACATTGCTTCCAGTATCGGAACGATGAGAGTTACCGAGCAAATCGACGCATTGGATATTATGGGAGTAAACTCTCCGAACTTTCTTATTTTTCCTAAAATTTTAGCCAGTATCATTTTCAATCCTTTGCTTATTGCAATAAGTATCGTTTTCGGAATTTGGGGAGGTTATCTTGTGGGAACAGCTACCGGAAACTGGAGCAAAGCTGATTATATCACAGGAATCCAGATGTATATGCCGCAACATTTTATTTGGTACGCTTTTTTCAAAACGGTGGTTTTTGCTTTTTTAATTGCTACGATTCCTGCTTATTTCGGCTATAATGTAAATGGCGGTTCACTGGAAGTTGGTCGTGCAAGTACACAAGCGGTTGTATGGACAATTGTGGCAATTATCATTACCAATCTTCTTTTAACCCAAATGTTCCTCAGCTGATGATAGAAGTAAAAAATTTAAAGAAAAGTTTTGATGAGGTTGAAGTGCTGAAAGGCATTTCCACCACTTTGGAAACAGGGAAAGTAAATCTCATCATCGGACAAAGCGGTTCGGGAAAAACCGTTTTCCTGAAAAGTCTTCTGAATGTTTATCAGCCAACATCGGGAGAAATCCTTTTTGACGGAAGAAACATCAACAAAATGTCGAGAGAAGAAAAGCAACAGCTGCGTTCGGAAATAGGAACCGTTTTTCAGGGATCTGCACTTTTCGATTCGATGACGGTGGAAGAAAATATTACTTTTCCTCTGGATATGTTTACCAACCTCACTTTTCGGGAAAAAAAACGCAGGGTTTTTGAAGTTATCGGACGAGTTCATTTGGAAAATGCAAACAAAAAATTTCCCTCCGAAATTTCCGGTGGAATGCAGAAACGTGTTGCCATTGCAAGAGCCATTGTAAACAACCCTAAATATCTTTTCTGTGACGAACCGAATTCCGGTCTCGATCCTTATACTTCAAACATTATTGATGATCTTCTTCTGGAAATTACCAAAGAATATAACACGACAACCATTATCAATTCCCACGATATGAATTCTGTAATGACTATTGGCGAAAAAATCGTTTATCTGCGTCAAGGTATCAAAGAATGGGAAGGAAGCAAAGATATTCTCATCAATGCAGATAATAAAAACCTCATCGATTTCGTTTATTCATCAGAATTGTTCAAGGAATTAAGAGAATATTTCCTGGAAACAAAAAAAACACATATTGACAATATTATAACAAAACCAAATTCTAATGAAGAAAACTCTTAGTATCGTTTTAATCGGAGCAACAATTTTTGCTTCCGCACAAGTAAAATTTGCAGGAAAAGCAAACCTATTAATGAAAATCGACAAGCCAAGTTGGCAAAGTATAAGCAACACAACCGTTACTACCTATAGTGACCGAGGAAAAAACAGTGCAGGTTTCAATGTGGGACTTTCCGCAAAAATCAATCTTCCTGCATCGCTTTTCGTAATGCCCGAATTGTATTACACCACCTTCAAATCCGAGTTGGATGTGCCCAATAAAAACACCACCATAGAAATCAAGAGCAATCGTATAGATGTTCCGGTATTATTGGGTTATAATCTATTGAGAGATAACTTGTTGGGGATTTATATTGGTCCGGTTGCTTCTTATAATCTTTCCTCCGATAATCAGTTTAAAGATTTTAAAGAAAACGCAAGAACCAATTTCACGATGGGTTATCAATTCGGAGCACAAGTTCAGATAAAAAGACTGATTATTACCGGAAGATACGAAGGAGCATTCAGCAAAGATCAAAGAGAATTCATTGATAATCACAACACAACTCCCGAAGTGATAAGATATGATAGCCGACAAAGTTTGCTGATTTTAGGTTTAGGAGTGCAGTTTTAAATAAACAGCAAAACTTTTCAGATAAACCAATTTTGTATAAATTCTTAATACTAGAATTAGGATGGGTTCAGATTTTACCGCATTCACTGCCAAGATTTTACAGCACGGAAAGATGAATGCTGCTTTTGTTGAATTTCCGTTCTCTACCGAAAAACTGTTCGGTAAAAAAGGTCAGATAAAAATTAAAGTTTTGTTCGATGATAAAGTAGAATATCGCGGAAGTCTTGCCAAAATGAAGAGCGAAAATCATCGTTTAATATTAACGCAGGAAGTGAGGGAAAAGCTCGGAAAATCTTTTGATGATATGGTTTCCGTAAAATTATGGGAAGACAAAGAAGAAAGGATTATAGAAATTCCCGATGATGTAAAAATCGTTTTTAATGAAAATTTAATGGCAAAAGAATTATTCGACAAAATGAGCTATACCCACAAAAAAGAATACATCCGCTGGATTACGGAAGCCAAAAAACCCGAAACACGGGAAAACAGAAAAACGAAAATGATTGAGATGATTCTTGCCGGAAAAAAAGGAATCTAATGAAAACCAAAAGTATAGAAACCGAAAGATTATTGCTGCAACCTGTTTCCACCAAAGATGCCGAATTTATTTTCGTGCTATATAATTCCCCGAGATTTATAGAATTTATCGGCGATAGAAAGATAATGTCGGTAGAAGATGCC
>CAYSQR010000138.1:3743-5352 GCA_964433195.1 uncultured Kaistella sp. | reverse complement strand
TTTTTTCAGGATCAAAACCTTCCATCGGACAAGTATCAACATTTTCCAAAGCGGCGGCAAAAATCAAATTACTCAACACGAGATACGCCTGTTTTTCGTTCCATTCAACGAGCGTGTTTTGTTCTCTTTCGGAAATATTTTTGTCGATATTTTTTCTGAAAGCATCCAAATTTTCAATCGGAATTTCCCGAACTTCGGTAATGTACCTGAAATAACCGTCAATATATTGGTCTTCAATATTTTTCTTGGAAACAATCACTATCAAATGCGAACAAGTGGAAATTTGGGAAGGATTGTAAAATGCGGGAATGAGTTTTTCTTTCATTTCTTCGCTTTCTACGATAAGAATTTCGTAGGGTTGCAAACCGAGTGAACTTACGGAAAGTCGCCCTGCTTCGAGAATATTTTGTAAAACTTCTGGAGAAACCTTTTTTTCTTTATTAAATTTTTTCACAGAATACCGTTTCTGCAAAGATTCAATGTAATTCATAAAACAAAGATAAATAATTTTGTTTCGCAAGTGAATTTCTTTCAGAGTGAATTTCCTTCGGAAGTCAATTTCTTCGAGTGAATTTCTTTCAGAGTGAATTTCTTCGAGTGAATTTCAAATTCACTATTCACTTTCGCAGAAAACTTCACTATTCACTAAAAAGTCCACCGTCTTTTAAATTCTCGAAAAACTCATCAATTTCAAGTTTTTTGGATTGGGAAGCTTTCACGGCGAGTTGGTCGCAGATTTCGTTTTCGGGATGTCCGTTGTGCCCTTTAATCCAGTGAAAAGTAATTTTGTGGGTTTTCAATAACGGAATGATTCTCCGCCACAAATCAGGATTTTTTATATTTTTGAACCCTTTCTTTATCCATCCGAAAATCCATTTCTGATTAATGGCATCGGAAACATATTTGCTGTCGGTGTAAATGTGGATTTCGTTTTCCGTGGATTTCAGCTTTTCTAAAGCGGTAATTACAGCGAGAAGTTCCATCCGGTTATTGGTCGTCAAGCGAAAACCTTTTGAATACTGTTTTTCGTAATTTTTTTCCGGAACTTTCATCACGATTCCGTAACCGCCTTTTCCGGGATTTCCGCTACAAGCTCCGTCTGTAAAGATTTCGATTTTCAATTTAATAAGGTATAAATGTAACAATTTACCAATGTAGCAATTTATCAATCAGATTGTTACATTGGTAAAATTTTATATTGGTAAATTAATAAAGAAACTCGTCATCATCATCCACATCATTCATCGATGAACCGGAAATATTCTGATTGTTCGGTAAGTCAAAAGCTGCACCCGGATCAATGGTGGTTTTTATTTTATCGAAACCGCTTGCTTCGTCCTGCTGTGCGAAATTCGATGGTTGATAACCGTATCCGCTTCCGAATAAATCGAGGTCGGCAAATTTTGCGATATTTTTATAGAAAGACATTCTTACATCTGCAGTCGCTCCGTTCCTGTGTTTTGCGATGATAAGTTCCGCTTGGTTTTCCGTGGTAGTTTCCGCACCGTCTTCATCATTGTCCCAAGTTGTGATTTTATAATATTCGGGACGAAAAATAAAGGAAACGATATCTGCATCTTGTTCAATCGCACCGGATTCCCGCAAATCT
>CAYSQR010000138.1:0-3733 GCA_964433195.1 uncultured Kaistella sp. | reverse complement strand
CTGTGGTCTTTTTCCGGGTCTTGTTTCCACACTTCTTGATAACTGGGAAAGTGCAATTACAGGAACATTCAGTTCTTTTGCGATGGCTTTTAAGGAGCGGGAAATGGTGGCGATTTCCTGTTCGCGATTTCCTACACCGCCTTTTCCGGAATTTGCCGTCATCAATTGGAGATAATCGACCATAATGATTTTTACGCCGTGCTGCATTACTAATCTTCTGCATTTTGCCCGAAAATCGAAAACAGAAAGTGAGGGAGTTTCATCAATATACAAAGGTGCATTTTCTAAAGAAGAAACATTGGAAAACAATCTTTGCCATTCTTCATCGCTCATTTGTCCTTTTCTCAGTTTTTCCGAAGAGATTCCTGTTTCGGAAGCAATCATTCTTGTAATCAATTGTACCGATGCCATTTCTAAAGAAAATAAAGCCAACGGAATTTTATGTTCTACCGCAATATTTCTCGCCATAGAAAGCAAAAACGCAGTTTTTCCCATTGCAGGACGAGCTGCAATAATAATTAAATCCGAATTTTGCCAACCTCCTGTTTCTTTATCAATATCCCTGAAACCCGATGGAATCCCGGAAATTCCTTCTTTATCTTTTAAAGATTTTATGGTATCAATAGCTTGTTTTACCAAAGTATTTGCAGTGTCGAAACCTTTTTTGATGGTTCCGTTCGTGATTTCGAAGAAAGCTTGTTCGGTTTTGTCGAGCAATTCAAAAACATCAGTGGATTCTTTGTACGAATTGTCGATGACATTTGCGGAAACATTAATCAAACTTCTCAAAATAAATTTTTCGAGAATGACACGAACGTGATATTCGATGTGTGCACTGGAAGAAACGCCCATCGTCAAATCAATAATATAATGATCTCCACCTGCAAAACCCAGTCTTTCCGTTTTTTTCAGCTCCTGAATTACCGTCATCAAATCAACGGGATGATTTCCTTCAAATAATTTCAAAATTGCACGAAAAATTTCCTGATGTCTCGGATCATAGAAAACTTCGGGTGAAAGCAAGTCGATGGAATAATCCAATCCTTTCTTATCAATAAGAAAAGTTCCTATAACCAATTTTTCAAAATCAACTGCATTTGGTGGCATTTTGCCATCGGAAATGGAGAGTTCTTTGGCAAAATTACCGTGAATAAGTGAAGATAATGTTTCTTTCTGAGTCATTTCACAAAGGTAGAAAATTTATCAGTTTTTTTAATTTAATTAACTAACAAAACAAAAATTTGATATGGTAAAATTTTGAAAATCAATAATTTATTTTGTTGGTAAGTTGCAAATTATGAACTATGAAAGTTGAATTACGAATTACAAAATAAGAGTCGTAAATGTATTTCAGACAATTGGTTGAATTCGGAATTTTTAATTAATGCCATCAATGAGATAAAGTCAAAATATCTGTACAAAAATCGGTTTCTAAAATCTATTTTTGCAAAATGTTTTCATTAGAACCGATTCAGACCTTGAGAATCCCCGAATTTCGGAATTTGATGACCGGAAGATTTTTTCTGGTTTTATCTTTCAGAATGTTGGCAACTTTGATGGGATGGTGGATTTATCAGCTCACGAAAGATCCTTTCGCCATCGGATTAATCGGATTATCGGAAGTGATTCCCGCCGTTTCTACCGCTCTGTATGCAGGTCACGTTATCGATAATTCCGAAAAGAAGAAACTGCTTTTGATCTGCAATTATGCGTATGTTTTCCTGATCGGAATTTTGGCAATTCCGGCATTTTTCGGGCATAAACTTTTGCATTTAAGCAACCTTCATATTTCGTATTTCATTTATGTAATTATATTTTTCACAGGATTTTGCCGTGCCTTTTTAGGACCTATTATTCCATCAATGATTCCCAAAATTGTTTCAAGAGAAACCTTGCCGAATGCAATTACCTTAAACCAGGGAACATTCCTCACTGCATCAGTTTGTGGACACGCAATCGGTGGTTTTTTAATTCACTGGATTGATATTTCCGGAACGATTCTCGTCGTAATTGGTTTAATGATTTTTTCGTCGATTTTCTTTTGGCAGCTGAAAAAACATCCGTCTGAAAATACTGAAAAAGAAGTAAAAGTGATGCAAAGTATGCGTGAAGGAATTGCTTATATTTATAAAACCAAAGAAATTTTGGGAGCACTTTGTCTGGATATGTTTGCGGTGCTTTTCGGAGGTGCTGTTGCGATGATTCCGGTATTTGCAACGGATATTCTGAAAGTAGGTTCCGAAGGTTTCGGTTTGCTGAATGCCGCTTCGGATATTGGTTCGATGTGTATCATTGCGTTTTTGGCTTTTGTTCCTTTAAAGAAAAATCAGGGAAAAATTTTGTTGGTTGCAGTTGCCGGTTTCGGTTTGTGTATTATCGGTTTTGGTTTGTCGCAGTTGTATTGGCTTTCTTTCGGATTGTTGATGTTGAGCGGAATGTTGGATGGGATTTCTGTGGTCATTCGTGGAACGATTGTTCAGCTGAAAACGCCGGATTATATTCGAGGAAGAGTTTTGAGCGTAAATTCCATTTTCATTATGTCGAGCAACGAAATGGGACAATTTGAAAGCGGAGTTGCCGCAAAATTATTAGGAGTTGTTCGTTCTGTAATTTTTGGCGGAACAATGACAGTTCTTATTGCATTAATGGTTGGAACAACCGTTCCGAAACTGCGAAAAATGAAGTATTGATTTTTATATAGATACATAGAAAATATGTTTTTTGGAAGATTTCATAGAAATAAATTTTTCACATAACTTATGTGAAAACAAAGTTTCTATCCTAAACTTATTTGTTTTTTGAAATTTTAAGAGCCTGTGTTTCTATGTGGTTTAAATATTTATATCTTTGAAAAAATGAACTGGATTATTCTCATCATCGCAGGATTATTTGAAACGGGATTTGCAACCTGTCTCGGAAAAGCACAGGAAACCACCGGAAAAGAAAGTTATTTTTGGTGGAGCGGATTTGTTATCGCCCTGTTTATCAGTATGTTTTTGATGTACAAAGCAATTTCCGTAGGAAACAACCCGATTCCGATTGGGACAGCTTATGCGGTTTGGACGGGAATCGGAGCAGTTGGCGGAGTTTTAGCCGGGATTTTTATCTTCAATGAACCTGCAACTTTTTGGCGAATGTTTTTTGTATTTACTTTAATTGCTTCTGTAATCGGTCTGAAAATGGTAAGTCATTAAATAATTTCAGGTTCAAAGCTCGAATCTTTTAACAAAAAAAAGTAAAATTCTTAAAACAGATTAAGAGTGCAAAATATCATTATCTTTGCAAAAATTTTAAGAATTGGTAAGAATTGTACAGCAAAACGATTGGGTAATTTTCGTTATTATCGGTTGCATTTTGCTCTATGTTTTTATGCTCCTTTATTTGCAGAGAGATTCTACTGTAAAAGAATTTTTGCAGCAGAAATTCCCCGATTCGTCAAATAATTTCCTGAGCTGGACAATCATCAGTTTCGTATTCTGTCTGGTTTTTTCTGCACTTATTTCCCAGTATATTCCTGTAATTCCGAAAAAAATAGAAGAAATTAGATTTTCGGGATATGAACTCAATAAGTTTGGCTTTACTTTTATTGCGGTTTCGGGATTTTATTTTATTAAAAATATCCTCACTTATCTTTTCTTTGCCGGAACAGGAACCGGTAGAAAATGGGAGGTTTTTTATTTTACCGCCTCAAAATTTTATTTCATTTTCTCGGTCGTTTTGATGTTGATGTGCT
>CAYSQR010000137.1:0-5374 GCA_964433195.1 uncultured Kaistella sp. | reverse complement strand
AAGAAAAGCTGACACGGGAAATCCGGTATTTAGATAAGCTGATTGACGAATTAGCTAAAGGAAAAGCTATGGAGAAAATTTTACGGGAATGAAAAACACTCTCGCTGATTCCACAGATTTCGCTGATAATTAGATTTGAAAATCTGCGTAATTTGCGTAATCTGCGAGAAAATATAAATTTTAAAGTTTCTTTTTTAATCAATTATCAATCATCATTCATCACTTATAAAAAAATTATGACCGAGAAACTCCTTCAATATCTTTGGAATTTCAAGATTTTCAAGAATTTTGATTTTAAAGATGTGGAAGGAAACAATCTGGAAATCCTCGATTTCGGGAAATGGAATTTTGATTCGGGACCCGATTTTCTTTTCGGGAAAATTAAAACGAAAAATTTAGTTTTAGCCGGAAATATTGAACTTCACGTAAAATCTTCGGACTGGATTTTTCATCAGCATTCCGGAAACCCTGAGTTTGAAAATGTAGTTCTGCACGTGGTTTTCATTCACGATGTTGAAATTGAAGAATTAAAAAATAAAAATATTCCGACCCTCGAACTCAAAAATTACATCGACGAAAATCTGCTTTGGAAATACGAATCTTTGCTGAAAGAAAACACCTTCATTCCCTGCGAAAAAAATTTTGATGCCGAAAAAATTCCGTTTAATTTTTCCGAGGAAACTTTACTGAAAAAGTTAGATGAAAAATCCCTTGAAATTGAAGAATCCCTGAAAATCAATAAAAACAATTATGAAGCGGTTTTGTTCCAAAATTTAGCATATTCTTTCGGATTAAAAGTAAATGCACAGATTTTCAGACAATTGGCGGAAAGTTTAGATTTTTCAGTCATAAATAAAATCCGCCAAAACCAATTGCAACTGGAATCGTTATTCTTCGGAATCTGCGATTGGCTCGAAAAACCGGAAGACGAACAAATGAAAATCCGGAAACGGGAATTTGAATTTCTGAAATCTAAATTTCAACTTCCCGAAATCCACATTCATCCGAAATTCTCAAAACTTCGTCCGCCGAATTTTCCTACCATCCGGCTTTCTCAGCTGGCGTCACTGTACCATCTCAACCAGAATTTATTTTCAAAGCTGATTTCGGCAAAAAATACAGATGAAATTTATTCCGTTTTTGAAAATGTAAAAGCAAGCGAATATTGGAACAACCATTTCAATTTCGGGAAAATTTCTCCTGTAGAAAGTGAGAAATCTTTAACTAAAGATTTCGTTCAACTCGTTTTAATCAATGCAGTTTTACCTTTAAAATATACGTATCACAAGAATTTTGATGAAAACATCAATGATGAAATCCTCGATTTCTACCGAAATATTCCCCCGGAAAAAAATACGATTATCGACGGTTGGAAATCGTTAAAAGTAAAAATTGAAAACGCTTTGGAAAGTCAATCACTGCTTTTTCATTATAAAAATTATTGCGAAAAAAAGAACTGCCTGAATTGTGGAATTGGATATAATTTACTGAAAACCAATCAGTAAAAATTAAAGCAACCACTTTTTGGTTGCTTTAATTTTCTGTAATATTTCAAAAATTTATTTCTTTTCTTCTGTAGAATCGGGAAATCTTTGGCTGGTAAATTCTCGGGAAATCGCCGCTTTCTCGAATTTCAGTTTTCCTGAAAGTGTTTCTATCACTACTCCATCATCTTGGATTTGTGCGATTCTTCCGTGCATTCCGGAAGTTGTAACTACCCTGCTTCCAACTTTCAGCGATCCCTGAAAGTTTTTTTCCTGTTTTGCTTTTTTCATTTGCGGACGAATCATCAGAAAATAAAATCCGACAAACATCAACGCCATCATAATCATTGTCGGCATCATAGAACCTTCCGCTCCTGCTGCCTGTAAAAATATTGTTATCATTTTTTGATTTTTAAATTAAATAATTAAGGTTGAATATCCGCAGAAAAGGTAATCATAATCGGGGATTTTTCAACATTTGCATAAACTTCTGCTTGTTTGTTGACCAATCCGTCGAAATTAGAAGAATCGAATTTCAGCGTAATTTTTCCTTTTTGTCCCGGAAGAATCGGGTCTTTCGTATAATCGGGAACGGTACATCCACAACCGGGTTTCACTTCGGAAATCACCAAAGGATTTACTCCCGTGTTTGTTACTTCATAAACGTGTTCTACGTGTTCTCCTTTTTTTATTTTACCAAATTCAAAATTGGATTCGGAAAGAACAACGTTTGTCAATGGGCTTATTTTTGCCAATCCGGGAGTTGCTCCCTCTACAGTGTTTTCCGCAACAACTCCATCGTTCTGCATCTGCTGTTCTGTGTTTTGGTCTTTTTTGCAACTCACTAAACTCAAAGCTGCGATAATCGGTAATATTTTAACTAAATTTCTCATAAGTTTATTTTATTAATTCCTGTTTAATTCTTTGGTGTATTTATCTAAAATTCCGTTGATAAAAATGTTGGATCTGTCCGTTGAAAAAGCTTTGGAAATTTCGATATATTCATTAATGATTACTCTTGACGGATTGAGCGGAAAATAATCGAGTTCGGAAATTGCCACAATCAGAATGATTTTATCCATCAAAGAGATTCTTTCCAAATCCCAGTTTTCGAGTTTTTCTTCGATTTTTTTTTCGGTTTCTTCCCAATGATTGAGGGATTCTTGCAACAATTTTCTTGCAAATTCATAATCTTCTTCGTCTTTAATGGTTTTAATTAAAGTCCGGCTCGGTTCATTCTCTTTTAAAAAACCTATCGTTTTCTGAATCATCGTGTTCGAGATGTGAAAATCATCGCTCCAGCTTATTTCTTTTTCTTCGAGATGCCCGTGGAAATCTTCGTTTTCGGCAATGTATCTCAAAAATAATTTTCCGATAAATTTCTGGTCTTCCTCAAAAGAATATCCTTCTTCTTTCATAAAATCCTGATAACGTTTTCCTGCCGTCATTCTCTGGAAAGTATTTACCAATAAATCATCGTGTAAATCCCATTTCAATTCCTGATGTTTTGAGGTAAAAGATAACCGCTCTTCATTTTGCTCTATTTTCAGAAGAACCTGATTGTTGATGAATTTCTGATTTGGATTTACGTTATCATCAGTTTTGATATACTTATTCTTCCCGATTTCGATTTGTCTTTCTGCCAAATCTTTCAATGCCACCAAAAAATTGAGCTGATAAATATATAAATGATAAATCTTCTCAATTCCCGAGAACATATTTTTCTCTAAAACATCAAATTTTATAGGGTTCTGGTAATAAGAATAAAGCGACTGCACCACTTTTTCACGAATTTGTCTTCTTCCTAACATTTCAAAGAACTTTTATGACGGCAAAGATAGGGAAAATTGTTGGAATTTTTTCGGTAGTTTGAGAGTTTGAGGGGGGAAGAATTTTACTAAACTTCTATCTTCCTACATCCATCCGAAAATCGTATTTTTGCAAACGATTTATGAATGCACTCAAAACTTTAAACTCCTATTTTTGGAAACACCGACTCCTTTTATTTTGGGGATTTCTGTTCATTATTGCAAGTAATTTTTTTAATATTTATAAAGTACAGTTCGTAGGAAAATCGGTAGATGAAATTTCTGATACGGCAAATCTCGGTTTCAATAAACAGGTCTTGATTTATGTTGCGATTATTGTAGGTTCGTCTTTATTGACGGGTTTTTTTACCTTTATGATGAGACAAACCATTATCGTAGCTTCACGAAGAATAGAGTACGAACTGAAAAACAAAATCTACAACCATTATCAGGAGTTGTCTTTGACGGATTTCAAAAAAACCACCATCGGAGATTTGATGAACCGGTTGAGCGAAGATGTTGTAGCGGTAAGAATGTATCTTGGTCCCGGTGTAATGTATGTGGTAAATTTGCTTATTCTTTTGATTATCACAAGTATTTATATGCTGAACACGGATGTTTGGATGACAATCTGGACCCTTATTCCGTTGCCGATTCTCTCGTTTGTCATCTATAAAGTAAGCTCCATCATCAACAGAAAATCGAAAACAATGCAGAAAAGCCAGTCTGCAATTTCCACTTTCGTACAGGATAGTTTTTCGGGAATCCGTGTGGTGAAATTTTTTGCCAAAGAAAAATACATCGAGAAAAACTACGGAATCAAAGTAAAAGATTATCAGGACAAAGCACTGGATTTGGCAAAAACCGAAGCGTATTTTTTTACCATTATTCTTTTCGTCATCGGTTTGCTGAATGTTGTCATTTTATTGATTGGCGGACAAAAATATATGAATAACGAATTATCGGTCGGGAAAATTGCTGATTTTTTTCTGTACATCAATATTTTAATATGGCCTTTTTCTATGGTTGGCTGGGTAACTTCCATCAATCAAAGAGCAGAAGCATCAATGTCAAGAATTAATGAATTTCTCGATATGAAAACCGATATCATTAATAAAAATAATGAAGTTTATCCGATAAAAGGCGACATCGAATTCCGGAATGTTTCCTACGTTTATCCGAATACGGGAATTAAAGCTCTTGATAATTTAAGTTTCAAAATCGAAGCCGGAAAATCTCTCGCCATTATGGGAAAAACCGGAAGCGGAAAATCAACGATTGCACTTTTACTTTGCCGGTTAATCGACCCGACTGAAGGAGAAATCCTGATCGACGGAAAAAACCTGAAAGACCACAATCTCGCAAATTACCGGAAATTCATCGGATATATTCCGCAGGAAAGTTTTCTTTTTTCGGATACCATTGAAAACAATATCGGTTTCACCATTGATAATCCTTCTCTGAAATTGGTTGAAGAATATGCAAAAAAAGCAGATGTTCACAAAAATATTATCGAGTTCAAAGACCGCTACAAAACCTTGGTCGGCGAAAGAGGAGTGATGCTTTCCGGAGGACAAAAACAGAGAATCTGTATTGCAAGAGCTTTGATTAAAGAACCGAAAATCCTCATTTTCGACGATTCGCTTTCTGCTTTGGATACCGAAACCGAAGAAAATATCCTTCAGAATCTCGAAAAAGAAATTCAGAGCTGCACTTCTATTATCATTACTCACAGAGAAAGCAGTGCGAAACGGGCAGATAAAATACTGAATCTCACCACGATAGAAAATTCCGAATCTGCTTAAAATCTAAAACCTATTATTTATCATTGATTTTTTCGGATAAATAGTAAAAATAAATTTTGCATTTAAAAGAAATCTTTTATATTTGTTTAATCAGATTAAAAAATATCGACAAATGAGTGATTACAAGGAGAGACACGAAAACGAAATTTTCACCAAAGTGTTGAAAGCAGGAAGAAGAACCTATTTCTTTGATGTGCGGGAAACAAAAGCAGGAGATTATTATCTTACCATTACCGAAAGTAAAAAGCGGTATGCTGACGATGGAAAGTTTACTTAC
>CAYSQR010000136.1:1173-5548 GCA_964433195.1 uncultured Kaistella sp. | reverse complement strand
GGGTTACCTGTTGCATTAAAAGTTGTAATCTTATTGTTTTGTCCGTTTTTTACATCCAAACTTGTCAATTGGTTTTGAGAACAATATAAAATTATCAAATCCGTATTTTGGGTTACCTCCAAACTTGTGAGTTGATTGTTGTTACAATATAAATCTGTCAAAGCTGTATTGTTACTTACATCCAAATTCGTGAGTTGGTTGTTGAAGCAATATAAATATTGTAAAGCTGTATTCTTATTTACATCCAGACTTGTCAGTTGGTTTTGATCGCACGATAAAGTTGTCAAAGCCGTATTTTGGGTTACCTCCAAACTTGTGAGTTGGTTTTGATTACAGTATAAAATTGTCAAAGCCGTATTTTGAGTTACATCCAAACTTGTAAGTTGGTTTTGATGACAATATAAAGATGTTAAAGCCGTATTCTTGCTCACATCCAAACTTGTCAATAGGTTTTGATGACAGTATAATTGTGTGATGTTCACAAACGCTTCTATCCCGGTAAGATCTGTAATGTTTCTGGTGTTACAGTTTATCGTCCCTGTAAAAGCGGTTGCTTCTGCATAGGTAATCTTTCCGTCGTTTACTGTATTGATACTGCTGTTTCCCAGCAAATATGCTTTGAAGTTTGCATCGGGAATATAAACTTCATCATCTATATACGAACAAAATGTATTATAACTTGCTGTAGCATCTTTTATCCATTGTGAATTATATGTTAAAGAAAGAGCGTATTCAATACTATTTACCTGTATGCAGCTTAGGCTTGGATTATTATATGTCCGCATCAGAATTAATCCGAAATTCCCGTTTTTCAGATTAAGATTTGTCAGTTGGTTGTTGAAGCAATATAAATATTGTAAAGCGGTATTATTGCTTATGTCCAAATTGGTAAGTTGATTGTCGTTACAAAATAATTGCGTAAGATTCACAAAGGCTTCTATTCCGGTAAGGTCAGAAATTCCCAAATTAGAACAATCTATTATTCCGGTAGCCGCAGCTTCTGCATAAGTTATTTTTCCGTCACCATTGGTATTGACGTTGCTGTTTCCTAACAAATACGCTTTGAAGTTTGGATCGGGAATATAAACTTCGTAATCACAATTTTCACTATAACTTGCTCCTGCATCTTTTTGCCATTGATCATAAACATAGGCAAAATTATCTACCTGTATGCAGTTAAGATTTGGGTTGTTATATGCCAATAGAGTTGATAATATAGAATTTGTCCCGTTTTTCAGATTAAGCGTTCTCAGAGGATTGATGGTATGACAAACTAATGTTGTCAAAGCGGTATTGTGACTCAAATCCAGAGTTGTTAATTTATTGCTCCAACAAGATAAAAATGTTAATGCCGTATTTTGGCTTACATTCAAACTGGTCAACTGGTTAAGGCAGCAATTGATATAGGTTAAAGCGGTATTTTTTCTTATGTCTAAACTTTTCAATCGGTTGTCGGCACAGTCTAGATAAGTTAAAGCTGTATTTTTAGTTATATTTAAATTGGTAAGCTGATTGGTATAGCATTTTAATCCTGTAATATTTACAAAAGTTTCTATTCCTGTAAGGTCTGCAATATTTTTTTCACTACAATCTATTGTACCGGTAAAAGCTGTAGCTTCTGCGTATGTTATTTTTTCATCACCATTAGTATTGATGCTGCTGTTTTCTAATAAATATGCTTTGAAATTATCATCCGGTATATAAACTTCCTCATCCGAATACGAGCAATTGATGCTGTAATCTCCGGTTAAATCTTTTACCCAAAAACCTGATGCTGTATATCCATAGGCAAGATCAAGATTATCTACCTGTATGCAGGTAAGATTTGGATTGTTCTGTGCCGACATATAGATTAAGCTGGTGTTATTTCCGTTTTTCAGATTAAGGCTTGTTAGTTGATTGTTGCCGTAGCAAGCTAATAATGATAGAGCTGTATTTTTGCTTACGTCCAAATCTGTCAGTTGGGTGCCGTAGCAAGATAATATTGATAGAGCTGCATTTTTGCTTACATCCAAAGTTGTCAGTTGGGTGCCGTAGCAGAATAATAATCCCAAAGCTGTATTTTCGCTCACATCCAGATCTGTCAGTAAGGTGTTGTTACATACTAACTGTACTAAAGCCGTATTATTGCTCACATCCAAAGCTGTCAATGGGTTGTTGTTACAAACCAAATCTCGCAAAGCTATATTCTTGCTTACATCCAAATCTGTCAGCTGGTTTTCATTACATAATAATCGGAGCAAAGCTATATTTTTACTTACATCTAAATTAGTCAATTGGTTGGCGGGACAATATAATTCCGTAATATTCACAAACGCTTCTATTCCGGTAAGGTCTGCAATGTTTTTGGAAGAACAATCTATTGTTCCTGTAAAAGCTTCTGCTTCGGAAACCTGTATTTCCCCGTCGCCGTTGGTGTTGATAGCAGAATTACCAACAAGATATTCTTTGAAGTTTGCATCGGGAATATAAACTTCGCTATCGGGATACATACAATTGGAGCTGTAACTTGCCGTTGCATCTTTTTGCCAACCGGTATGACTTGCAGATGGATTATCTACTTGTATGCAGGTAAGATTTGGATTACTCAATGCCCACATTTGTGTCATTGCGGGATTATTTCCGTTTTTGAGATTAAGACTTGTGAGTTGATTAACCTGACAATATAAATTTGTCAACGCCGTATTCTTACTTACATCCAAACTTGTCAATTGGTTGTTGTTACATACTAATTGTGTCAAAGCGGTATTGTGGGTTACATCCAAACTTGTAAGTTGGTTTTGATGACACTGCAAACCTGTCAACGCCGTATTCTTACTTACATCCAAACTTGTCAATTGGTTTTGATAACACCATAATTGTATTAAAGCCGTATTTTGTGTTACATTCAAACTTGTAAGTTGGTTTTGGTGACAATATAATTGTTTGATGTTTACAAATGCTTCAATTCCGGTAAGATTGGTAATGTTTTTTGAAGAACAGTTTATAGCTCCCGCAAATGCTTCTGCTTCGGAGACCTGTATTTCGGTGTCGCCGTTGGTATTGATGGTAGAAACGCTCAACAGGTAATTTTTAAAATTGACATCGGGAATGTAAACAAAATTACAATCGGTATTGTAACTTGCCGTTGCATCTTTTTGCCAACCGGTATGACTTGCAGACGCATTATCTACCTGTATGCAGGTAAGATTTGGGTTACCTGTTGCATTAAAAGTTGTAATCTTATTGTTTTGTCCGTTTTTTACATTCAAACTTGTCAATTGGTTATTGTTACATAATAATAGTGTCAAAGCGGTGTTGTGTGTTACATCCAAACTTGTGATTTGGTTTTCGTCACAGTATAAAAGTATCAATTTGGTATTCTTGCTCACATCCAGCGTAGTTAGCAGATTGCCTCCGCAATCCAATGCCGTAATATTTACAAAAGCCTCTATTCCCGTAAGATTTGCAATATTTCCTCTCTGGTAAATATCTATTGTTCCGGTAAAAGCGGTTGCTTCGGCAACCGATATTTGACCGTTATTGTTGGTGTCAATTTTAGGATTGTGAGCAAGTAAAGCGTTTTTGAAATTCACATCGGGAATGTTCACGTTTTGGGCTTTTATAAAACCCGTAAACCCTGTCAATAAGCAAAAAAGGAAAATTGTTTTTTTCATAGTATTAATTTTTTTAAGGTTAGTTTTTATTCAAACCATAAAACAAATATACTGTAAAAATTTGAAAACGTGAAGTATAGAATAAAAAACTGCGTAAGTATTTGAAATAATTTAATGCTGTATTTTTTCATCTTTAAATCATCCAACATCCAATATCCAACATCAATATAATAATGAATTTAAGGAAGATTTTTAATTTTTTTTTGGAAATAATTAAAAAACTGATGAAATTTTTGAGAAAAAGTTTTACATTTACTCGTAATTTTTTTAATTAAAAACTTTTAAAACCGAAATTGATATGCAGAAAAAACTGAAACTTTGGGACGCAACAATGCTTGTAATGGGTTCTATGATCGGAAGCGGAATATTTATCGTAAGCTCCGATATGATGCGGAATCTCGGTTCCGGATATTGGCTGATTGCAGTGTGGATTATCACGGGAATTATGACCGTTGCAGCGGCAATTTCTTACGGTGAACTTTCATCGATGTTCCCGAAAGCAGGAGGACAATATACTTATATGACCGAAATTTTCGGAAAAATGACCGGATTTCTTTACGGATGGGGATTATTTACGGTTATACAAACCGGAACAATTGCTGCAGTAGCAATGGCTTTCGGAAAATTTACCGCATATCTCATTCCGGCTCTTAATAATTCCCAACCGATTTTTCAGAGCGGAGGTTTCAAAATAACGTGGGTTCAGATTTTGTCGATTG
>CAYSQR010000136.1:0-1163 GCA_964433195.1 uncultured Kaistella sp. | reverse complement strand
TTACTTTCATTAATACCAAAGGTTTGAAAAACGGAAAAATCCTTCAGGATATTTTTACTTCTTCCAAGATTTTGGCACTTTTGGGAATCATTATTTTCGGATTTCTTTTGGTGAAAAATTCACACTTTGCGGAAAATATGAGTTTTGGTTGGAATGCGTTTCAGGATTTCGGGAGAGAAGTAGGAAACGATCTGCTTCCGAACGGATGGAAATCCATAGGAAGCATCACACTTCTCGGAGGAATAGCCGCTGCAATGGTAGGTTCTGTTTTCAGTTCCGTAGCTTGGGAAAACGTAACTTTTGTTTCGGGAGAAATCGAAAATCCGAAAAAAAATGTAGTGAAATCAATGGTTTTCGGAACAGCGATTGTAATGGTTTTATATTTATTGGTAAATCTCGTTTATCTCAATGCTTTAGACCGTGACGGAATAGCTTTTGCCGATAAAAATCGTCCTGCAGTTGCAGCTTCCGAAGTTATTTTTGGAAATCTGGGAACTGTGATTATGGCAGTTTTGGTAATGATTTCCACTTTCGGCTGTATCAACGGACTTGTTTTGGCAGGATCAAGAGTTTTTCAGACGATGGCAAAAGACGGATTGTTTTTCAAATCCGCTACCGAAAACAACAAACACAATGTTCCCGAAAAATCTCTTTGGATGCAGGGAATTTGGGCATCAGTTCTTTGTCTTAGCGGACAATACGGTGATTTGCTCGATATGATTTCCTTCGTTATCGTTTTATTTTATATGATTACTGTTTTCGGTGTGATTTATTTAAGAATCAAAAAACCGGAACTGGAGCGACCATACAAAACCTGGCTTTATCCGGTTACACCGATTCTTTATTTATTGATAGGAACTGCATTTTGCGTATTGCTCATTATTTTCAAACCGCAATATACTTGGCCCGGATTTATCCTGATTTTATTGGGACTTCCTGTATATCTGTTCATCAACAGGAAAAAAACGGATTAATATAAAACCACATAAAAACATAGATTTTAGGCTTTCTAAAAAATAACACTTTCTATGTATCTATGTAGTTAATTTTTTTCCGAAAATAAAACGTTCGTTTCCCGATAAATCCTTTATTAATGAAACTTTGGACAGAATATTTTCAAATAAATCCAAAGTTTCTTTTCCTAATTTCTGATTGATTTCCAA
>CAYSQR010000135.1:0-5731 GCA_964433195.1 uncultured Kaistella sp. | reverse complement strand
TCAGGTTTTCATCCTGGTAAGAGGGGTTCGATTCCCCTACGGGCTACAAAAAAACCACTGATTTTTTTTCAGTGGTTTTTTGTATTTTTTTACAGATTTTTTTATTAACCTCTAAATTGTCCCATTGCAATGAACTTCTCCTGTCTTTGTGTTTCCAGTTCTTTTCCTGTGAATTTTGAAAATGCTTTGATGTTTTGCAGGATAGAAGATTTCAAGTGGTCATAAGCAACTTTCGGTTCGTAATGAGCTCCACCAAGTGGTTCCTCAATAATCCCGTCGATGAATTTTTCTTTTAACGCATCTTGCGGGGTAAGTTTCAGAGCATTTGCTGCATCTTCTTTATGATCCCAGTTTCTCCAAAGAATTGATGAGCAGCTTTCCGGAGCAATCACAGTGTACCAAGTGTTTTCGAGCATATACACTTTGTTTCCTACACCGATTCCCAAAGCTCCTCCGCTTGCTCCTTCTCCGATAATATAGCAGAAAATAGGAGTTTTGAGCATCGTCATTTCAAAAATATTTCTTGCAATAGCTTCACCTTGTCCACGTTCTTCGGCTTCTAATCCCGGATAAGCTCCTGGTGTATCTATCAACGTAATTACAGGAATTTTAAATTTCTCTGCCAGTTTCATCAATCGCAATGCTTTTCTGTAACCTTCGGGATTACTCATCCCGAATCTGCGGAGTTGTCTTTCTTTGGTCGTTCTTCCTTTTTGGGTTCCGATGAGCATTACTCTTTGTCCGTCAATCGTTGCTAAACCGCCGATCATTGCAGGATCGTCTGCAAAATTTCTGTCGCCGTGCAATTCGAGGAAGCTGTTTTTGTCCACGATTCCGTTGATGAAATCTAAAGTATAGGGACGATCGGGATGTCTTGAAAGCTGCACTCTTTGCCAAGGTGTAAGATTTCCGTAGATTTCTTTTTTCTTTTCAATGATTTTATCTTCGATTTGTGAACAGGCGAGTTTTACATCTACACCGCTTTCTTCACCTACCAATGAACAGGTTTGGTACTGATCCATCAGTTCTTTTATAGGAAGCTCAAAACTTAAATATTCCATTTTTTATTTTAAAAATAATCTTTCAAATTTAGTAAAAAATAATAGAAAATTAATGAATATTATTCACTGCATTTTTTATTCTTGTGATACTTTCCTCTTTTCCAAGGATTTCCAGAATATCGGGAACATCGGGACCTTTCAGTTCGCCTACCAAACTTAGCCTTAAAGGCATCATCACTTTTCCCATTCCTAAACCTTTGTTTTCGGCGAAATCGTGGATTGTTTCATTCAAAATTCCAAATTCAAAATTCAAAATTTTGAGTCTTTCGGAAAGTTCGGTTAAAACTGAGGGTGTTTCTTCGTTCCAGGCTTTCTTCACTGCTTTTTCATCGTAAGAAGTCGGAGCTTCGAAAAAGAATTTTCCGTCGATGTAAATGTCTTTTACAAACGTGGCTCTTTCTTTCATTAATGAAATGATTTTCAGAAATTTTTCGTCGCTGAAATTTTTCAAATCTAAATTCTCCTGCTTTAATAATGATAAAACCTCTTCCGTGGTTTTTAATTTTAAATATTCGTGGTTGAACCATTCTGCTTTTTCTTTGCTGAATCTTGCTCCGGCTTTGTGAACTTTGTGCAAATCGAATTCTTTGGTCATTTCATCCAAAGAAAGAATTTCCCTGTCGTTTGCAGGACTCCAACCGAGGAGTGCAACCATATTGATAAACGCTTCCGGAAAATAGCCGGATTCTTTGTAACCTTTCCAGATTTCGCCGCTTTCGGGATCTTTGAAATCCATCGGAAAAACCGGAAATCCGAATTTTGCACCATCTCTTTTGCTGAGCTTGCCTTTTCCTTCTGGTTTTAAAATTAATGATAAATGAGCGAATTGCGGAGCTTCCCAATTCATCGCTTCGTAAAGTAAAATATGAAGCGGCATAGAAGGAAGCCACTCTTCGCCACGAATGACGTGTGAGATTTTCATCTCATAATCATCTACAACATTGGCGAAATGATAAGTCGGCATTCCGTCATTTTTTATCAAAACTTTGTCGTCTAAAGTATTGGTATTGACGGAAAATTTTCCTCTGATAATATCTTCCATATTCAAAGTTCTGTCAACCGGCATTTTGAAACGCACGACATAAGGTACATTATTATTCAATAATTTTTCTACTTCTTCTTTGGAAAGCGAAATGCTATTCTTTAATTGTAATCTTGTTTGATGATTATAGGAAAAAACATCGCCGTTTTGTTCAAATTCTTTTCTGATTTTGTCTAATTCTTCGGGGGTGTCGAAAGCGAGATAAGCATAATCTGTCTTTAAGATTTGCTCTTTGTAACGGTCATAAATATCCCTTCTTTCAGATTGTCTGTAAGGAGCATATTTTCCTCCGATTTTCGGACTTTCATCGGGAACAATTCCGCACCATTCGAGGGAATTCATAATGTAATCTTCTGCTCCTTCCACATATCTTGCGGTATCGGTATCTTCGATTCTCAGAACAAATTCGCCACCTTGGTTTTTGGCGAAAAGATAATCATACAATGCAGTTCTCACTCCTCCCAAATGTAAAGCACCTGTCGGACTTGGTGCGAAACGCACTCTTACTTTTTTCATTTTTTGAAAAATTTAGAGTGCAAAATTAACGAATTTTTATGCTTTTTGCGTGTAGATTTGGGCAAATCTTGGAGGATTTTATTACTTTTGATGTTTAATAAAAAAATTATGTTAGAAATAGGAGAAAGACCGTGGGGAAAATATTATGTTTTGGCAGACGAACCGAACTATAAATTGAAAAGAATCGAAGTAAATCCGGGACAGAAATTGTCTTATCAATACCATCACAAAAGACAAGAACAATGGACCATTATTGAAGGAAATGCAACCATCGTTCTGGACGACGAAGAAATTCCTTTAGAGTATGGACAAAGCATTTTTATTCCGCTTGGTGCAAAACACCGGATTATGAATCTTACAGATAAGCCCGTCGTTTTCATAGAAGTGCAGACAGGAACATATTTTGGCGAAGATGATATTGTGCGGTTGGAAGATGATTATGAGAGAAATTAGTCACAAAAACTTATGGAATAAAATTCCGTTTTTTTTCGTTTCCTGCTATTTTTTGGTTGGGATTGTCAATAATTTATATCTTGGAGGAAATCCGAAACAGATTTTTTTACCGATATTATTACTAATTTTCGCTTTTTTTCTCGCTTCGGTTTCCGATGAACGTTTTCTGAAAAAATACAAACTTTCTCATCTACTGATTGCAACCGATGTATTTCTGCTGATAAACATTATTATTTTCATTACCGGAAAAGTCAATGTCGAAAGTCAATTTTTCAAAATATTGCTGGAAAAAACTGGGGTTAATTTCAAAATAATACTCATTGTAACAACGGCATTGTTATTGGCTGTAAAAATTTATTTCAGAAAGAAATTACTCGGCTTCAGTTTTTTGTTTACGCTGATTTTTTTCTTTGGCTTTATTCTGATTATCCCTTTTTTGTATCCCGAACCTTTCATCGATTTGTATGTTATTCTGAAACAAAGTATTGTTGATATTTTTGCAAATAAAGACCCTTATGAAAGAGTTTTTCCCGACATATACGATGGAGTTCAAGACTATGCATATCGGAATCAGCAGATAAAATTGGTTTATTGGCCGATGAATGTTTTTCTTTTAGCTCCTTTTCAATTTTTGTTTGGAGATTTACGGTTTGCTTATGTTTTTTTTCTTTTGGCAAGTTGTCTTGTTCTTTACTTTGGTTTTAACAGAAATAAACTTGTTTTTTATGCCTCATTCATTCTTTTGTTCAGCAATCCATATACGTTTTATATGGTAAAATATGCGTGGATAGATATTTTGGCACTCCCTTTTTTTGCACTTTATTTTATCTGTTTTCAACAAAAAAAATATGTTTTATCATTTGTGATTTTGGGAATTCTGATGTCCCTGAAACTTTATTTTATCGTTTTGTTTCCTTTGTCGCTGATTTATTTTTTTAATATTGAAAAAGATACAAAGAAGGCAATTTTACTGATGATAGTGAGTGTGGCTGTAATGGGAATATGCTTTTTGCCGTATCTTGTTACTAATCCAAAAGCCATTCTTTATACGCTGGAATATTTTGCCAACAGTTTTCCGAGATACGATTCATTGTCTATTCCTGGTTATGTATTTCAGTTCGGATATAATATTGATAAGATGTGTTCTGCGATTTCGGTTTTGTTTATCCTTTGGATTTTCTTTCGAACCTATAAAAAGAAAGAAATTTCAATATATTCACAAATCAGAAATCTTACGATGATACTGTTTGTCCTTTTTATTCTGGCAAAACAAGCATTTGGAAATTATTATTACAATCTGATGTTTCTGGGAATTGTTTATCTGTGTTTTGTAATTTCGGTGACGAGACAAAAATCAGAAGATTAATCTCCACGAGCGTTTTTATTATTTTTATCACACTTCATAAATAAAGAATAGAATGAGGAAAATGAAAGTCATTATTGACGCGGATTTGATTGCCGATTTTTATAAGGACAACAGAACGGGAATTTTTCGGGTGGCTTGTGAAATAGTGAAGAAACTAAGTCACAGAAGTGATATAGAACTTTTTTATTCTCATTTAAGTTTTTTTAACCGCAGTACGACAACTGATGAGTTGGATTCTTTTTTCAGTAAGAATGACATTTCAATAAAACCTGCGAATAAAAGATTCAGAAGAAAATTTCTGCCATTCCGAAAGGAAAAATTATTCAGATATTTATATAGCAAAATAGGAATTTCTGATTATAAAAATATCAAATCAAAAAAAATACTGGATTCTGCTCAGATTTTCCATTCTATTTATCATCCGTTAAATAAAAATTTAAAAAATTATCCGAATCTCAAAAAGGTTATTACCATTCACGATTTGATTCCGATTATGTTTCCGGAGTTTCATTTTACTTCAGAATTAATAAAAGATATTATAAACAGTGTTGGAGAAGACGGATATGTAATTTGTGTATCCGAAAATACACGAAAAGATTTGCTTAATTATGCTCCGCATATTGCTCCTGAAAGAGTATTTGTAAGTTTATTGGCAGCTTCTCCGGAATATTTTTATGTTTGCGATGATGAAAATAAGTTTAAAGAAATCCAAAAAAAATATCGCGTTCCTGAAAAGTATTTTTTAAGCTTGGGAACTTTGGAGCCAAGAAAAAATATAGACCACGTTATCAGGTGTTTTATCAAAATGATAACGGAATATCAAATAGAAGATTTGAGTTTGGTGTTGGTAGGTTCTAAAGGGTGGGATTATGAAAAAATATTTAATGAATATGAAAGTGCAGTTTCCCTAAAAAATAAAATTATTATTACTGGTTTTGTTCCAGATGAAGATTTGGCAAGTATTTACAGCCACGCAAACTCTTTTTATTATATGTCTTTTTACGAAGGTTTTGGTTTACCTCCTTTGGAAGCAATGCAATGCGGTGTCGCAACGGTTACTTCCAATACGTCTTCTTTACCGGAAGTTGTAGGCGACGCAGGAATTATGTTAAACCCGAAAGACGAAGAAAAACTCATCCAAACAATGTGGTCATTATATAGTGATGAGAGTCTGAGAAAAAATTTAGCACAGAAAGCTCTTAATCGTTCTCAAAAATTTTCTTGGGAAAAAACCGCAAATCAACACGTTGAAATTTACAAAGAAATCTGTTCGTAATTTTTCTACGAAAGCAA
>CAYSQR010000134.1:0-5736 GCA_964433195.1 uncultured Kaistella sp. | reverse complement strand
TTCCCGAAGAAGGAGATTCCGGAAAACCGAAGCTGGTTTTGTTTATTGATGAAGCTCATTTGATTTTTAAGGAAGCATCAAAAACATTATTAAATCAAATTGAAACGATGGTGAAGTTGATTCGTTCCAAAGGAGTCGGGATTTATTTCATCACACAAATTCCGGGTGATGTTCCCGAAAATGTTTTGAGCCAATTAGGTTTAAAAATCCAGCACGCTTTACGTGGATTTACTGCAAAAGACAAAAAAGAAATCTCGAAAGCTGTAGAAAATTATCCGACAACGGAATTTTACAAAGCGAGCGAACTCATCCAAAATCTCGGAATTGGAGAAGCGTTTATCACAGCTTTGGACGAAAAAGGAATTCCGACACCATTGGTTCAGACTTATCTTATTTCTCCGGAATCCAGAATGGATATTCTGAGCGAAGGAGAAGTTTTGGATTTAACGAGCCGTTCCGCTTTGGTTGCAAAATATGAACAAACCGTCAATAAAGATTCCGCTTATGAAATGCTTACTTCCCGAATGGAACAGGCAATCCAAGAAGCTCCGCAACAAAAAGCAAAACCTGTAAAAGTAGAACCCGGAATGTTTGAACAAGTATTGAAATCCAGTGCAGGAAGAACTTTTACCACGATGATTGTACGGGAAGCAACCAATGCATTTATGGGAATGATTGGCTTGAAAAAAGGAAGAAAATAAATTTTAAAAAAGGAAGAAAATAAATTTTGATAATGATAAAAGCTGATAAAACCTTATTTGAAAATTATAAATTTATAGACCTTTTTTCAGGAATAGGTGGTTTTCATTTGGCTTTATCTTCCTTTGGAGCGGAATGTGTTTTTGCTTCCGAGTGGGATAAATATGCTGCTGAAACATATCAGGAAAATTTCGGGAGAAAACCCGACGGAGATATTACTCAAATCAAAGAAAATGAAATTCCCGATCACGATATTCTGTGTGCCGGTTTCCCTTGTCAAGCATTTTCGGTAGCCGGAAAACAGAAAGGATTTGAGGATACAAGAGGAACTTTGTTTTTTGATATTGCCCGAATTGTAAATCATCACAAACCAAAAATTTTATTTTTAGAAAATGTAAAAAATTTGGTAAAGCACGACAACGGAAATACCCTGAAAACCATTATCAAAACTTTAGAAAAATTAGATTATACTGTTTTTATTAAAGTTTTAAATTCAAGTCATTTTGGTTTGCCACAGAATAGAGAACGAGTTTATATCATCGCATTTCATCATTCATTAAATTCAACATCATTTCGATTTCCCAATCCTGTAAACGAACCTGTTTGCTTGGAACAAATTTTAGAAAACGAACCCGAAAATGGAAAAATCATCGAAAGAAACGACATCGAAATTTATAAAAATTATGCTGTTTCCGGTACTTTATTTTCAGAAATTGAATTGTTAAATAAACCCATTCAAATCGGAAAAGTAAACAAAGGAGGACAAGGAGAAAGAATCTATCATCCTTTAGGACACGCTATTACGCTTTCTGCTTACGGAGGCGGAGTCGGAGCAAAAACAGGATTATATTTAATAAACGGAAAAGTAAGAAAACTATCTCCGAGAGAATGTGCAAGAGTTCAGGGATTTCCGGATGATTTTATTATAAACCATTCAATTACACAATCTTACAAGCAATTCGGAAACAGTGTTTCCGTAAATGTTTTACAATATATAATGAAGAAAATTGCTATAGTTCTGAAACAAAATGAAGATACCAATAAAGAACGACTGAAATTAGAATATGCGTAAAGAGCAGCTTTTAGGTTCACAAACCGCCAAAAACGGATTTTTGAACGAAGACGATATTGTGAATAAATTCAACAATTGGAAAACCGATGAAGAAGCAAAAAAATGGTTGCTTATTATGCAATATCAACTTGATGAGATCGAGTTTGTAAAAGCCGTTAAAATCAGTGGTTTCAAAACCGATGTTCAGGTTCAGATTACCATAAAACTAAAAGAAGCGATTGATTGTCAGAATCTTCAAGTCAAATTAGTCAGTAATAAAAAAGGATTTAACCAGATTGATAAACGCTGGATAAACAAATATGCAGAAATGTGGAATATGCCGATTGATATTATTGACATCCTGAAACGTTATACAGGCGAAATTCCTCCGAACATTCCCAATCCGAAAGACAAAAGACGGATGTATATCCCGAATTTATGCAGGAAGAACAAGAAAAAATTATAAATTGGTTAAACCAAAACAAATCATTAATCGTATCGGATATTTTAAAAGGTAGAGGTCAATTTTCGACAGAATGGATGTTGGTTGCCCAGAAAGTGAAACAAAATTCGAGATGGGTTCTGAAGCCGATAAATTTCTGTTTAAATCATTATGGAAACGGAAATATTGAAGTGACGAAAAAAGGAAATTTCAATATCGGACGCATCGGAATGCAGAGAAAAGGAGGCGACAACGGACGGGAAACCTCTAAAATGTTACAATTCAAAATTGATCCTACCGAATTATTTGATGCCAAATAAAAAAATGTACACCATAATAGACATAGAAAGCAACGGAGCAGGTTTTAGGAAAGAGAGTATCATTGAAATTGCAATTTTCAAATATGATGGTCACGAAATTACAGACCAGTTTATTTCTTTGGTAAATCCCGAATCGGAAATTACTTGGTTTGTGCAGAAACTGACCAAAATTACCTCAAAAATGGTAAAAACCGCACCGAAATTCCACGAAATTGCCAAAAGAATCATAGAAATTACAGAAGGAACAACTTTGGTTGGTCACAATATCGATTTCGATTACAGGATGCTTCGCCAATCTTTCAAACGACTCGGTTATGACTTTAAAATCAATACTTTAGATACGATTCCTTTAGCGAAAAAACTCATTCCCGAAGCAGAAAGCTATTCTTTGGGAAAACTCGTGAAATCTTTGGGAATTCCTTTGACCGACGAACACAGAGCTTCAGGAGATGCACGTGCAACTTTGGAATTGTTTAAATTACTGATGATCAAAGACAAAGATTCCGAAATCATACAGCAGCATCACGAAGAAATCAACGCGAAAACCTACCTGAATAAAATCCGGGATTTAACCCGTGATTTACCGGCGGAAAAAGGAATCATTTATTTTCAGAATCCGGAAGGAAAAATTATTTTTTCGGATTTTACCGATGATTTGAACAAATTCTCGAAAAGGATATTTAATTCAAAATCAAACCGTTGGAAAATCATTCAGGATGAAACGGAGAAAATTCAATATGAATTAACAGGAAATGATATTCTCGCAAAACTGATGATGAAAACCAAAGGTTTGAAAAAGCGGGAAAACCTGCAATTCGGGTTGTATCATAAAGACGGGAAATATTTTGCCGACAAAATATCAAACCACAAAACGGAAAAACCGCTTTTGAAATTCAAATCTTTTACGCAGGGTTTAAAAGCTGTAAATTTTATCCAATCAAAGAAGCAGTTTTCTGATATTAAGGAATTTACAAGATCAATCAACCTGAAAAAGCGAGATGAAATCTGGATTTCGGCAGGAAGAACTTTAGGAGAAAAATCTTTTTTAATTTTTGAAAACGGCAAACTTACTTCCTATGGTTTTTATGAATTACACAGCCAGATTCAGTCGAGAGATAAAATAGACAAGCTAAAAATTATCCTCAAAGCTTCTGTTGCAGATTTGCAAAACGATTTGAAATTGGCGTTGTTGAGAGGGGATTTTGAGATACAGCCACTTCCGAAATAATCTTTTGGGTAAAATAAAAGCAGTTTTGTTTCTTTTTCGGGCAGAAACTCCGTACATTTATATTCTAAATTTAAAGTTATGAAAAAGATACTTTTTCTATTCATTTTTTCTTCGTTCTTTCTTCACGCACAGGAAATCGAAGATTTGCAAGAAGGTTATTTCTTCTCGGAAAACAGCAAGAATTTTTTCCGTGTAGATATTAAAAAACCGTATGATTATTATAAAGTTGCATCTTGCAATGATGATTCGCAATTTGTGAGAGCACAGTTCGAAGGAGGTGATTCGGCTTTCAACAGAGAGCTTTTCAAATACATTTCCGCTTATATCGATAAGGAAATTTATGTGGTAAACGGAACTTTTTTTCTGAATATGGATATTGATTCTGCCGGAAAAGTAACCCATCTCGAGATGACTCCGAAAGTGGAAAACAGCGAAATGTTTTTGCGGGATTTAATCTATGCCGTGAAAAAAATCAAAAAAGATTGGGTTCCCTCAAAATGCAATAATGTTCCGGTAGATTCCAGAATCAGAATCAAAATGAATTTCGTAACAGAAAGTGCGGATACTTAATTAAAAAAAATTACCAGTAAAAACTTTGTGAGTGATTGCAAAGTTTTTTTATTTTTGATAATCAATTTACACCAGATTATGAAGACTAAATTTTTGCTCGTTATTTTATTCTCTTTTTCCCAATCACTATTTTCGCAGAATACATTTTTTGAAAACTATCCTCAAAACCGAAATCCATATATTGGCGGATACGAAGGATATTACAAAGATTTCCATAATATCATTCAGGAAAAAAATCTGCAACCTTGCAATAATCCCAATGAAATCTATGTACTTAAAGTAGTGATTTTACCGGATTCTTCCATACAGTTTGTAAAAGAGCTTAATGAGAAAATCATCAACAGCAACAAATGTGCATACAATCTTGCACGAGAAGTTGCCAAATATCAAAAGAACTGGAATCCCGTAATAATTGACGGAACCAAGCAAACCTCTGTTGCAAATTTTATCATCTTTCCCGACGATTTTTTTAACAATTACCGGGACGGATATTTTCCCAACTACACTCCGCCGAAATATGTGGACAAAAAAACCGGTGTAGAAAGAAACTATGAAAAAGATTTTGTAATGAAGTTTAACAAAAAACGTTTCCGCTGGAATGATGTTTTTGTCATTCAAGGCGAATTTACCGTAACCAAAGAAGGAAAGGTAAAGGACATTTTTTTACCGAGACCATCTGGTTTAGACGAGTTTGATAAAGAGATAAAAAATACCATAAACATTCTCTCCAAAAATATGCGACCTGCAACCATTAACGGAACACCGATTGATGACCGCTTTAGTTTTATGGTATATGGAAGTACAGAGGTGGAATACAATTAGAAAATCAATTCTTTTTACAAAATAAAATCCTGCCAATTTGTCATAATATTCATTATCTTTGCACTCTAACAATTTTGAATTCCCGATTCAATATTCAAAATTTTGAGTTCGGAATTTTGAATTTTAAATTGTAAAACGTGCAAGAAAAATATATCGACGAAACCAAACAAGGCGAAGCTTTTGCCATCGCAGAAAAACCACAGAATACCAAAAAACTTTTTCTGGAAAGTTACGGTTGCCAAATGAATTTCTCCGATTCCGAAATTGTTGCATCTATTCTTAACGAGCAAGGTTACAACACGACTTTGAAGCAGGAAGAAGCCGATTTAATTTTATTAAATACCTGTTCCATCCGTGAAAAAGCGGAGCAAACCGTGAGAATGCGTTTGTCGCAGTTCAAAAATTTAAAGAAAGAAAAACCGAATCTTACGGTTGGAGTTCTCGGTTGTATGGCGGAAAGGCTTAAAACTAAATTTTTAGAAGAAGAACAACTCGTTGATTTGGTTGTAGGTCCCGATGCGTACAGAGATTTGCCGAATCTTCTGAAAGAAACTGATGGCGGAAGAGATGCGATTAACGTAATCCTCTCAAAAGAAGAAACTTA
>CAYSQR010000133.1:0-5749 GCA_964433195.1 uncultured Kaistella sp. | reverse complement strand
GTATAACTTCCTTTTTCCACCAGAATAAAATTTTGGTTACTTGCAGGAACATCCAGATTATAAAACTTTTTCCCGCTGATTTTTACAATCAGATTACATTTGGATTTATTGACGATTTGGATGTATGCATTTTTGCTTGTAGGATCGGAATTAAAAATATGATTTAGCAGATTCTCGGTTTTTTTGCTGTTTGCATCAACTCCTGTTTTTGGGGTTTCATTCTTTGCTTTACCTGTATTGAGCGGTTTTACCGTGGGTTGTGCAATTTTTGATTGTTGTGCAGGAGATTTATCATTATTGATTACGGCAAGAAGTTTTCTCTTAAATTCAGGAGTTTTCGGGTGATTCGGATTAAATTTAATAAAATTGGCGATTACTTGCGGATTGGTGCTTTTCTCCACCTGTTCCGCAGTATATTTGGATTGCGAGTAAGAAAAAAACGAAATAAAAAAAACAAGAAAGAAATAATATTTTTTCATCAAATATAATTTTTGTGATTTTAAATTTTTAATAATAACGAAAATACCAACTTTTTAGTTTGCCCGAAATTTATTATCTTTGCCACGCTCAAAATTGGAGCTAAAATAATCAAATTTTTAATATAAAAAATAAAAATATGTACACACCGGTTGCTGCAGATGTAGCTAAACTAAGAAACACAACAGGAGCAGGAATGATGGACTGCAAAAAAGCTTTAACAGAAGCTGAAGGAGACTTCGAAAAAGCAATAGAAATCCTTAGAAAAAAAGGACAAAAAGTTGCTGCAAACAGAGCAGACAGAGAATCTACCGAAGGTGCCGTAATTGCAAAAGTAAACGAAGACAACACAATGGGAGCAATTATCGCTTTGAACTGTGAAACCGATTTCGTTGCAAAAAACGACAATTTCACAGAGCTTGCTCACGAACTTGCAGAACAAGCGGTTTTCTATGCAAACAAAGAAGAATTTTTAGCTTCCGATTTTCACGGAATGTCTGTTGCAGATAAACTTATCGAGCAAACCGGAGTAATCGGCGAGAAAATAGAAATCGGTTCTTTCGAGAGAATTGAAGGTGCGTTTTTGGGAGCTTATATCCACGCTGGAAACAAAATCGCTGCAATCACTTCACTTTCTGCAAATGTAGAGGGTGCTGCAGAAGCTGCAAAATCCGTTTCTATGCAAGTTGCCGCAATGAATCCGATTGCTCTTGACGAAACCAAAGTTTCACAGGAAACCATCGATAAAGAATTGGACATCGAAAGAGAATTGCTTACCAAAGAAGGAAAACCTGCAAACATCATCGATAACATCTTGAAAGGTAAAATGCAGAAATTCTACAAAGACAATACTTTGGTACACCAAGCTTTCATTAAAGACGGAGGAATTTCCGTTGCAGATTACGTGAAATCCGTAAACGCAGATTTGAAAGTTACAGGATTTATCAGAGTAAGTCTTGCTTAGTCAGGATTTTTTTCCAACAATAAAAATCTCTTCCTCGTTTTCGGGAAGAGATTTTTTGTTTGTAGAATTTGAAGTAAATTTGTCCTCCATTAAAAATGAAAAACAAAACCTCTTTTCTGAAATATATACTCCTTATGTCGGGATTGCTATCTTTCCTGGGAAAAGCACAGCAATATATTTCTGTGGATACGTCAACTTACAACGCCGAACAATTGGTAAAAGATATTTTTATCGGTTCGCAGAACGCAAGTTGTATTACGGTGGATAACATCAGTGTTTCCGGATGGGATTTCGGGAACGGCGATTTGAGTTACGGCTATTTCAACCGGAACGGAAGCAGTTTTGAGGTTAATGACGGAATTCTACTTTCCTCCGGAAAAGTATCTGAAGCGGTCGGTTCTTTTGCGGGAATACAGAGTGCAGATGCTTCCGGATGGAGCGGTGATCAGGATTTGGAACGGGCTGCACGAATAAGCAATACCACAAATGCGACTGTTTTGGAATTTGATTTTATCTCTAATCAGAGTAATAAAATCAGTTTCGATTATATGTTTCTCTCGGAGCAGTATCTGAGAAATAATGATCCGGGAACTTGCGGATATACAGACGGTTTTGCTTTTCTCATCAGAAAATCCGATGAACAGGATTATACCAATCTTGCCATACTTCCCGGAACAAACACACCGATTACTTCCAATAACGTAAGAGGTTCCGGCGGAAAATGCCCTGCAAATAATGCGGAATATTTCGGGCATTACAATCCCGATTACAGTCCGCTAAGTTTCAACGGACAAACTGCAATTCTCACGGCAAAAACGGATGTTGTTCCCGGAGTGAAATACCACATCAAGCTCGTTATTGCTGACCAAGGAAACGGACTTTATGATTCGGGAGTGATTCTGAGAGCCGGAAGTTTTACAGGAAACATCAATATCGGAAATGATTTGACGATTGATAATGAAAATCCTTTTTGTGAAAACCAAACTTATACCATTGCTCCGAATCCTCCGCTGAACGATCTCTCTGCACAATATTACTGGTACAAAGACGGTGTTGCTTTGGCTGTTCCTGTTTCCCAGAATTATTATAATGTAACTGCAGAAGGGTTCTACAATCTGGAAGTGATAATGGGAAGTGGATGTAAACTACAAGGAAACGTAAATATAGAAAAAGCACCGAAACCGGATTTTGATACTTCTGATATAATGGTTTGCGACAGCAATTTTGACGGAAACCATTCTGCGAAATTGTCAAATTTTACTTCTCAGATTGTGAGGAATTTCCAAAGGGGTTTTGAGGTTTCTTATTACACAAATCCGTCTGCAACAGGAACACCGATTAATCCCGATTCAGATTTTATTTTCAGCCAAAATCCGCAAACACTGTATGTAAAAGTAAGTGCATTTGGCTGTACTCCGGAAATTAAACCTGTGAAATTTTATTACGGAAACAAACTATCTTTCAAAAATTATACGCCTTTCGAGGTTTGTGATAATACACTCAGCGGAAGCAAACAGATTAATCTTACGGATTACGTTTCGCTTATTACCAATGAAACCAACGTAAATCCTTATTATTACGCCACCGAAAACCAGGCAAAAGCAGGAGGAAATTCTACAATCAGTAATAACCAGACGATTTCTTCAGACAAAACCTTTTACATCAGAATAGAAAGAGGAGATTCTTGCCCGAATTATGCAGCGGTAAAATTCATCTTCAAACAGCCGAAAAAATCTACCGTTCTGAAAGATGAAATTATCTGTCCCGGTTCTGTCGTTACTTTAGATGCAGGTTTCGGATTTGATTCTTATCTGTGGAGCAATGGAGAAACTTCGCAAACCGTTACTGTTCCTGTCGGAGATTATTTTGTGGATTTAGGTTTTAATGGTTGCGTTTACAAACAACCCGTGAAAGTTACCGAAGCGGAGCTACCGAAAATTACGAACATCGAAGTTTCGGGAAATACGGCAACCGTTTTTGTAACCGGAGGAAATCCTCCTTACCAATATTCATTGGATGGAATTACTTATCAATCCTCAAATGTTTTTACCAATGTTCCGAGAGGAGTACATACGGCTTATGTGAAAGATTCGGTAAATTGTAATCCGGTTCAGGAAGATTTTCTCATTTTGAATTTAATTAATGTCATCACTCCGAACGGAGACGGAAAAAATGATGTTTTGGATTATTCTGACTTGAAGATTAAAAACAACGTGAGTATAGAAATTTTCAACAAATACGGAAATCTCGTTTTTGCTTCAAAAGACCAGCAATTCATCTGGGACGGAAAAACTTTCGGAAGACCTGTATCTACAGGAACGTACTGGTACATTCTGAAATGGACAGAACCGCAAACCGACAAACCTGTTTTATATACAGGATGGATTCTTGTGAAGAACAGGGATTAAAATTTAGATTTTTTTCAACTCTTTGTGTTCTTTTTATTTTCACAGTTTCAAACTAAATTTTATGTGACTTATGTGTTTGATTTTAAATTTTTTATTTTTAACACCTTAGATTGAAAATCCTTGATTTTCAATCTAAGGTGTTCTTTTTATTTTCACCGTTTCAAACTAAATCTTATGTGACTTATGTGTTTGATTCTATTTTGAACATCTCTTAGAAATTCTATAAAAACATCCTATAAATTTTTCCAAATAAAACCTTACATTTGTAAACAATTTTGTAAAAAAATGAAACGATTTTTATTATTTGTATTATTCTGTTTTTCTTTTATTAATTTATATGCACAGCTTGACAGGGAGCATTGGTTCGCACCGATGGTGGATCGTGTCGGAACCGGTTCACAAGTCCAGTCGATATATATGTCCACTAATGAGACTGTTCCGTTCAAAGTTGATATTTATCATAACAATATCATTGTAAGCTCCGTAAATATAAGCAAGAATAATCCGGTTAAATACAGTATTCCCAATTCACAGAGAAACAGAATTATCACAACAAGCCAATCCGATTTATTCAGACCGGTTGCTATGGGATTTTATCTGAAAGGGGAAAAACCCTTTTTTGCAAGTTTAAGATTTTCAGTATTAAATCACGGCGAGATTCAGACTTCAAAAGGAGGTGCTGCTTTGGGAACAGAATTTCGTGCAGTAATGGCACCGATAACCAACAGTAACGGTATTCTGAATTTTATGAACAGTATTATGGCAACTGAGGATAATACGACAGTTACCGTTTCCGAATTCCAATCGAATGTCCGTTTTTCAGATAACATAAACAGAACTCAGATTAATTTTACGCTAAATAAAGGACAGTCTTATATTATCGATGGGAGAGGAAATTTGCCACAAAACTCTACCGGCTATATCGGAGCAAAAATAATTTCGGATAAACCTGTTGTAATTGCTAACGGAAATTTCAACGGACAGTATGCGGGAAATTATGGAAGTGCTTCGGATATTCTTATGGATCAGGGAGTACCTGTTGATAAGCTGGGACAGGAATTTGTGCTAATGAAAGGAAATGGGGAAACCTATACCAATATGGAGGAAGCACTTATTCTGGCTACTGAAGATAATACCCAAATCTACATTAATAACGGTACAACTCCGGTAGCAACACTGAATACCGGTCAACTTTATGAAACCAATAATTTTCCCTCTGCATATATCAATCAAGGTTCCGGTCATTATAATATGTATATTAAATCTACCAAGAATATTTATGTATATCAATTGTTGGCGGGAACCAGTTCATCAGGAGGAACGGTGGAAGCAACCGGTGGAATGAATTACATTCCGCCTTTAAGCTGTTATCTGCCAAAAAAAATTGATGAAATTGGGAAAATTGAAGAAAACGAGTATTCTGCCAATGGAGGCATCAACAGCTTAACGGTTCCTACAAAGCTCAATATCATTACAGAAAGAGGAGCAACAGTAGATGTGAAAAGAAACGGCATATCTTTGACATTAAATTCATCAAACGGACCCTTCAATGTTACAGGAAATAACAATTGGGTAACCTACTCCATTCCCAATATCACGGGAAATATTGCCGTATTTTCTTCAAGTGCGGTTACAGCCGGAATTTCTGCGGGTAATGCATCTGTAGGTTACGGAGGATATTTTGCCGGATTTTCCTATATTCCTGCTATTTTGAAAAGTGAAGGAGATTGTCTTCCCGGAGTAAAATTGGAAATTACGGAAGGATTCGATTCCTATGAATGGTTGCTAAAAAGCGGAGCGAGTTATATTCCTGCTCCCGGAACCAATAATATTTATATTTACGAGCCAACACAGGCAGGAATTTATGCCGTGAAAGTGAAGCAGGGTTCTTGTCCGGAAA
>CAYSQR010000132.1:0-5856 GCA_964433195.1 uncultured Kaistella sp. | reverse complement strand
TTGCAGGAAAATACAGATTAGTAGATATTCCTATTTCCAATTGTCTCAATTCGGGATTTAACAGGATTTTGGTTCTTACCCAGTTTAATTCTGCTTCGCTGAATTCACACATCAAAAATTCTTATCATTTTGATATTTTCAGCAGAGGTTTTGTAGATATTCTGGCTGCAGAACAAAATGTGGAAAACGATAAATGGTATCAAGGAACTGCAGATGCAGTGCGGCAATCGATGAAACATTTGGATAAATATGATTACGATTATATCCTGATTCTTTCCGGTGATCAGCTGTATCAAATGGATTTTCGTTCGATGATAGATTTCCACCAGAAGAACAATGGGGATATTACCATTGCAACGATTCCCGTAAATGCTCACGATGCTCCGGGTTTTGGGATTTTAAAATCTGATGACGAAGGAAATATCACTTCTTTTATCGAAAAACCTTCAGCGGATATTTTGGGAGAATGGAAATCCGAAGTATCGGAAAAAAGCAAATCCGAAAAAAAAGAATACCTCGCTTCAATGGGGATTTATGTATTCAGTAAAGAAGTTTTAAAGAAAATGTTTGATGAAGATCCGGGAGATGATTTTGGTGGCGAATTGATTCCCAACAGTATCGGAACTTATAAAACACTCAGTTTCCAGTATGATGGTTATTGGACGGATATAGGAACGATTCAGTCCTTCTTTGATGCCAATATCGATTTGACGAAAAATTTCCCGAAATTCAATCTTTTCAGCACTTCGCCGATTTATACAAGAGCAAGAATGCTTCCTCCTTCCAAGATTCTCGGTTCTTATGTGAGTAAAGCCGTTTTCGGAGACGGGTGTATTGTAATGGCGGATAAAATAGAAAATTCCATCGTTGGAAACAGAAGTCGGGTTGATAAAGGAAGTTCCCTTATTAATACTTATATGATGGGTGCAGATTTTTACCAAAATACCAAAACCATCGTAGAGAATGATAAACAAGGAAAACCAAATCTCGGTGTTGGTAAATACTGTTATATAGAAAGTGCAATCCTCGACAAAAACTGCAGTATAGGAGATAATGTAAGAATTATCGGAGGAAAACATCTTCCGGATGGTGATTTTGAAACCCATTCCATCAAAGACGGAATAATTGTGGTAAAGAAAAATGCGGTGATTGGTTCCGGTGTTCATATTCCTTAATCTGAAAAAAAATTTATAAAAGCACGGCAGTATTTATTGCCGTGTTTTCTTTGGTATTGGTTTTTTATGTTATTTTTGCCGTATGCGTTTTTTTAAAATCGGGATTCTTATTATAGTACTTTTGATGACGGTTTATGCTGTTTCTATGACTTTTGTGGACGAGAGTAAAAGCTTTACCATCGAAAAAGAAATTAATTATCCTGTAGATAAGGTTTTTCCGCAATTCAGCAATCTGCAGAATTTTACACGGTGGAATACTTTTTTTTATGAAGAGGATAATCTTGCTTTCGAGTATTTCGCTCCTTATCAAGGACAAGGAAGTTCTATGTCTTTTCGCAACAAGAAAAGTAATGAGGTATCGGGAGAAGTTTTTGTACGCTACGAAAATCCCGAAAGAACACTCAGATTCCAATTATTTGAGAGGGGAGAAAGCAATCCTTATTTGATTGATTTGAAATTTATTTCCGAAAACGAAAAAACCAAAATAATCTGGTACATCCATACTCCGAAACAGCCATTGCTAAAACGTTCCCTGAATTTAATTACCGAAGATTACATTGCAGACAATATCGATAAAAGTATGAAAAACCTTTTCGTCATTCTCGGTAATAAAGTGGATAAGGAAAAACAGCGGGAAAAGATAAAATTCGATAGTTTGATGGTGGAAGAACAGGAAAGTCAGCTGCTTTTGGGAATTAATGTAAGTTCAAAAAATATAAAAGACGCTCTTTTCAAAAACATTGTGATGAATCATAACAAAGTTCTGAATTATGTGAAAATGGATTTGGGAAAAAAAGAAGATGAATACGGAGAACCGATTCTCATTACCGATGCAGATAATTATAAAGACAAAGAAGTTTCATATTATTACGGAATTCCGCTTTCAAAAAAGATAGGTGTTTCGGATAACAGTTTTAGTTTCAGAACATTAAATGCTTCCAAAAACTACGTTATTTATTATAGAGGAGATTATGCGGGAAGAATCAAAGTCATTCAGCAATTACTGTTAAAAGCGAAAAAAGATACGCTGAGAAGCGGAGATATACAGCAGACTTTTCTCGAAGAACCATCGGCAGAAAATAATACGGTTATGAAATTATCTTTGCCTGTTTTCAGATAAAAGGATTTAATTATTTTTAAAGCGTTTTTCGGCTTTATTACTTCACTTTTTTTTGTTAAATTTGTCGTTTAAACAAAAATCAACAGACAACCTGTAAATAATGGACAAATTTTCATTTCTCAATGCAGCTCATTCACAGCTGATAGAAGACTTATATCAGCAATATTTAAAATATCCCGATTCTTTAGAACCTTCTTGGAAAGCATTTTTCCAAGGATTCGATTTCGCTTTGGAAGGTTACGGAGACGATTTTCGGGGAAATAATAATGTTTCTTCTCCAAATGTAGTTCAGTTTGCAAATCAGGCAGTTTCAAACGGGCAAGTTTCCGATAACATTGCAAAAGAATTTAAAGTTGTAAATCTTATCAATGCTTACCGATCGAGAGGACATCTTTTTACCAATACAAATCCGGTAAGAGAAAGAAGACATTATGAACCGACTTTAAACATTGAAAATTTCGGATTGTCCAAAGAAGATTTGAATAAAAGTTTTAATTCCGCCATCAAAACAGGAATGTCCGGTTCAGCTCCGTTAAAGGAAATTGTCAATCGTTTGGAAAAAATCTATTGCGATTCCATCGGGACAGAATATATGCACATCCAGAATGTTGAGGAAAAAAACTGGATTAGAGAATGGGTAAGTGTAAACGAAAACCAAGCAAACCTTTCTGCAGACGAGAAAACCGAAATCCTTTTCAAGCTCAATCAAGCCGTTGCATTTGAAAATTATCTTCATACAAAATTTGTCGGGCAAAAACGTTTTTCTCTCGAAGGCGGAGAATCTCTGATTCCTGCTCTTGACCAGTTGATTACGCGTTCTTCGCAATTAGGAGTAGATGAGGTTGTTCTGGGAATGGCACACAGAGGTCGTCTGAATGTTCTTACCAATATTTTCCAGAAATCTTACAAGCAGATTTTTTCGGAATTTGAAGGAAAAGAATTTGAAGAAGACGTATTTTCGGGAGATGTAAAATATCATTTGGGAGCATCCAAAAAAGTGACGACTGCAAACGGCGAAGAAGTAAAGATAAATCTTACTCCGAATCCATCGCATCTGGAAACAGTTGCAGCACTTGTAGAAGGAATCTGTCGTGCGAAAGTTGATAATATTTATAAAGACGATTTCTCTAAAATTTTACCGATTATCATTCACGGAGACGGTGCAATTGCAGGACAGGGAATTGTGTACGAAGTAGCACAGATGATGAATCTCGAAGGTTACAAAACCGGTGGAACTGTTCATATTGTAGTAAACAATCAGGTTTCTTTTACCACCAATTTCCACGATGCAAGATCATCAATTTATTGTACGGATATTGCAAAAGTTACGGATTCTCCGGTAATGCACGTGAATGCAGATGATGTGGAAGCAGTTGTTCACGCCATCAGATTTGCGGCAGATTACCGTGCGAAATTCGGGAAAGATGTGTACATCGATTTATTAGGTTACAGAAAATACGGACATAATGAAGGCGACGAACCAAGATTTACACAGCCGAATCTTTATAAATTAATTTCAAAACATCCCAATCCGAGAGAAATTTACAAAGATAAATTGATTCAAGAAGGAATCGTTTCCGATGAAGTTTTGAAGAAAATGGAGAAGGATTTCAAAGCATTGCTCGATGAAGATTTTGATGGTTCCAAAGAAATCGAGAAAAACAAGATGGATGTCTTTATGCAGGAAAATTGGACAGAATATCCGATTGGTGCAAAAGGATGTGTTCTCGATTCCAAAGCTGATACTACCTACAATCTTGAAAAGCTGAAAGAACTTGCAATAAAGATTTCTACACTTCCTGCAGATAAAAAATTCATTAATAAAATTACCCGTCTTTTCGATAATAGAGTAAAGATGGTAGAGAATAATTCTTTGGATTGGTCAATGGCGGAATTATTGGCTTATGCAACCTTACTCACGGAACATTACAACATAAGAATTTCCGGCGAAGATGTGGAAAGAGGAACATTCTCCCATCGTCACGCAGTGGTAAAAACCGAAGATACGGAGGAAGAATATATTCCATTAAGACACGTCAATGAGCAAAGATTTGATGTATATAATTCTCATCTTTCGGAATACGGCGTTCTTGGTTTCGATTACGGATATGCGATGGCTTCGCCGAAAACTTTGACGATTTGGGAAGCACAGTTTGGGGATTTTACAAACGGAGCACAGATTATCGTTGACCAATATTTGGTTGCTGCCGAAGAAAAATGGAAAATCCAAAATGGATTGGTTATGCTTCTTCCACACGGTTCCGAAGGACAAGGTGCAGAACATTCCTCCGCGAGATTAGAAAGGTTCCTTACACTTTGTGCGAACGAAAATATTATCGTTGCAGATGTTACTTCTCCGGCGAATTATTTCCATTTGTTGAGAAGGCAAATGAGATTCGGTTTCAGAAAACCATTGGTTGTGATGACACCGAAATCTTTACTCAGACATCCGAAAGTTGTTTCTCCGCTGGAAGATTTGGCAAACGGAAGTTTTCAGACAATTCTTGATGATACCACTGCAAATCCCGATAAAGTAGAAAGACTTGTTCTCTGCACCGGGAAAGTATATTTCGATTTGCTGGCTAAGAAAGAAGAAATCAACGATGAAAAAGTAGCATTGGTAAGATTGGAGCAAATCTATCCTTTGGATATGGAAAAAATCAATACGATTTTTGATAAGTATAAAAACAGAAAAGCACTAATCTGGGTACAGGAAGAACCGGAAAATATGGGAGCTTGGTCTTTCATTCTCAGAAACTTCCGCAATACGGATATTCAGGTAATATCTCCTGTTGCGAGCGGAACTCCAGCTCCGGGAAGTCACAAAATGTTTGAAAAAATACAAAACGGAATCATCAACAAAGTTTTCCAAACCAATGATGCTCCTGTAAAAAGACCGGTAACAGTGTAATTTTTTGGGATGAAAAAAATATTTTTAGTTTTAGGTTGTATATTTTCCATTCTTGTTTTTTCGCAGGATATGAAATCCGATATCGAAAAACAATTCAGAGATTATAACAATTTAATTATAAATAAAGAATTTGAAAAAGCAATAGATCTCTATGCCAATGAAGATTTTCTGAAAACTTTTCCGAAAGAGCAGTTAGTGGCGATGATGGAGCAAATGCTCAATTCTCCTGAGTTTGAATTTAAGTTTTCCAAACCCGAAGATATTGTAATAAATGATAAGGTTATAGAAGAAAACGGAAAAAAATTCGTGAAAATAACTTACGGACAAACCATCGATATGAAATTCAAATCAGATGATATTAAACCCGAAGATTTGCTTTCGGCATTACAGGGACAATTCGGATATGATAAGGTAAAGTTTGATGATAAAACCGGTTATTTTGAAATTAAAGGAACAAAAGAAGTTGCTGCAAGTTCTGCCGATTCCAAAAACTGGAAATTTACGGTGATGGAAAAAAGGGAAATTCCTGTACTGAAACAATTTATTCCCGAACAATTTTTAAGAGAGCTAAAATAAATAATAAATTAAAAAAATAGAAACCCGATGTCAATATTAGAAATGAAAGTCCCATCTCCGGGAGAATCCATCAC
>CAYSQR010000131.1:0-5920 GCA_964433195.1 uncultured Kaistella sp. | reverse complement strand
GTCAATTCCGAATCGGATTTTGACCGTAACGTTTCAATGTTGAACATAAATTTTTATGTAAAAAAGTATTTTATATAAGTAAGTGTAAGTAAGAAAGTTAAGTCGGGCGACTTTTCTTTTTTAGATTTTTGTACTGCAAATCTACACTAATTTTTGAATTATGCAAAAAAATATTATATTTTTGCAAACCACATTTCGATAAAATGTTACAAAGAATACAAACAGTCTGGATGTTTCTGTCGGTTTTAGGTGCTTTTTTCCTGTTCCTTACTGCACAGGATTTCTCACTTTTCGGAGCAGTTCCTTTTATTTTGATTGCTTGTATTGTGCTTGTTTTATTTGGATTATTAAGTATCTTCAGTTACAAAAACCGCAAAAGACAAATCCTGCTGAATAATATCGGCATTTTTATAAACGCTTTGTTGGTCGGTTTATTGGTTTATTGGCTACTCACTTTATCCGGAGGAATTGATTTTCCTGAGAAGGGTATTGAGCCGGTTTTTCCGTTTATTTCTATGGTTTGTTTATTTATAGCAAACATTTTTATCCGGAAAGATGAAAGGCTCGTAAAATCTGTGGACAGACTCCGCTAAACTCACAACGATTTTTTTGAGTAAGTAGAGACGGAAAATTTTCCGTCTCTATTTTTTGCCAATACATTTTCGTTTCCCTATTCCTTTATTTCCAAAATAACGAATGAACAAATTTCCGTATTTTTGTGAATTAATTTCTTTAAATGAAACCACTCAACAGAATACTTTCTTTCGCAAAACCACATCAGAAATATCTTTTCGGAAGTATTTTTTTTAATTTGCTGTATTCATTACTGCAGATTTTTTCTATTGTTACAATGCTTCCTATTCTCAGGATTTTATTTAAGCTCGATGATGAAATAGACACCTCGAAAGTTCCTGTTTACAGCGGGAAATTTGCAGATTATTTCGGTTATGCAAAAGATATGGCGTATTACAAAATCCAGATGAACATCAATGAATATGGTGCAATACAGGTTTTGGCGGTGCTTTGCGGAATTACGGCAGTTGCATTTTTGCTCCGTAATCTTTTCAGATATTTAGGTTCTTATTTTCTGGTAAATTACCGTGTAGGAATTACCAAAGATTTGAGAACCGCAATGTATGATAAGTTCCTGAAACTTCCGGTTTCGTTTTTTACCGAACAGAGAAAAGGCGATATGATGTCGAGAATTTCCAACGACATCGGTGCTGTAGAAGGTGGAATTATGGGAAGTTTAGTTGATTTGCTGAACTCGCCGTTTATGATTATTTCATCATTAATCACTTTGTTTATTCTTTCTCCGCAACTTACCTTATTTTCGTTACTGGTTTTTCCTGTGATGGGTTGGCTGATTTCGTGGGTCGGGAAAAGTCTTAAAAGACAGGCAACTTCTGCACAGGAAGAACTCGGCAATCTTTTTTCTTTGGTAGATGAAACCTTGAAATCTTCAAAAGTCATCAAGATTTTTAATGCCGATAAAATCCTGAAAAACAGATTCAATACCACCACCGATAATTGGCAGAAATATGCAATCGGAATGAGCAGAAGAAGAGAACTCGCTTCGCCGATGAGTGAATTTCTCGGTTCGGTTACGATTTTAATCATCACTTGGTTTGCCGGAACGGAAATCATCAACGGAACCAACAAAGATCCTGTAACTTTTCTTGCATTCATCGCTGTTTTTTTCCAGATTCTGGATCCTGCGAAAAAATTATCCAATGCTTTTTCTGCAATTCAGGGAGGAATGGCAAGTTTGGACAGGGTTTCCGAAGTTCTGGATTATGATTTAAAAATCGACGAAGCAGAGAATCCTGTTTCTGTTTCTACGCTGAAAGATAAAATTGAATTTAAAAATATCGGCTTTTATTACGATAAAGACAATTTGATTCTCAAGAATTTTTCGCTCACGATTCCGAAAGGAAAAACCATTGCTTTGGTGGGACAATCCGGTTCCGGAAAAACCACGATTGCAAATCTTTTGGCGAGATTCTATGATGTTTCCGAAGGCGAAATTCTGGTAGATGGAGAAAACATCAAAAATTTAAAAATAAAAGATTACCGCCATCTTTTGGGAATGGTCACTCAGGAATCCGTATTGTTCAACGATTCGGTTTTCAATAATATTTTGATGGGAAAACCGGATGCAACCGAAGAAGAAGTAATTTCGGCAGCGAAGATTGCAAACGCACATCAGTTCATCGAAAATTTACCCGAAAAATATTTTACCAATATCGGCGACGACGGAAACAAACTTTCCGGCGGACAAAAACAACGGGTTTCCATTGCAAGAGCCGTTCTGAAAAATCCTCCGATTATGATTTTGGATGAAGCCACTTCCGCTCTGGATACCGAATCTGAAAGATTTGTACAAGATGCTTTAGAAAAAATGATGGAAAACCGGACTTCACTTGTTATTGCACACCGACTTTCAACGATTCAAAAAGCCGACTGGATTGTCGTGATGGAACGCGGAATTATTGCAGAACAAGGAACTCATCAGGAATTATTCGATAAAAACGGAGTGTACAGAAAATTGGTGGAGTTGCAGAATTTCGGGTAGAAAAGAGAATTTTTAGCCGAGTTTCCGGTCTTGATATTTTGGTATTTTTGAATCAAGGAAAAGTACAAATAATCAATCATTTATATTGTTTTCCCTAAATGAGCAACTATAAATATGAAAATCAAAAATGATATGAACGGCTGTTTTTATTTTGTATTTTTCTTAATTATATTATACAATTGTTTTCCTGTTGCTTCATAAGCTCCTGCAATTCTTCCATATTCCCAAACAAAATCTTTATTTTGAGGTTTTCCCAAAATTCCATCGCCTTGTAATTCCATTACAACTGTTGTGGGATTATCCGTTTCTACAAATTTTAAAATCGACGATAATTTTGCCTCTTGTCCAACAAATCCTCCGTGCCATCCGGGAAAAATCCATTTTGTGTCTACAATTAATGTATATTTAGACGAGGATTCTTTATTAAAAATAATTTTCTTGGATTTTCCTAGACCTTTTAGAAAATACTCAAGATATTTATCGTTTTTAAAATTTTGCCATTCTCCATTCCAATTAATCCAATCCTGCTTTGATTTTTTAGGATTTTTAAGAATATCTTTTTTCCTGCTTTCCAAATATTCTGCTTCTGTTTTATTATCAAGATTAAATAAAACATTTTCAAATTTCACTACAACATTCACTTCCTTTTGATCTTTCAAAAAATTAAAATTTCCGGAAACAACTGAAAGATTTTGTGCAAAAGCAGTGATTGTAATTGCTACAAACATCAGCAATAATAATTTTTTCATAATCATTAAATATAAGTTTGTAAATATAAAAAAATCATTAGTTTCGCAAGTCAATAAATGTAACCGGCTTTCTGTTATTAGGATGATGAACCACTTTTGATAAGGTTTCGAATGGTAAAATTTCAATCTCGGGAGAAACCCGCAATTTTGCCCGGAAATGATCTTTTACTTCTTTGATGAATTTTTCCGATTCATCTTCGCAGCTTATTTTTACCACAATTTCATCCGTTCCTATTTCATTATTTCTAATGATGATTTGATACGCAGAAATCCCGTTGAACCCATTCAGAATATCATTCATTGCAGGTGGATAAAGTGTGGTTCCTTTGTATTTTATCATTTGCTGTTTTCTTCCGACAACAGAACCTAAACGCAGTGTTTTTCTACCACATTCGCACGGTTCGTAATGTGCTTTTACCAAATCTCCTGTTCTAAATCTCAATAACGGAACTGCTTCAACACCTAAAGTTGTGATAACCAATTCGCCAACTTCATCATTTATCACGGGATTCAGATTATCATCGAGAATTTCTATAATAATTAATTCCGGATGATGATGACCTCCTTTCCGAAATCCGCACTCGGTAAATGCAGTGCTCATTTCCGTAGAAGCATAAGTGGAATAAAGTTGAATATCCCATTTTTCGGTAATTTTTTCCGATAATCTGCTTTGACTGAAATCCTGATTCCGTAAACTTTCGCCGATACAAATTGCTCCGTAAACAGAAGAATTTCGATAATCAATTCCATTATTTTCAGCATATTCTATCATTTTTAATAAGAAGGAGGGAACGGTAATTACATATTTCGGTTTGTATCTTAAAATCGAATCCCATTGCAATTCAGGAATTCCCGGTCCCATTCTGATAATTCCCGCTTCGAGTTTTCTTAGTCCGAGAAAATATGCCATTCCTGCCATAAACCTTTTGTCGATGGTGGTCATCATTTGTACCAAATCTCCTTTTCTGATTCCGGCACAAGCAAAGGAAATCGCTTCATTGTAAGCAAGCCGCTCCAGATCTTTATCCGACAAACCGAAAGTTACAGGATCTCCTAAAGTTCCCGAAGTGGTGCTGTAATCTGCTATTTTTTCTTTAGAAACACAAAAAAAATCATCGTTGAATTGCTGTAAATCCGTTTTGGAAGTGGTCGGAATTTTTACCAAATCTTCCAGCGTTTTTATCTCTTGAATATTAATATCATTTTTCTTAAAAAGATTTTGATAAAACGGAGATTTCAGCTGAAGATATTGCAATTGTTCCTGAAGTTTTTTCTCTTGGAATGCTTTAATTTCGTTTGAATCAGAAAATTCAATTTCAGGGAATAAGTTCAAAATATAGAGTTTTTTACAAAATTAAAAATATTAAAATGCCTTGCAACAAAAATCTCTTTCAAAACGCTGAAATCATACAGAATTTTTTATCAAAAATCCGTATATTCGCAAACTATTTAAAATCAGTGTATTTACGATAAAAATGAAGCAGTTTACAGAATATAAAAACCTGAATCTCACCAATATTGCAGAAAATATTTCTCAATTTTGGAAAGAAAACAAAACTTTTAAAAAATCCGTAGAAATCCGTGAAGGACAACCGGAATATGTTTTTTACGAAGGACCTCCTTCCGCAAACGGAATGCCTGGAATTCACCACGTAATGGCAAGAGCTTTGAAAGACATTTTCTGCCGTTACCAAACCCAAAACGGAAAACAGGTTTTCCGGAAAGCAGGATGGGACACCCACGGTTTGCCAATAGAATTGGGCGTAGAAAAAGAATTGGGAATTACCAAAGAAGACATCGGTAAGAAAATTTCCGTTGAAGAATACAACCAAGCGTGTAGAAACGCCGTAATGCGATACACCGATATTTGGAATGATTTAACAGAAAAAATCGGATATTGGGTAGATTTGGACGATCCGTATATTACTTATGAACCAAAATATATGGAAACCGTTTGGTGGCTTTTGAAGCAACTTTACGACAAAAATTTATTGTACAAAGGTTACACGATTCAGCCGTATTCTCCTGCTGCAGGAACAGGTTTGAGTTCGCACGAACTGAACCAACCCGGAACTTATCGTGATGTTTCGGATACAACAGTTGTTGCTCAATTCAAAATAAAAAATTTCTCAGAAAAATTATCTCAACAACTCTCTACTCTCAAACTCTCAAACTCTCAAACTCATATTTTAGCTTGGACTACAACTCCTTGGACTTTACCATCAAACACTGCACTTGCAGTAGGACGAGATATTGAATATGTTTTGGTAAAAACCTTTAACCAATATACTTTTGAGCCGATTACTATTATTTTGGCAAGAGTTCTTTTGGAGAAAAATTTTGGGAAAAAATATGCAGAAGGAACTGATGAAGATTTTGCAAATTATACTTCCGAAACTAAAATTATTCCCTATCAAATTTTAGCAGAATTTACCGGGCAACAATTAGCCGGAACTGAATATGAACAACTCATTCCTTGGTTTTTGCCTGCCGAAAATCCTGAAAATGCATTTAAAGTAATTATCGGAGATTTTGTAACGACAGAAGACGGAACCGGAATCGTGCATATCGCTCCGACTTTCGGTGCAGATGATGC
>CAYSQR010000130.1:3830-6109 GCA_964433195.1 uncultured Kaistella sp. | reverse complement strand
CGTTCACGGTAGATTCTACGATATATTCTGCACCTACTTCGTTCCATTTCAGATTGTTGGGATCTCTTTCTGCGGTAACTCTTATTGTTTTTCCGTTTACCACCAAATTATTTCCCGAAACGCTTACTTCACCGTTGAATTTTCCGTGAACGGAATCGTATTTCAGCATATAAGCCATATATTCCGCATCGATAAGGTCGTTGATTCCCACTACTTCGATGTTGCTTCTTTCGGTCATTGCTCTGAAAACAAGACGACCAATTCTACCGAATCCATTGATTCCTACTTTGATTGTTGACATAATTTTTATTTTAAAATTAGATTTATTTTTTTAGTTAGTAATATTTTAAATTGCCAGAATTTCCGAAATTTTCAGTAGGTTCTGATCAATTTCATTGTGTTTTTTTATTGCTTCTTCTATGGGAGTATAAACCAGCTTATTCGATAAAAGTCCTGCCATCATATTACTTTTTCCTTCCATTAATCCTACAACCGCTCCATAACCAAGCTGACTTGCCAAAACTCTGTCTGCACAACTCGGCGATCCACCTCTTTGGATATGTCCTAAAATTGCAACACGTATATCGTAATCCGGAAATCCTGCTTTGGTAGCTTTTGCAATATCATAAATACTTCCCAATTCTTCTCCTTCGGCAACGACTACAATGCTCGATGATTTTCCTGCTTTTTCAGCTCTTTCAAATGTTTCAAATAAATCCTCGATGCTGTCTTTTCTTTCGGGAATCAGAATATCCAAAGCTCCTGTTGCAATACCGCTGTTCAAAGCAATAAATCCCGCATCTCGTCCCATTACTTCTACAAAAAAAACTCTGTTGTGCGAAGTTGCAGTATCCCGGATTTTGTCGATGGCATCTATTGCCGTATTCAGTGCAGTGTCATAACCAATCGTATTATCAGTTCCGAAAATATCATTATCAATCGTTCCCGGAATACAGAGAACTTTAATTCCAAATTCTTCGTTGAAAATTTTTGCACCTGTGAAAGTTCCGTCTCCACCGATACAGACCAATGCATCAATACCGTGTTTCAGACAGTTTTCGTATGCTTTTTGCCGTCCTTGTTTGGTAAGGAATTCTTTTGAACGTGCGGATTTCAGAATTGTTCCTCCCTGATTGATGATGTTTTTCACGGAGCGAGGTCCCATTTTGGTAAAATCATCGTGAATCAATCCATTGTAACCTTCGCGAACTCCGAAACATTCTATTTTATAATGACTTGCTGTTCTTACTACGGCTCTTATCGCCGCATTCATTCCCGGAGCATCGCCTCCCGAAGTGAAAACACCAATCTTTTTTACTGCACTTTCTATCATAGAAAAAAACTTCCGCACAAATTTACGAAAACTCTGTCATATAATAAAGTGGTTTCGATTTATGATATTTTAATTTAAAATGATTATTTTTGCTGTGCGATGAGAAATCAAAACATACGGAAACTTCTTGCAACACTTTTTACGGGTGTTTATCTTTTCGTGGTTTTATTCTCTCAGAATCTCCATAATCACGGAAGTGGGGCGGTTTTTAAAGATTTTCATTTCAAGAAATCGGAAAAAAGTTTTTCCCAATCTATTGATGTTTCAGAATTTACCGACTGTCTTTCGTGTCATATTCTTCACGACGGAAAATTTCTCGTTCCCGAGAATTTCAGTTTTGATTTTACCAACATCGAATTTTTAGGAACATCTGTTTCCGAAATTCAATATTCTTATCATTCCACCGAACCATCGGTTTTATTTCTCCGTGGTCCGCCGAAACGTTTTATTTAATCATAATTTTAAATAACGTTTAATTCGGAACGGAAAAAATTTCTGCTCTTCATCTTTAATTAAAATTGAAGAAAAAGGAATATCAATTTGTTCCGTAATCATCAAAATTTTTAATGAAAATAATATTAAAAATAGTGTTTTTCCTTTTTGGAATTACACTTATCAATGCACAGAATTCCTATACTGTTTCCGGAATTGTGCGGGATTTCCACGATAAAACGCTGCTTCAGAATGCGAAAATCCAATTGGGAAATTATTCGGTTTCTTCTGATAATAAAGGAAAATTCATTCTGAAAAACATCAAAAAAGGAAACTATACTTTATCCGTTTCACATCCGGATTGTGATTTGTTTACGGAACAATTATATGTGGACAAAGATTTGGAAATCAGTATCAATCTCGAACATCATATTCAGGAAATTGAAACTGTAACGATTCACGGAAATCATAAAAACAACGGCGAATAAACCGGGGCCGGTAAAAGTGAAACCAT
>CAYSQR010000130.1:0-3820 GCA_964433195.1 uncultured Kaistella sp. | reverse complement strand
GTTCTATGGTAGTGAAAACGCTGGGTAAATCGGATATTGAAAGAAATGCTACCGAAAATCTCGGGAATCTGCTTTCAAAAATTTCGGGAGTTTCTACCTTGAAAACAGGAAATAATATTGCAAAACCGATTATCCACGGATTGTACGGAAGCAGAATTTCTATCCTGAATAACGGCATAAAACTCGCCGAACAAGAATGGGGAGTAGAACACGCTCCGAACGTGGATGTGAATAATTTTGAGCATATTGATGTCATCAAAGGTGCATCTGCATTGAAGTACGGAAGCGACGCAATTGGTGGAGTCATCGTTTTGGAACCTGAAATTTTTCCGAAAAAAGATACGCTGAAAGGTTCTGTAAACCTTTCGGGAATTTCTAACGGGAAAGGTTTAGGAATCGATGTTAATCTTCTGAAAACTTGGAAGAACGGATGGGCTGTAAAATCCGGAGGAAGCATCAGAAAATTGGGAGATCAGCAAACTCCCGATTATAATCTGATGAACACCGGAATGGATTTTTCTTCATTTAATTTTACTTTGCAAAGAAATTCTTTCAAAAGCGGATTTTCCTTTGATTATTATTTAACCAACCAGAATATCGGGATTTACAGAGGTTCACATATCGGAAATACCGAAGATTTTTATCACGCTATCAATTCGCAGATTCCTGTTTATACCGGAAATTTTTCTTACGAAATCAATAATCCGCGACAATTGATTGAGCATCATATTGCCAAAATTTCAGGAGTCCGAAGATTTGAAAATATCGGAAAAGTTTCGGCAACTTACAGTTTCCAGTACAATCACCGTAAGGAATTTGACATCAGAAGAGGAGAACTTAATCAGATTCCTTCGCTGGATTTGACTTTGATGACGCATCAGTTCAATATCAATGATTTATTGGAAAGAGGAAAATTCTCATTAGAAACGGGAATTGATGGGAGTTTTCAGAACAATTATTCCGATCCTGCAACGAAAGCGAGAAGACTGATTCCGAATTACGATCGGTTTTCTACAGGAGTTTATTCGGTTTTCAAATATAAATTATCTCCAAGTCTGAATGCGGAAGCAGGTGCAAGATTCGATTATCATTATTATGATGTTACGAAGTGGTATGACAAAAGCGATTGGGCAAAACGGTACTCGGATTTGTACCCACAATTTTATGTGAGAACTAATGCGAACCGAGTTTTGACAAGACCAAAATTGGATTATCAAAACTTCTCGTATAATGCAGGTTTGGAATATCATCCTTCGGGAAATTTCAATCTGAAATTTAATTATGCAAAAGCAACGAGAACTCCGAATATTGCTGAACTTTTTTCAGATGGATTGCATCATTCCGCAGCAGTTATTGAGATTGGAAATATGGGCTTGAAAAATGAAACGAGTCATCAATTTAATTTGATTGCAGATGCGAAACTCAATGTTTTATACGGACTTCAAATTTCCCTGAATCCGTATTTTTCCGTCAACAGAAATTTTATCAATGAAATTCCGACCGGTGTGCAAAATACGATTCGCGGCGTTTTTCCGGTTTGGACTTATCAGCAGATTGATGCCGAAATGTTCGGAGCCGATTTGGATATTGATTTTAAGTTCAATGATTTTTTGTCTTACAAAGCAAAAGCGAGCTATGTATCCGGAGAAGACAAAACTCATAATGAACCGCTGATTTTGATGATGCCGCCGAATTTTACCAACGCTTTGCAATTCAGCAAAAAAGCGTGGAACGGATTTTATCTGAATATTGAAAACCGTATGTTTTTGCAACAGAAAAGATTTCCGGTTCATAATGCAACGGTAACTTTCTACGAAAACGGTGCAGAAGTGCAGAAAACCGTAGATTTCAGCACACCACCGAAAGGTTATTCACTATGGGATTTCCAAGCGGGAATAGATATTTCCAAGAAAATTTCTGCGGGAATCGTGGTAAACAATGCTTTTGATATTTCCTACAGCGATTACCTGAACAGAATGCGGTTTTTTGCCAATGATTTGGGAAGAAACATCATCCTAAATTTCAGGTATCGGTTTTAATGGAGAATGGTATGCGATTTAAAAACACCCTTGAAAAAAAAATTAAACGAAAACAATTTATCAACAACTTAAAATTTAATCAAAATGAAAAATATATTAAACCTAAACAAATTCGTGTCCTTATTAACTTTAATCTTTTTGGGGGTTGCCGTATTTTCCTGCCAAAGAGATGATGATGCAGGAGAAGATGACCTTCCGCAAGAAGAATTGACCAACATTATTTTAAATGTAAAGGATTTATCTACTGACGAAACCATCTCTTACAATTACAGCATTGGTGCAGGAAATGAACCGGTTATAAAACTTACAGACGGTAAATCCTATGAAGTGGAAACCGTTTATATGAATGGTGATGAAGATGTAACCGAAGAAATAAGAGAGGCAAAAGATGAACATTTTATGATTTTCGATTTCCCGAAATCCATCATTAATCTGACAAGAGAAGATGACGAATCCTCAACAAGAGAGGATGGTAAAAAAGTAGGACTGGTTACAAAATGGGAAGTGATAAAAGTGGTTAATTCTTCTTCTCCTTTGGTAAAACTGACGTTGATTCACGAACCAGCTTCCGTAAACGAATCCCAAAACGGAACAGCTTGGGGAAGAGTAATAGGCGGAGAAACCGATGCTGAAGCCATTTTCGGATTGAGCAATTAATTTTTTTTAAAATATCAAATTAAATTGAAACCTGCTTCTGTTTGTAGCAGGTTTTTTTTACTTTCTCAATTTTTTGTTTTCTTTTTCCAAAAAATTGATTTTCTCTTTTTGGAGTTCAATCAGGTATTGGCGTTCGAGCCACAATTGCCTGTAATCTATCTCCGGATGGTCTTGTTTTTTGTCGAAACTATTTCCCCGGAATAGTTGATTGGCATCGATATCTTTAAATTCATTCAATATTTTGAACATTTTATCGCATCCGAATACTCTTCCGTTAGTAATGTTGCTTATTTGACTGCCGGAAAAATCTAAAATCTTTGCAGTTTCATTTACTCCAAGTCCTTTATTCTTCAAGTATATGGAAAATCTTCTGCCTAATTCTGAAAAATCTCCCATAAATTATTCAATACATTGCATTTTATTCAAAATATTGTATATATTTGTATTTTCAAAAATACATTTTGCTGAATGTGTAAAAATACAAAAAAAAGAAACAATTATAATGGGTTTATTCTTCATGAGTTAAAAATCCGCTATGGTTATTCATTGGATTATATTAGAAAATCCTTGCGGGGAGATCGTATGGGAATTGTACCCGACAAAATTATAAAAGAATATAAATTAATGGAATTTGCGGCTAATTCTGCCATAGAAGAAAAATTGAAACAGATAGCTTCTACAAAATCACGATAAGATAAAATTTTAAATATACAGATGGTAAAAAAAGATATTGTTTTTGCTGTTTTTATTATTCTTTATAAAAATAGCTTCTCAATGCACAAGATGTACCGTTACTAATCTTGCAACGACAACTATTCTTTTGTCGCAAAACAGAACTTTAATGCTGTTGGTACAAACACTATAGTTTACCCGGAAGCATTCGTACAGAATCTTTAAAACTTAAAACAAACAAATTATGACTAAAAAAAACATCCTCATATTCTTGTCCGTCATTTTATGTATAGCAAAGTTGTCTGCACAGACAACAGACACGTTCAACTCATCGGGTTCATTTGTTGTACCTGCAGGTGCTGCCGTTATCAAGGTCGAAGCTTGGGGTGGCGGAGGTGGCGGAGCCAACAGAACAAGTAACGGAGTTGGAGCCGGCGGCGGAGGCGGTGCTT
>CAYSQR010000129.1:4543-6130 GCA_964433195.1 uncultured Kaistella sp. | reverse complement strand
TCCTGAAAACAGTTGGTGGCGGAACTTTGGCAATGACTTTAGCTCCGAATTTTCTCTTGGCAGAAAATCTAAAATTTTTAGATAAAGCTTCCGAATATAAACTCACGATTCTCCATACCAATGATCAACACAGTAGAATTGAACCTTTCGATTCCGGCTACAGCAAAAACCCGAATCAGGGTGGTTTTGCAAGAAGAGCTGCATTGATCCAAAAAATCAGAAAAGAAGAAAGCAATGTTCTTTTGCTCGATTCCGGCGATACTTTTCAGGGAACTCCGTATTTTAATTTCTTTGGCGGCGAACTGGAATTTAAACTGATGTCGATGATGGGTTATGATGCTTCTACAATGGGAAACCACGATTTCGATAATGGTTTGGAAGGCTTCAAAAAAGTACAGCCGAATGCGAAATTTCCTTTCATTTGCTCGAATTACGATTTTAAAAATACCATTCTTGACGGGCAAACTGTTCCGTATAAAATTTTTATTAAAAACGGAATTAAAGTCGGTATTTTCGGAGTGGGAATTGAACTGGAAGGTTTGGTCGGAAAAAAAAGTTACGGAGAAACAGTTTACCAAAATCCGATAGAAATTGCACAGCATTATTCGGAATTTTTAAGAAACGATAAAAAATGTGATTTGGTAATTTGCCTTTCACATATCGGGTATGATTATCAAGATAATCCCGATAAAATTTCCGACAAAGTTTTAGCCGCCAAAACCGATGGAATCGATTTGATTTTGGGAGGTCATACTCATACTTTTCTGCCGGAACCTCAAAATTTTATTAACAGGAAAGGAAAAAATGTTTTGGTAAATCAGGTTGGTTGGGCAGGATTGCTTTTGGGAAGAATTGATTTTTATTTCGATAAAAACAGAGCGGTAAAAAATATTTCGTGGAACAATCAAGTTATAAATGATAAAATTTTAGTTTAAAAAAAGATGAAAAAAGCAGTATTGGTTTTACTTTTTATATTCTCGCTGAACGTTTCGTCGCAGGTAATTTCCTCTTCGAGATGGACGGATTTGTTTTCTTATAATAATGTTTTGGCGATTCGCGAAGACAACGGAAAACTTATTGCAGCCACAGAAAACGGTATATTTTTTTACACACCGTCTTCGGGAGAAATCACAAAACTTTCAAAAGCAAACGGACTTCACGAAGTGAAAATTTCGGCGTTTGATTATAACGCTGAAACCAAAGTGGGTTTGGTTGGCTACAAAAACGGTTCTATGGATATCATTACTCCCGAAGGAATAACTTATGTTGTAGATATCCCGATTGCAACAGGTTATTTCGGAGATAAAAAAATAAATCATATCTCGATTACAGGAAATCTGGCTGTAATCTCTGTAGGATATGGTGTTTCTATTTTCCGGTTGGATAGAAAAGAGTTTGGGGATTCTGCGTTTTTTGTAAATTCCGGTGTTTATGAAGCGGCGAAAGAAGCAGTTATAAAAGATAATACGGTATATGCGGTAACTGCAACCGGCTTGAAATCCCACGGAATGCCGCCGGCCGTATTGGCATCAAAACGCACCATGATGTCGCGGTCGAGGATCGTCTGGGAATACTGCTCAACCCGCT
>CAYSQR010000129.1:1382-4533 GCA_964433195.1 uncultured Kaistella sp. | reverse complement strand
ACCGGCTTGAAATCCCACGAGATGAATATTACTTTCCCGATATATACTACTTGGAATACTGTAACTTCGGGAAATTTCAGCCAAATTGCGACAGGAAATGTGGTGGCGTATTCCAATAATACTACAGTATATTTCGGGAATGGTTCTTTCAATACGCTTCCCAGAACATTTTGGGAAGTTCGGGATGTTTTGGTAACAAATCAGAATATTATTGTTGCAGATATTCAGGAAGTTTCGGTTTTTGATATTTCCGGAAATTTTGTAAAATCGTACAATGCAAACCAGGAACTTAATACCGCATTTTTTACAAATTCTAATATTTATTCGGGTTCAAAATTTTCCGGGATTTTAAATGAATCGGGAAATCAACTGAAACCGGATGGACCTTATAACAATACTTCTTATAAAATAAGTCTGCAAAATAACCAAATTGTAATTTCTACCGGAGGAAGAATTGATTATAATAGCCCTATCTATAATTCTTTAGGATATTATCATTTTGATGGTACAAAGTGGAATTATCCGGATTATTTTAAAACATTTCCGGGTCCTTTAAATGTGATGGATGCAGTGATTAATCCCTCAAAACCATCGGAGATTTTTTTTACAAATTATTCTTCAATAAACGGACAAAAAGGAATCTATAAGATGAATGACAACCAATTTGTAAAATTATATGCAAGTACAGAAGGGTGGTATAATCGTACTATTGGATTGACCTTTGATCAAAATAACAATTTGTTTGCTTCAGTATATGCTCTTGGTTCTGGGAATAGAACAGGTTTTTATTATTATAATCCTTCTACTGATGCTTTTACTCTTGTAGATGTACTTATTGCAGGAGGTTCACAAAAACCTTTTACAAAATCTGGAATTCTTTATATTCCTGAAGCTTTTTTTAATGGAGGAGGTTTACTTATGTATGATTATAAAAACACTCCATCTTCTACAGGAGATGACCGTTTTCAAATCATTAGGAAAAACAATAATCTTCCTGCAGACGGAGTGGTTTCGGCAGCAATAGACAAAAATGATGACGTTTGGATTGGAACTAGACTCGGTCTCAGAATTTTACAAAATCCTTCTGCTGCAATCAGCGAAGATGAACCTAAAAGCGAACCGATTATCATCGAAGAAAATGGAATTGGTGAAGAGCTTTTCCGGGATAATCATATTCTGCAAATTGCAGTAGATACAGGAAACCAAAAATGGATTTCGGCAGATGGTGGTGGAGTTTTTTATTTGAGTTCAACCGGTGAAGAAACAATTAAACATTTTACTAAATCAAATTCCCCGCTTCCGACAGATAATGTTACCGATATAAAAATTGATGATAATACCGGTAAAGTATATTTCGTTACTGTAGATGGAGTTGTAGTTTATCAAGGTGATGTGCTGAATGTTTCGGAAAATTTCGGCGATGTACTGGTTTATCCGAATCCCGTAGTTTATGCCAATTACAAAGGAAATGTGAGGATAAGAGGTTTAGCCGAAAAAACAAACATCAGGATTACTGATGCCGCCGGAAATCTGGTTCATCAAGCAGTTTCGAGAGGAGGATATTATGAATGGAATCTTAATAATCACCGTGGAGTTCGTGTTGCTTCCGGAATTTATTTTGTTCTAATGACCAATGCAGACGGAACCGATACTGCAACTGCCAAAATCGCTGTGGTGAATTGATGCAAAACCAAACCTGTTTTCTTCTTTCTTATGTGAAATACGGAGATAATGATGCGGTTCTTCATTGTTTTTCTGCGGAATCGGGTTATCAAAGTTTTTTTGCAAAAGGAATTTATTCTCCGAAAAGCAGAAAGAGAGCTTATCTTTTCCCGTTGAATGAACTTGAAATTATCGTAAACCATTCCAGAGAAGGACAAATTCCTACTGTTAATAAATTAGAGCTTTTGCAAAGTTTTTATGACGAAAAAGATTTGAACAAAAATGCCGTACTCATGTTTTCATCAGAATTTCTGTATCAGATTTTAAGGCACGAAAACGGAAATATTCATATATATAATGAGGTTCAAATGTTTTTACGGAAACTCTCTCATAAAAATCCGGTTTCACATATTGCATTTGTTTTCAATATACTGCGTTATAACGGTCTGATTCCTCTTTCTACTTCTTCTGCTTCGGAGCGTTTTTTAGATCCGGAAACAGGAAGATTTGTAAGTTCTAAAAGCCATCATATATTTGATGAAAATATTTCTGCAATATGGAAGAAATTCGGTTCAGAAGAAGATAACTATACTTTTATGCTTTCCCGCTCCGAAAGAAATTTATTTTTGGAAAGTCTGATGTGGTATTATAAAATCCATTTCAACGATTTCCAAATACCGGAATCTTTAGAAGTTCTCAGACAGGTGTACGAATAATTTTTTTCTTTTGCAAAAATGGTTTTTCTATAAATTTCCATATTAATACTGAAGATAATAGTACCACAGCGAAACTCGAGAAAAGTCCTGCAAAACCATATTTGTCATAGATGTTTTCCTGAGTGAATATCTGAATAATGGGGAAATGCACTAAATATAATCCGTATGAAAAATCTCCATATTTTGCAAAATTTCTCAGAGGAATTTTTGAAAATGCGAACCAAATAAGAACTACCGCCAAAGAAAATGGAAAGAGAAAAGTAATAAAGAAAATAAGTTTTTCAAGAATAATAATTACAATGGCTGGAATTATAAAATAAACGGTATTTTTTTTGAAAAAATCCAAATTCAGATACAAAAGGATTCCACTTACAAAGTAATACAAATTTCCGGGAAGCTATTAGGCAAAAATACTTCCGAAGTTTCTTCCAACAATATTAGTATAAATTATTGAAGAAACATACAAAGCTATAAGAATGATATTTTTCGTTTTTAATGATTTGTTCTTCAAAAAGTAAAACAGAAAAGGAATAAACACATAAAACATAATTTCCACTTTTATAGTCCACAAGGAGCCATTTACGGCACAAGTAAAATTATCCGTAAAAACAAATGGAATACAAGGTTCAAGAAAGTTAGCAAATAGAAGATTTGCACCGACATATTGTAACCATTCTAATGAAAAATACCGGGGAAAATCTACCCCCGAAAAAAAGAACAATGCAAATGCAAAAAAAAGGACTACAAAAAAATAGGCGGGTAAAATTCTTTTC
>CAYSQR010000129.1:0-1372 GCA_964433195.1 uncultured Kaistella sp. | reverse complement strand
TCTTTTCGCTCTGTTGCGGATATATTTTCTAATATTTCCCAGTCTTTCAAAACTGGGATATACCAAAAATCCACTGATGACAAAAAACGAAAACACACCGTAAGTTGGCATAGATGCGAAAAATTCATTTCTGAATTCAGGAATTTCGCTCAAAACTACAGCGTGTCCTATAACGACGAGAGAAGAGAATAATAGTCTTAAAAAATCAAAATTATTGTCATGTTTCATCGAAAGTTACTGATTTTTCAAGAAAACCATTTTTCGTTTTTCTTAATCCTGATCTTCGGGTCTTTCGGAGGTTTTGTAAATCTGAAAGTTGAAAATAAAACTTCTGTTTCTATAAGCAATCCCTGTATAATTGAAATGTGCATCTCTTGCAAAAGCTGCTCTGGAAGGTACGATAATCACTCCCTGCAAATTATAGTTACTCTCCTCCGGAATATCAAATGCTTTGAATTTCTGTAATGCTTCTCTGAAACCTTCAATTTCATAATATGAATGATCGTAACTGGTACTGTATTTTTCGTTGTAAGCTTTTAAAACAGAATTTTTCACGTAGTAATAAGCAGGATCTGTTTCCACATTTCCGCTTGAAATCTGGTCATTAAAAACGGATGGTGAAGAAAATGTAATTTTATCATTGGAATTTACTGCAACATAAGTCGTGATATTACTCATTATTTTTATAATATCCGAGGAACCGATTTCAGTTCCGGGATCCGGTTGTACTCCTTCTCTTACAATATAAATTACTCCGGATGGTAAAGTTACTGGTTTTGGATTCAGTTCTGATAATTTGGTATTGTTATCATCGCTTTCATCGCTTTCACTAAATGCCTTTACATTACCTTTCACATCCAAATAATGAGTTTCCAAAAAATTCAATGCAGCTTGGTCGTCATAGAGATTTTGCGTTTCAATGCTTACTTCGGGTTCTTCAGAATCCGGATCGTCTTTTCTACAAGAAACCAATGTAAGTGAAGCTAAGGCAAGAAACAAGATTGTTTTTTTCATATTTAATATTATCATTAAATTGCTGAGATTTTTTTAATCCTGCAAAAGTATAAATAAATTATGAGAATAGATAAATTTTTATGGTGTATGAGATTTTATAAAACACGGAGCATCGCAACCGAAGAAATCAGAAAAAACAGAGTTTCAGTCGGAAACAATCCCGTGAAATCGTCTAAAGAGGTAAAAGAAGGAGATATCATCAAAATAAGAAAAAACCAGATTGATTATAAAATAAAAATTCTGCAACTCCCGAAAAGCAGAGTAGGAGCAAAGCTGGTTCCCCTTCATATTGAAGATAAAACCGATAAAGAGCAATACGAAATACTGAAACTTCGCAGAATATCGCAAAACCATTATC
>CAYSQR010000128.1:0-6132 GCA_964433195.1 uncultured Kaistella sp. | reverse complement strand
GCAATATCTGCATAAACTCTGGAAAGAAGAAGCAGAACCTGTTGCGGAAGAATTCCGTGAAAAAACGTGGGAAGAATTTAAGGAAATTTCAAATAAGATACACGAAAGAAAATCTGAACTTTCTGAACAGATAGAAAAAGAGCAGAATGAAACTCTTGAAAAGAAAAACCAAATCATCGGGGAAATCAAAAAAATTACTTCGCCGGAAAAAGAACCGAATCACAATTATTGGCAAAATGCAATAAAAAGAATCGAAGAACTTCGTAGCGATTTCCTGAAATTAGGAAACGTACCGAGAAAAGTTTCCAACCAAAACTGGAACGAATTTAAACAGAATCTGAGAGAATTCAATACCAAGAAAAACGAGTTTTACAAAGGTTTGAAAAATTCCCAACAAACCAACCTCGATGAGAAGCTGAAATTGATACAAACCGCTAAAGACAATATGCTTTCGGAAGATTGGGATATTGCGGTTCCGCTTTTCAAAAAACTTCAGGAAGACTGGAAAAAAACGGGACACGTCCCGAGAAGTATGGCAAACAAAGTGTGGGATGATTTCCGTGATGCGTGTAATGCTTTCTACAACAATTACAGGGAAAAAAACGACGCAGTAAGCGACAACTGGAAAGAAAATTACAAGAACAAAAAACAACTTCTGGATGAATTAAAGGAAATAGGAGAAGAAGAAGGAAGTGTGGAAAAGATAGAGCAGATAAAAACCAGCTGGAACAACATCGGAAAAGTTCCGAGAGAGAAAATATCCATCAATACAGAGTTTAATAAAGTTTTGAGGGAAAAACTCAAGCTCAATAAAATCCAGGAATACAGCTTGAAAGAAGATGGTCTTTCCGAAAACCAGCTCTCCGATAAAGCCAGAAAAATAAAAAATCAAATGAGCGATTTGGAAGCTGAAATCGTGAAGATGGAAAATAACCTTGGTTTCTTCAGCAATTCGTCCAGAGAAAATCCTTTGTTAAAAGAAACTTACGACAGAATTGACGAAAAGAAATCGCAGTATGAAAGTATGAAACAAGCGTTGCACAATATTCTTTCCGGTGAAAATCAATAAACAGAAGTTGTTATGATAAAGAAAATATTTATATTACTGTTAATCAGTTCTTTGTCGCTGATTAAAGCACAGGAAGAAGTTGTACCGGATTTACTTTCAATTCCGGGTCCTATAGAACTTGATGGGACAGAATATTTTTTAAGCTGGTCTAAACAAGCATCCAAAACGCTTTTTCGGCAACAATATTTACCGAGAGATGAAACCATCGAGAATTTCACTCAATTGATAGATTTCTCATATTTTTCCAAAGAAATCGAGCTCGAACTTGCAGTACGGCAAAAAGTGGAATCCATACAAAAACGAGGAAAATCTGATAAATATGTTAAAGTAAACGTAACGGAAAGTCCCGACGGAAAAGAGTTTATCGTAGATTATTTCATTTCCGAAAGTCCCGAAAAAGGAGATGCTTATGTGGAATACAACATTTACCGTTTCAAATCCATCGAAAGCGGAAACCAAAAAAGTTTCCTGATTCTGGATTTTGCAAAAAGAGTTTACGGCGACCTGAAATCTGCATCAAAATCTTTGGCAAGACAAAGAGATCATCTGATGATAACCGCCATCGAATACAAAATTCCCGATATAAAAGTTTCGGTAGAATAGTTGAAACTTTATTAAAACAAGAAATATAAAGTTAAAATCACTGAGATTTTTCGTGAAATTTTTATTTTCTCTTTGTGGTAAAAACGGTTGTTTAAAATGGATAGCAATACTAATTGGACACCTTTTCCTGATGATAATCTTTTGGGAATTACCGATAAAAATGTGCTGAATGAATATGAAGCACAAGGAATTGCTTTGGCGGAACTAGAAATTTACCAAATGGATATTGATGAAAAAATCACAACTTCCGTCATTTTAAATCTTCACAAAATTGCTTTCGGGAAACTATATGATTGGGCAGGAAAATGGCGGAAAGTAGATGTAATTGTAGGAAAAATACAACCACCATCTTTCAAAAATTTTCCGAATATAATGTATCAGTTTACTGATAATCTCCATTGGCTGATTTCTATAGCAGAAAATCGAAAAGATATTGTAGATTGTTTGGTTTACGCTCATTATGAATTTGTGAAAATTCATCCTTTCAACAACGGGAATGGAAGAATGGCAAGATTGCTGATGAATTTGGTCGCCTTGAAATTCGGATTTAAGCCGATAGAATTGTACTACAGAAAAGGGGAAAGCAGAGTAGAATATATTTCCGCTTTGCAAAATGCAGATAACGGAAATTTTCTGGGATTGTATCGGCTAATTGACGAAAACCTTATCGCTTTTTGATTTTTCCTCAATAATTTTAGCGACAATTTTTCTGATTTTTGCTTTTGAAACTTCTTGATTTTCCAATGCCATTGTTGCATACAGGTTTTTTTCGAGTATGATTGAGAGCTGTTCCTTTTGATTAAGAACCGGATATTTTTCAAAAAATTTCATAAAACAAAGATACTTAAATTTTAAAAATAAAATGACCCACGAATTTTACATCAAACGCTGCATAGAACTTGCAGAAAACGCATTGGGAAAAACCTATCCGAATCCTTTGGTAGGAAGTGTGATTGTGTATAATGATGAAATCATCGGTGAAGGTTTTCACGAAAAAGCAGGAGAAAACCACGCGGAAATCAATGCGGTAAATTCCGTGAAAAATCCTGAATTGCTGAAAGATTCTACAATATATGTTTCGCTGGAACCTTGTTCGCATTTCGGAAAAACACCACCTTGTGCAAATAAAATTGTGGAAACGGGTTTCAGAAAAGTAGTTATCGGAACTTTGGATTCTCACGAAAAAGTAAACGGAAAAGGAAAACAGATTTTGGAAAATGCAGGAATAGAAGTTGTTTCCGGAGTTCTGGAAAAAGAATGCAGAGATGTGAACAAAAGATTTTTCACTTTTCATCAAAAGAAAAGACCCTATATTATTCTGAAGTGGGCAGAATCTGCAGACGGATTTCTGGACAAAGATTTCAAACCCACGCAAATCGGAAATCCTTTAACCAAACAATTCGTGCATCAATTAAGGAGCGAAGAACACGCTGTTTTAGTAGGAACAAATACGGCTTTAACTGATAATCCCAGTTTAACAACAAGAGAAATTTCCGGAAGAAATCCGGTAAGGATTTTAATAGATTTCGATTTAAAAGTTCCCCGAAATTTTAATGTTTATAATAACGAAGCTCCGACTTTGGTTTTTAATTCCATAAAAAACTCAGAAGAAGGAAATGCGAAATTCATCAAAACCGGAAAAGAAAATTTCATTGAAAATTTAATGCAAAAACTTTACGAAAACCAGATTCAGTCGGTAATTGTAGAAGGTGGAAGTTTTACTTTAAATCAATTTATTAATGAAAATCTTTGGGACGAAGCCATCATTATTAAAAATGAAAATCTCGTTTTAGGAAACGGAACAAAAGCACCTAATTTTGATTTTGATACTTTTGAAGAGCAGGTTTTCAGAGATAATGTGGTAAGATTTTATCGTTCAAAATAGTTTTATGAAAACTCTTTCAAAATAAGTTCCTCTTTATAACCGAACATTCCTCGTTCTTTAATCATTTCGGCAACTCCTTCCGGAACCTGCGTTTCCCAACCTTTTTCGTGATGTGCGATTTTATTGAGGATGTCTCTGGAATAAATTTCGGAATAATCGGGATTATAATTTTTGATGTCCACAATTCTTTTATTCAGCTTGAAATACTTGTAAAGCTCTTTCAGATTATCGCTTACTTTTAGATTGTTTGACGTAAGAAGTTCTTGGTTTTCCGGATGTTTGTACGGATAAAGATAAACCCGCATATCTTGTTTGAAAAATTTTCCGAACGCTTCCAAAATTCCGCCCGAAAGATTGTTGTAATAATTTTCATCGAATACATCCAGAAGATTATTTACGCCCATTGCAACACCTATTTTTCCGTTGGTATAATTTGCGAAGTAATCAATCAACCGATAATATTCCGAGAAATTTGAAATAATAACGGTATAACCCAATTTTGCCAGAACATCAACTCGGTCAAGGAAATCTCGTTCGTCAATAACTCCCGAAGCTCTTAAATTAGAAATAGTAATCTCAAAAAGAACTTCCGTGTCTTCTTTGCAGCATTCCCAATCTTTTATAAAAATATCCAATCCTTTTACGAACATATCAATATTCACTAAAGTTACAGGACGAAAACTTCCGCGAACGGCAAAAATATTTTTCTTGTACAGAATATCCGCAGGAAGCATATTATTTCCCTCCGAATTAAAAATTACAGCATCGGTCATTCCGTTTTTTACCAATTGCAGACTCATCAAACGATTATCAACATAAGTAAAAATGGGTCCGCTGAAATCGATCATATCGATTTCCAGATTATCTGTTGAAATATCGTCGTACAGAGATTCTATCAATTTTCTTGGATTATCGTAATAATTGAATGCACCATAAATGAGATTCACCCCGAGTTTTCCCAAAGTTTCCTGTTGCAGCGTGGTATCGTTTTCATTAAATTTTACGTGGAGTACAATTTCGTTATAATCCTCTTTTTCATCCAGCTGAAAACGCAATCCAACCCAACCGTGACCTTTCATTGTTTTATCAAAATTAATGGTAGTAACAGTATTTGCGTAAGAAAAGAATTTTCTTTCCGGCATATTTTCCCGTGACAGTCGTTCCTCAATTAAAGAAACTTCGTAGCGAAGCATTTTGCGGAGCCGGTTTTGGGTAACATATCGGTTTTTGGCTTCCTTTCCGTAAATCGCATCGCTGAAATCTTTGTCATAAGCAGACATTGCTTTTGCAATGGTTTTGGAAGCACCTCCTGCTCGGAAAAAATGACGCACGGTTTCCTGACCTGCACCGATTTCGGCAAAAGTTCCATATATATTTGCGTCTAAATTAATAGCTAAAGCTTTCTGTTTTGGTGTTAATTTTTGATTAATCACAGACATTTTGAATTTTTTGTAAATTTACCAAAATTAAACCCAACCTCAAAAAAATGAAGTTGAAATTTTTAGGAAGCGGGACTTCTCAGGGAGTTCCCATTATTGGTTGTCGTTGCGAAGTTTGCATATCGCCAAACCCGAAAGACAAAAGATTTCGCTCATCAGCTTTGCTCACTACAGATTCCGGAAGAAAAATACTGATAGATTGCGGACCGGATTTCCGTATGCAAATGATTGATAATAATGAAGATACGATAGATGCGGTTCTCATTACACACGAACATAACGATCACGTAATCGGACTTGATGATATGCGTCCTTTGATTTTTAAAAATAAAAAAGAAATGTTGCTGTATTGTGCAAACAGAGTAGGAGCAGAGCTGAAATTGCGTTTTCCTTATGCTTTTGCAAAAATAAAATATCCGGGAGCTCCGTCTTTTGAACTCAATGAAATCGAAAAACCTTTTCAGCTCTTTGATGCAGAAGTAATTCCCGTGGAAGTAATGCATTACAAAACTCCGATTTTCGGATTTAAATTTAAGAATCTTGCTTATATTACCGATGCAAGTTACATTTCCGAATCGGAAAAGGAGAAGCTGAAAAATCTTGATTATCTGATTCTTAACTGTATCAGAAAAGAAGAACCACATCCTGCACATTTTATTTTGCCACAAGTTCTAGAACTTTTCGAGGAACTGAAACCGAAGAAAATGTTTCTTACTCATATATCTCATCATTTGGGACTTCACGATGCTACGGAAAACGAACTTCCTGAAAATGTGAATCTTGCTTATGACGGTTTGGAACTGGAGTTTTAGAGGCTGTTTAAATTTTATTCAATTATTTTTATATCGTTGATTATGAATTATTTTTTTATATCAAAATGATTTAAGTAAAAATATTTTTCGTTTTTTAATTTCTCATAAGCTCTCGCTAATTATGCAGATTTTTTTAATATTAATCTGTGTTATTTGTATCATCTGTGAGAAAAATAAAGCTTTAAATATTTTTTTTGACAAATTTAAACAGACTCTTAGTTTTCAAAAAAATCAAAAAAATAGTTTTTCCGAAATGAAAAATAATTCTATATTTGCACACCAATTTAAATCAGCCCAGTTGGCGGAATTGGTAGACGCGCTAGA
>CAYSQR010000127.1:5917-6195 GCA_964433195.1 uncultured Kaistella sp. | reverse complement strand
TTACTTTTGGCAACTGTTCTACAGCAGCTTTTTTGTCTTCTTCACTTCTCAATACTTTCAAAGCTGTCCTTGCAGTCTTATGATAATATCTGTTTTTTAATCTTTTCTTTTCGCTTTGTCTGATTCTCTTCAGAGCTGATTTATGATTTGCCATATCTTTCTAAAAACTTGGGTGCAAAGATAAAAAATCTTTTTTAATTACAAAATCTTTTTTTAAAATTTTAAAATAGGCGTTTTTTATTCATATTCATTACCTAAATTCTCGAAAAACAGTTTGT
>CAYSQR010000127.1:0-5907 GCA_964433195.1 uncultured Kaistella sp. | reverse complement strand
GTATTCTTAATTCCTTTGTCATCAAGTCGTTTTTGAGTTTTTATGGCTTCTTCCAAAGTTGTGAATTTTCCGTAGGTATAATAAAACATTCCTTTCTCTTTTTCTCTGTTTACCTCTTTCTCTTTCAGTGTTCTGAAGATAACGGAATCCGAGGATAGTTTTTGCGAACTTACTGCAACTTCTATCGTGTAAAAGCCTACTCCCAATTTCTGGTTCGGAACAAACGATATGGAAATTGCATTCCGGAAACCTGCATCTTTGGCTGTTTTCAGATTGTTATCTCTTACCGATGCAAAATTGGTATTTCCATAATAATACCGGTATTGGTCGTTTTCCTTGATGACCAAAATATCATTTAGTCCTTTCAGAGCAGGATCCCCGTCATTATATTTTGTAGGAGTGGACATCAGCAAAATCCTGAAATCATTTTTCAGCGGTTTTTCTGCCGGTTTTTCGGGTTCTTTTGGAGTTGCTGCAACTCCCCCGTTTCTCTCCATCGTTTTTTTATAACTTAGGATTGCGTCGTAAATACTGTTTGCAATTTCGTTCTGTCCTTTCTCGGAAGACAAGTAAGCGGCGTCATTATAATTGTTTACAAATCCCGTTTCTATCAGTACAGACGGCATTGCGTTCATCCTCAAAACGTGCAAATCCATTTGTTTTATTCCTCGCGAAATTCGTTTATTTTTTTTGACAAAATTTTCTTCCACCAAGTTACCAAACAAAAGACTGCTTTCCAGATATTTGCTTTGTTGGATTTTCAGAGCGATTAAGGATTCCGGAGAACTTGGGTCATAAGAAGCATATATTTCTCTATCTTTTTCATCAAGGAAAACCACATCATTTTCCGCTTTTGCGACTTCCAGATTTTTTTTGTTCTGATTCGGTCCTTGTACATAGGTTTCCGTACCTCGTGTTTCGGTAGATTTTGCAGGAGAAGCATTCACGTGTACGGAAATAAATAAGTCTGCTTTGCTCCTGTTTGCAAGATCCGTTCTGTAGGAGAAAGATGGGTTCTCGTCGATTTTTCTGGTATAGATTACTTTGAAATCTTTGTTTTTTTCCAGCATTCTTCCCAGTTTCAGAACGACAGCTAAGGTAATATCTTTTTCCCGCACCGTACCCAAATCATCATACGTTCTGTTGGTTCCGATGGCATTTCCGCCGTGTCCTGCATCCAGAACAACGGTAAATTTCTTTTGTGCATCTACAAAAGTTAATAAAAATACAAATACGAGTAAAAAATATTTTTTAAAAGAAAAACTATGACCAATCATCTTCAGGTTTTAAAAATTATATTAATTTTGACCACAAATTACAGAAATTACCGCATTGGGCAAAACCGGCTTCAAAAATATATTACAAATTTTAATTATCCTAATTTTTAACAGTTTTTTAGCAAAATTAAATGCTCAAAATTTGTCTGAAAACAAGATAGTTAATGACACCATTCCAAAATCCGATACGATTGTTGCAAAAAAAGAACATCTGGAAGCGGTGGTAGAATCCAAAGCAGACAACACCCGAAACGACATTCCGAAAAAGATGACCTACCTGAACAAAAACGCACAGGTAAAATATCAGGATATGCAGATTGATGCAGATTACATCAGTATCGATTGGGATAAATCTCTCATTTTTGCAAGAGGCGAACTGGATTCTTTGGGTAGAATAAAAACTCCTGCTGCTGCAACTCAAGCCGGAAAAAAGTATGAATACGACGAGTTTACCTATAACCTGAAAACAAAACAGGCAATTGCTTTCAATGCAAGAACCGAAGAAAGTGAAGGAGTAATCGTAGCCGAAAAAACAAAAAAATACAACGATTCCGTTTTCTTTATGAGAAGAGGAAAATATACCACCGACGAATATTTTATCAAGAAAAAAGATACGATTGCAGATTATTATTTACTCGCTCCGAACATTAAACTCATCAAAGGAAAAGATAAATCGCAGATTATTACAGGTCCTATCCAAATGTATATCGAGCAAGTTCCTACTCCTTTAATTATGCCATTTGCAATTTTGCCGCTTTCGGATAAAAGAAGTGCAGGAATTTTGATTCCGAGTTTCGGGGAAAGAGAAGATGTAGGATTTTTCCTAAATTCTCTCGGTTATTACCAACCGATTGGGGAACATTTCGACCTGAAAATCCTTACCGATATTTACACCAAAGGAAGCTGGAATTTCCGCCCGGAAATGAATTATAAAAAGAATTACCGCTACAACGGAAATTTCTCGGCAGATATCGGAAAAACAATTCGGGGAATCAAAGGACTTTCAGATTATTCCGAAACGGCAACTTACAGAATTGCGTGGCGACATCAGCAGGATACAAAAGCAAATCCTTTCCTTACTTTTTCGGCTTCGGTGGATGTAGTGAGCAATAAATTTTATAACAATACGGTAAATAATAATTATGCTTTTAACCAAAATAATCTTAATGCACAGCAAAATTCCAGTGTGAATGTGACCAAAAGATTTCTTACGCTTCCTGTAACCATTACCGGAAATATGTCTTATTCGCAGAATTTTTCCACCGGATTATCGGATCTGAAACTCCCGGTTGTAAATGTTGCCATTAATCAGTTTTATTTATTCAAACCAAAAACAGGAATCAGACAGGGACTTTTGGAAAACATTACCGTGAATACAGGATTGAATGTGAATAATTATGTACAAACCGATGAAGGTGAGCTTTTCACGAAAGCAATGTGGGACAAAATGCAGACCGGACTGAAAAACAACATTACTCTCGGAACGAATACCACTTTGGCAAAATATTTCACGTTTTCCATTTCCGCCAATATCGATAATGCTTTGACGACGAAAACATTAACGAAAATTTACAATCCGATTACCAATAAAGTGGAAGATACTTTCAATAAAAAAATCGCAGGATATTCCTCATTTTCCACAAGTACAAGTTTGCAGACGGTTCTTTATGGGATGTTGAATTTCAAGAAAAATTCTCCGGTACAGGCAATCCGCCATATGATGACACCGCAAATCGGGTTTACTTACGCTCCGGATTTTTCGGAAGCAAAGTTTGGGTATTATAAAAATTATTACAACGAGCGTGGAGAAATGACACCCTACTCTATTTTCGACAGAGGAATTATCGGCTCACCGAATTCGTCATTGGTTCAGTCAATGAATTTCAGCATTAATAATAATCTGGAAATGAAGGTAAAATCTAAAAGCGATTCTACGGGAGTGAAAAAAATAAAGATATTTGAAAGTTTGAATTTTTCCACCAATTATAATTTTGCTGCTCCTTCCCACAAATGGTCGATGTTCAGCTTCAGCGGACAAACTTCGCTCTTTAACAAACTGAATCTGAATACCAGTTTGACTTTGGAACCTTACCAAATTCTCTTTGAACCGGGGCAAGATATGGGAATCCGGACAGAAAATTTCGGGCATTTCAGTATTCAGGGATTTGGTGCACAATTGTCTTATCCTTTGAGCAACGAAATTTTCGGCGAAAAAACAGATTATGCAAAAAAATACCAAAAAAAAGGAGAGATACGAAACGAAAACTATTATTTCGATGACGATGATTATTCCCGTTTCGAGCAACCTTGGACATTGAACATCAATGCACAATACAGCTATACCAAAAGTCTTACCCGATTCGGAAACAAAATGGCTTCCGTAGGTTTGGACGGAAGCATAAAACTTACTCCTTTTTGGAACCTCAACGGAAACCTTTACTACGACGTAATTACAAAACAAATTGCCAATACAAGAATCGGTTTTTCCCGTGATCAGAGAAGTTTTACCATTAATTTTAACTGGATTCCTTTCGGACAATACAAGGTTTATGATTTCTTCATCGGCATCAAAGCAAATATATTACAGGATGCCGTGAAATACAAAGACCGAAGTTTCACCCAACCGAATGCTCCATTCTAAGATTTTGCGAGTGAGAGTGTTTGTGAGTATTTGAGATGGTTGAAAAAATCTTTCCCGCTTAACTGAATAAATTTTATATTTGCTGATTCTAACAGTTCAATGTTTATCGTATGAAAAAACTCATTTCTACCTCAAAAGCTCCTGCTGCAATAGGACCATATTCCCAAGCAAATCTTGCCGGAGGAATCCTCTATATTTCCGGACAGATTCCCCTAAATTCCGAAACCGGAAAGCTGGAAGAAGGCATCGAAAAAGAAACACATCAGGTAATGAAAAATCTGGAAGCAATCTTAAATGAAGCAGGAATGACTTTCAAAAATGTAGTGAAAGCAACGATTTTTTTAAAGAATATGGACGATTTTGCCGTGATGAATGATATATACGCTTCTTATCTGGATTCGGAAAATTTTCCTGCAAGAGAAACAGTGCAGGTTTCCTGTTTACCGAAAAATGTGGATATAGAAATTTCAATGATTGCTCATCAGTTTTAAATAATGAATTTTCTCCGGAATACATTTGCGGTTTTTGTAGGTCTTGCTTTTGCGGGACTCATTATTTCTTTGGGAATAAGACTGAATTCTTCGTGGATTACTTATGAAGAGTATGCTCCGTTTCAACATTGGAGGATTCTTTTGAAATCTATGGAAAACAAACCGTATTTTTTTGTAGCTCTCCTTATTTCATCGGGAATTGGGGCAACTTTTGGTGGTGTTGTAACTGCCGTTATCGTAAAATATGCCAAAGTTGCTTATGCAATTTTAATAGGATTTATCCTGCTTTTCATTGCAATGCTGGATATTATTATTTTCCCTTATCATCCTACTTTTTACAAAATCTGCATTTTCCTTACCTTCTTTCCTTTTTCGTGGATAGGTGGAAAAATTACCGAAGTTATTTACGAACGGAAAAAGAAGAGGAACAGGAAATAATCACAAAAAAAATCAAATGTTCAAACTCAAACTTCTTACCGATCCTCGTTGGGCAAATATCGCCGAAGGAAATCTCGAAGAAATCCTTACCGATCACGCTTGGTGTGAACAAAAAGCGACAACAAATGCCATTACCTTAATCACGATGCTTCCGGAATATCCCGAAATCGTAACCGAACTTTTGGAAATCGCCAAAGAAGAACTCGACCATTTTCAGCAGGTACACGAAATCATCAAAAAACGTGGTTATGAATTTGGGAGAGAAAGAAAAGACGATTATGTGGGGAAACTTTTCAAATTCATTATACAAGGAAGCCGCGAAGATTATATTGTGGACAGAATGCTTTTCGCAGCAATGATTGAAGCCAGAAGCTGCGAACGTTTCAAAGTTCTTACCGAAAACATAAAAGACGAAGAGCTGAAAACTTTCTACAAAGAACTGATGATTTCCGAAGCCAATCATTACACTACGTTCATCGGATTTGCAAGACAACTCGGCAATCCCGAAAAAGTAAATATACGATGGGAAGAATGGCTGAATTATGAAGCAGAAATCATCAAATCCTACGGAAAAAAGGAAACCATTCACGGATAAAATTTTGTTTAAAATATAAGGCTTGAAGTTTTAGGAAATTTCTTATTTTTACAGAAATGAAATTTTAGGATGTTTCTCAAATGAAAATCTTAAAAGTTTTAAACAAAAAACTAATGAACAGAGACCGCTTTGAACATCATCTCAATACTTTGGCAAAATCCTTTTTCCAGGGATTGCTGATTCTTGGTCCGTTTGCTGTGACGGTTTGGATTATTTGGTACATTGTTTCGAGTATTGATAATATTATTCCTGCACTTTCAGAAAAAACCTATCCCGGAATTACTTTTATCATCGTCATCGCAACCACCACATTAATCGGTTATCTCGGTAATAAATTCATTATCGGAAAAGTGATTGTCGATAGTTTCGATTATCTTTTGGAACATACTCCCGGAATTAAATTTATCTATACCTCTTTGAAAGATGTAATGACTTCTTTTGTTGGACATAAAAAAAAATTCAACC
>CAYSQR010000126.1:0-6204 GCA_964433195.1 uncultured Kaistella sp. | reverse complement strand
GCCGCTTTGGAAAATGTTGATACTTGTCCGATGGAAGGTTTTGATCCTGAAAAAATTAATAACATTTTAGAAATTAATTCCGAAACTCAAAAAATTTCTGTAACATTGGCTTTAGGTTACAGAGCGGAAGACGATGTTTTTCAGAAAATGAAAAAAGTGAGAAAACCTGATGATAAATTGTTTAAATTTATTTAAATTATTTGTTTAAATATGAGAAGTAAAATTATTTTAATGAAACCAATTATATTTTCAATAATATCTTCTGTATTAATGTTAATCAGTTGTTCAAGTGTTAATTCTGAAAAATTGGAATTCTCAAAACCATTACAAAACACCTCATATTTTCCAAATGAAAGTGAAGATTATTATGGTATTTCAAAACATCTTTATGAATTAAATGAACCTACAATTTCTGAAATAAAAAAAGAAAATATCGAAATTTATCGGTTAACTTCTTTAGTAGAAATGAGTGGTGAAATTAATGTTGAAAGAATTGTTAAAAGAGACAATGATATTTATCTAATCAGAATTATTAAAAATTTAAAAAGGAGAAAATCCACAAAAACTAAAATTAGTTTAGAAAAGTTTAACGAATTTAAATCAAAATTAAACTCTTATCAAATACAAAATTTCGATCTTCACATTTCAAATTCAGTTGATGATGGTATTCAATATGTAATGGAAATAAATGATGGTGAGAAATACAACGTGATTTTTAGAAACAATCCACAAACTGGAAAAGGAGCAGATCCTAAATTTCTTGAAGTCGCAAAACTATTTGATGAAATAAAAAAGAATTAAGAAACTTGAATTAATATTTCAACAAAATTTAAACCTCAACAAACTCAATGATAAAAGCAGATGTACTCGTAATCGGTTCCGGAATTTCCGGACTTTCTTATGCGATAAAAATTTCAGAAAAAATGCCCGATGCAAAAATCATCATCGTAACAAAATCCGATGAAGATGAAAGCAATACCAAATATGCTCAAGGAGGACTTGCTGTTGTTACCGATTTCGGTAAAGACAATTTCCAGAAACATATCGACGATACGATGAGAGCAGGAGATGGCGAAAACAAAAGAGATGTTGTGGAAATGGTAATTAAGGAAGGTCCTGCAAGATTTCAGGAACTAGTCGATTGGGGAACCAATTTCGATATGGAAAATGACGGAGATTTCAAGCTCGGAAGAGAAGGTGGTCATACCGAAAACCGGATCGTACATCACAAAGACATTACCGGTGCGGAAATTGAGCGTGCTTTACTTGCAACCGTTGACAAATCTCCGAATATCGAAATGTTGGCTCATCATTATGTCATCGATTTGATTACGCAGCACCACGTTCCGGAAAAAGTTTTCGACCAAAATAAAATCGATTGTTACGGAGCTTATATCCTTGATGAAAAAAATAAAAAAATCAAGAAAATCACAGCAAAAATTACGCTTGTTGCAACAGGAGGAGCCGGTCACGTTTACAAAAATACGACCAATCCCATTATTGCAACCGGCGACGGAATCGCTTTCGTACACAGAGCGAGAGGAAAGGTTTCCAATATGCAGTATTACCAGTTTCATCCGACAGCTTTGTTTTCAAAAAGAGACGGAATGTTGTTTCTGATTTCCGAAGCTGTTCGTGGCGATGGTGCAAAACTTCGTCTGAAAAACGGAGAAAAATTTATGCAGAAATATGATGAGCGTGAAGAACTGGCTTCAAGAGACATCGTAGCAAGAGCAATTGACAACGAGCTGAAAATTTCCGGCGACGAATATGTAGGTCTCGATTGCCGCGAAATGAATCCTGAAAAATTCATCGAACATTTTCCGAATATTTACCAAAAATGTATTGATGAAGGCATCGATCCTTTCAAACAACTGATTCCCGTAGTTCCGGCGTGTCATTATTTAATGGGCGGAATTGTAGTGGATATGGACGGACAAAGCTCTATAAAAAATCTTTTTGCAGTGGGAGAATGCACCAATTCCGGACTTCACGGAGCAAATCGTTTAGCCTCAAATTCTTTGTTGGAAGGTTTAGTTTTCGGACACAATGCAGCGATGAAAACCGTAGAGCTTTTGCAGGAAAACGATTTTAATTTCGATGATTTAAAAGCTGTTCCCGAATGGAACGAAGAAGGAATGAAAATGATGGACGAAATGGTGATGGTTTCTTACCTCCGAAGACAATTGCAGGAAATGATGAGCGATTTGGTAAGCATCGTGAGAAGCAACGAAAGACTGGAATTAGCCAAAAGAAAACAGCGGGAAATTTTCGAAGCGGTAAACGAGTTGTACAACTATTCCATTCTTTCGCCACAACTTTCGGAACTGAGAAATCTGGTGAATATTTCTTACCTCATCATTAAACATTCCTTGGAAATGAAAGAAAACAAGGGCGCTTTTTATAATAAGGATTTTGTGTAAGTCTAAAAATTGAAATTGTAATATCATACAATTTTTAATATCTTTGCAGATGAAAAGAACAATTACAGTTTTTGGCAATTATTTTAATGATTTTCTTGCAACGCTTACTGAAAAAGAAGTGAATAAAATTGATTATATCCTTACTTTGCTAAGAACAGAAGATCGTTTACCAATAAAGTTCATTAAGCTCATTCGTGAATCTGTTTATGAATTAAGGATTTCTTATAACGGGAATATTTACCGCATATTTTTTATTTTCGATGATGGAAATATTGTGGTTTTATTTAATGGCTTCCAGAAAAAATCTCAAAAAACACCAAAAGCAGAAATTGAAAAAGCAGTCAGAATTAAAAATGAATATTATGAATACAAAAAGCGAAATAACAAATTATAGCGAAGTTCTGGATCGAAAATATGGTAAAGACGGAACCCCCGAAAGAGCCGTATTTGAAGAAGAAGCTTATGCTTTCTACACATCCCAAATTTTATTGGATGCAAGAAAATCCGCAAAGCTTACCCAAGCTGAACTTGCGGAAAAAACAGGAACCGACAAAGCCTACATTTCCCGTTTGGAAAAAGGATTAATCACGCCAAGTGTTGCCACTTTTTTCAGATTTATCAATATTTTGGGGAAAAGAATTGAAATCGTTTAATTAAAAAAATTAAACCTTTTTAACACGCTCAAAAAAGTGGTTTTTGTTTTTGCAAAAAAACTGATCTCCTAATATTTCTTACTTTTGTTTTAAATGCCGGAAATAAAATCAATCAACAAAAAAATGAAACTTTCACCCATCATAAAACCCGAAGAATTGCTGAATTTAAACAAAGAAAATTTAGTAATCATTGATGCAGGAAGCGGAAATGCTTCTAGAGAAAATTACCTTCTGAAACATCTTCAAGGTGCTTTATATGTGGATTTGAATGATGATTTAGCCGAAATCCCCGAAAATGCAAAAAACGGAGGAAGACATCCGTTACCAAGTCCCGAAAAATTTGCGGAAGTTTTGCAGAATTTAGGAATTGATGAAAATTCGCACGTCATTATTTACGATGATAAAAACGGAGCAAACGCAGCCGCAAGATTTTGGTGGATGCTGAAATCTGCCGGAATTGAAAAAGTGCAGGTTTTGGATGGAGGAATTCAGGAAGCAGAAAAAAAAGGATTTCCTATAAATTCAAATATTATTCATCCCCAAAAAGCTGAAAAATTAGATTTCAAAGAATGGAAATTGCCGAAAGTGGACATTAATTTCATTGAAGAAAACGCTGAAAATCCTAATTTTTTAGTTATTGATGTTCGGGAAAAAGACCGTTACGACGGAAAGACAGAACCTATCGACGAAATTGCAGGTCATATTCCGGGAGCGATTAATTTACCTTTCAAAGAAAATCTCAACGAAGACGGCACTTTCAAAAACCCGGAAACTTTACATAAAATTTATTCCGAAATCTTTAAAAACATTTCATCAGAAAATATTGCAATCCATTGTGGTTCAGGAGTTACTGCTTGTCACACTTTACTCGCTTTGGATTATGCAGGTTTCAAAATCCCGAATCTTTATGTGGGTTCGTGGAGCGAATGGTCGAGAAATAATAAAAGAATTGCAAAAGATATTTAACTCAATCCAAACCTTGAAGGTTTTCAAAACCTTCAAGGTTTCTTTAATTTTAAACAATGAAAAAACCTCCTTACATTACCAAAGAAGCCCTGAAAAATTTTATTAAAAACGCATTAGAAGAAGACATTCAAGACGGAGATCATTCTACGCTTTCTACGATTCCGAAAGATTTGCAGCAAAAAGCAAAACTTTTGGTAAAAGAAGACTGTATTTTGGCGGGAGTTGAATTGGCAGAAATTATCTTCAAACAATTTGATAAAAATTTAAAAATAGAAACCTTTATCAAAGATGGAGAAACTGCAAAAGTAGGCGATATTGCGTTTATCGTTACAGGAAGCGCACGTTCCATACTTTCTACTGAAAGATTGGTTTTGAACTGTATGCAGCGAATGAGCGGAATTGCAACTTTAACCCACGATTGGGATTCCAGATTATTGGGAACGAAAACCAAACTTCTCGACACCCGAAAAACTACGCCGAATTTCAGAATCTGCGAAAAATGGGCAGTTTCAATTGGTGGAGGAACCAATCACAGATACGGTTTATATGATATGATTATGCTGAAAGACAACCACATCGACTACAACGGAAGCATTACCAATGCCGTGAAAATGGCAAAAGATTACGTGAAGAAATTGAAAAAACCTTTAAAAATAGAAGTGGAAACCAGAAATCTGGAAGAGGTAGAAGAAGCCATAAAATCCGGTGCAGACAGAATAATGCTCGATAATATGGATGTTCCTATAATGGCAAAAGCAGTGCAGCTCATCAATGGGAAATGCGAAAGCGAAGCTTCCGGAGGAATTACAAGAGATATGCTCCAGAAAATTGCTCAAACCGGAGTAGATTTTATTTCAGCAGGTGCTTTAACGCATTCTGCAAAGAATATTGATTTGAGTTTGAAAGCGGTAAAAGAATGAATTTTAATCACAATTAATGCTCTATTTTTTAACTATTTTCAAATTCTAAAATCGTTCTGTTTTAAATAATTCAAAATCCCGACGAATCATCGGGATTTTTTTATCTTTGCCTTTAACAAAAAAAATTTAATTATGGACATTGCAAAAATTATTTTAGAAGCCCATAAAGGTTTCGGGTACTTAATTCTATTATTGGTTGCCGTTTTCCTTGTTTCATTGCTTTTGGCAATGTTCGGGAATTCCGGAAGGATTTCGAAATTATTGAAAAAATCTTCCCTTTTCACGATGGTATTTTTCCACATTCAGTTTTTGCTGGGAATAATTATGCTTTTCTTCACTTCGGGATTTATGAACGTCATTAATCAAATCGGAATGGGAGGATTGATGAAAAATGCAGATTTAAGATTTTCTTATATCGAGCATCCTTTCTCGATGCTTATTGCTGCAATTTTGATGACCGTTGTAAACAAAAAGATAAAAACAAGCGAGAAATTGTCAGTTCCTGTGATTTCCCTCGCTTTGGTTGCCATTGCACTTTTTGTTTTTGCATTTCCTTGGACAAAAGTTTTCGGATAAATCACTTTGCACTTTGTCAAAGTTTTATGCAGTTTGATGATTAACTTTGACAAAGTTTTAAAAGTAGTTTTTTAATAAATCAATTATCAATCATCATTTATAATGAAAGTCGCAGTTGTAGGTGCAACCGGAATGGTTGGTCAGATTATGCTGAAAGTTTTGGAGGAAAGAAATTTTCCGGTTACAGAGCTCATTCCCGTAGCATCGGAAAAATCGGTCGGGAAAAAAATTAACTTTAAAGGAAAAGAATATCCCGTTGTTTCGATGCAGACAGCAATTGATATGAAACCCGAAATCGCCCTGTTTTCAGCAGGAGGAACCACCTCATTGGAATTTGCCCCGAAATTCGCCGAAGCAGAAACTACCGTAATCGACAATTCTTCCGCTTGGAGAATGGATGTAACTAAAAAACTCGTCGTTCCCGAAATCAACGCCAATGTTTTAACCAAAGAAGACAAAATCATCGCAAATCCGAATTGTTCCACGATTCAGTTGGTAATGGTTCTGAATCCTTTACATAAAAAATATGGACTGAAAAGAGTAGTCGTTTCTACTTATCAATCGGTTACAGGAACAGGAAAAGCAGCAGTTGACCAATTAAATTCAGAAATTAATGGCGATAAAAGTGTAGAAAAAGTTTATCCTTATGAAATCTTCAAAAATGCA
>CAYSQR010000125.1:5274-6353 GCA_964433195.1 uncultured Kaistella sp. | reverse complement strand
CTGCATGAAATTCATTGTCTTGTGAGCTATTGTTTCTACATCCTATTGTAACTAAACCAATAAGAAGTGTAAAAAATAAATGTTTCATAATTTGGCGTTTTAATATTGTGATAAAGTTAAGATGTTTTTTAAGAAAAAGTACGATTGTAATCAGGGAATTGAAGTTTCTTATATTTCTGCATATTGTCATTATTTTTAATAAATTTGACAGGAATAAATTATCCTAAAATGTCTTACGAAAATATCATCCTCGAAACCGAAAACAAAACCGCCATAATTATCATCAACCGACCGCAAAGTCTGAATGCACTGAATGCAAAAACGATTTCGGAACTGAGTGAGGTTCTCGGCAGAATTTCTTCCGACAAAAATTACAGAACAGTAATTATCACGGGAAGCGGAGAAAAATCTTTTGTTGCAGGTGCAGATATTAAAGAATTTTCGGATTTCGGAGCAGAAAAAGCAGAAGAACTTTCCCGAAACGGACAAAAGATTTTATTCGATAAAATTGAAAATTTCAATAAACCCGTGATTGCGGCAATCAACGGTTTTGCTCTTGGCGGCGGATTAGAATTGGCAATGTCTTGCCACATTCGTTACGCATCAGAAAATGCAAAACTGGGACTTCCCGAAGTTACTTTGGGATTAATTCCCGGATACGGCGGAACACAAAGATTACCAAAATTAGTAGGAAAAGGTTTAGCCAACGAATTGATTTTTTCCGCAAAAATGATTCCTGCACAACGAGCCAAAGAAATAGGTTTGGTAAACGAAGTTTTCAGCTTGGAAGAACTTCTGCCGAAAACCAAAGAATTAGCAAATATCATTTCCCTTAATTCACCGATGGGAATCTCGAAAGCAATTATCGCTGTAAATCAATCAGATAAAGAAAACGGTTTTGAAACCGAAATAAAATCTTTCGGAGAACTCTTTGAAATGGAAGACAAGAAAGAAGGAGTTGCCGCATTTCTGGAAAAAAGAAAACCTGCTTTTTAGATTCAAGACATTAGATTTAAGATACAAGATACCAATTACCAAATTCTAAAATCCTTAAATGGAAAAACATTACAACAAGTTCG
>CAYSQR010000125.1:0-5264 GCA_964433195.1 uncultured Kaistella sp. | reverse complement strand
AAAGAATGGGAGAAACTTTCCTATTGCAAAAGAAAACAAGTAGGTGCATTAATTGTAAAAGACAGGATGATTATTTCCGATGGTTACAACGGGACACCTTCCGGATTTGAAAACTGCTGCGAAGACGAATCGGGAAATACACACTGGTTTGTTCTCCACGCCGAAGCAAATGCAATACTGAAATTAGCCGGTTCCACACAATCTGCGAAAGATGCCACTTTGTACCTCACTTTATCTCCGTGCAAAGAATGCAGCAAACTCGTTTTGCAATCGGGGATAAAAAAAGTGGTTTATGTTGACGAATATTCTGATAATGACGGAATAGATTTCCTGAAAAGTCACGGCATAGAAATCCAGAAAATTTCTTTAAAGGATTTAGAATAAAATGCAGATGACGTGGAATGAAAAAATTAAAGATTTTGAAAATTTCCTGAAATTTGAAAGAAATTTTTCGGATAATACCCTCGATTCTTATTTGAGGGACCTCAGAAAACTCCGTGATTATGCGGAATCTGAACTCGAAAATACAACTCCGCTCGAAATTTCTTACGAGAATATTCAGGAATATCTTTTTCAGCTTTCCAAAGAAAAAATCAGCGAAAGAACTCAGGCAAGATGGATTTCTTCCATCAAAACTTTTTTTAAATATTTACTGGATGATGAAGTGCGGCAAGATAATCCTGCAACACTCATCGAAGCTCCGAAATTAGGACTTTATCTTCCCGATACACTCAGTTTCGATGAAGTGGAGAAAATGACCAAAGCCATTGATGTTTCTACAGATTTAGGAAAAAGAAACCACTGTATGATTGAAGTTCTTTACGGATGCGGATTGCGTGTTTCGGAACTCACCGGTCTGAAAATATCAAATATCAATTTCAAAGAATCCTATCTGAAAGTTGACGGAAAAGGCGATAAAATCCGTTTTGTTCCTTTGGCAATTTATACCTCAGAACTTATCAAAGATTACATCAAGTCCGTTCGTTCCTATTCCAAAATCAACAAAAAATATGAAGATATTCTGTTCCTGAACAACCGTGGTTCCGCAATGTCGAGAGTGATGGTTTTTATCATCATTAAAGAACTTGCCGTAAAAGCCGATGTGAAAAAGAAAATTTCTCCACATACTTTCCGGCATTCTTTTGCGACCCATCTTTTGCAAAACGGTGCAGATTTGCGGTACATTCAGGAAATGTTGGGACATTCGAGCATCACGACAACCGAGATTTACACGCATTTAGAAAACGAAGAATTGCGGGAAGTAATCCTAAAACATCATCCGAGAAATAAATCATAAATGGAAAATCTGAAATTCTGCCCGAAATGCGGTCATCAATCTTTAAACTGGGATGGTGAAAAAAAATGGAACTGTTCCGATTGCGATTATGTTCTGTATCATAATATTGCAGGTGCAGTTGCGGTTTTAATAAAATGTGGCGACGAAATTCTTTTCACCAAAAGAAACCAAGAACCGAAAAAAGGAAAGCTGGATTTGGCGGGAGGATTTGCAGACCCGAAAGAAAGTGCAGAACAAACCTGTGTTCGTGAACTTTTCGAGGAAATGAAAATAGAAGTTGATAGTGCAAAACTGAAATATCTTGGAAGTTTACCCAATGTTTACGAATATAAAAACATCCGTTACAATACTTTGGATTTGTTTTATGAATATGAAGTTTCGGAAAAGTTTGAGGTAAATTTGGAACTTTCTGAAATCTCCGAAGAGGTTTGGTTAAAAATTTCTGAAATCAATTTAGATGATGTTGCTTTTGATTCTCAGAAGATTTTTTTAAAAAATTATATTAATCCTTCAAGGTTTTAAAAACCTTGAAGGATTGGGAAATTCTTTTTTTTTTTACCGTAATTTTGAAATCGTAATTTTCAGCAATGCAGGAACAAATCGTTTATGAAGACAATCATCTTCTGGTCATCAACAAAAAAGTGGGACAACTTGTTCAGGGAGATAAAACCGGTGATTTGTCCTTGCTGGATTTAATTAAAAACTTCATCAAAAAAAGAGACAAAAAACCCGGAAATGTTTTTCTCGGATTGGTTCACAGGATTGACCGACCAACTTCCGGATTGGTAATTTACGCCAAAACTTCAAAAGCTCTTTCTCGTTTAACACAAATGGTAAAAAACCGAGAAATCAAAAAAACATATTGGGCGATAGTTCCGAAAGAAATGATTCCGAAAAATCAAAGACTGGTACATTATCTGAAAAAAAACGAGAAAAACAATAAAGCCACCGTTTTTACAAAACCGACAGAAGGTGCGAAAGAATCCATTCTTAATTATCAAATAATCAAGATTTTAGATAATTATCAGCTTCTGGAAATTGATTTGGAAACCGGTCGTCATCATCAGATTCGTGCGCAGCTTTCCAAAACCGGAGTTCCGATAAAAGGCGATTTGAAATATGGTTCACCACGTTCCAACCAAGATGGCGGAATTTCGCTTCACGCCAGAAAATTAGAATTTGTTCATCCCGTAACGAAAGAAAACATTGAAATTATTGCAAAAGTTCCTGAAAATGATAAGATTTGGGAGGTTTGTGAAGATTAGAAGAAAATCATTTAAAATTTTTCTCCATCATTTTCGTAAGCAAAGCAATCTGCTCGTCTTTGGATTTCAAGAGTTTTTCGTAAATTTCTTTGTTTTCGATGGTAAGATTCTGTACCAATCCGTAAGAACCTTCATAATTATTTTGAGTCTGAATGGAAATCTTATCCGCATCAAAAAAATCAATAATGCTGGTTTCTAATATTTCAGAAATTTTATACAATCTGTCCACTGTTACTTTGGTGTCTTCGTTTTCCAATCTTGCATAAGACGCTTGACTGATGTCCAAAACATTTGCCATATACTCCTGAGAAAATCCTTTTGATTCTCTCAGTTTCCTGATATTGAATCCTATCTTATTCATATTGTGTATTATTTTATACAGATATCGTATGCGAATATACGGAAATTAACATAATAAACGTGATGTCCGCCATTATTTTTGGTCGTCTGCAATTTGATACTGATTATCAAAGCAGGATTTTAAATGACAAAAATAAAAAAGCAAAATAAATTATTGTACTATATCAACGGTTTTTCGAGAGGGATACTTCCTGTAAAATCTTATGACAAAAAGATTGATGAGCTTTACAAAATCATTTCAAAGGAAGAATTGAAAGAAGCAGAAAGAAGAACAGATTATTTCAATAAAATCAGCGAAGCTGTTACCGTAAAGCATTATGGAACAAGAATCCGAGATTTATTAAAACCGAAAAAGCCAAAAGCGTATTATTTTGACACTTATGAATATGCAAGATATTTTCCTAAAGACAATTTTATTGATTATGCTTTCGGCGATGTGAATACGATTCTTCATTTTCCGATGATTACCAAAAGTCGACCGATTCGCGGAAATAATGAAAATAATATTTTGCTGAATCTGGATAAAGCAAGACATTTCACTTCCATTTGTGATAATATAGATTATTCCGAAAAGAAAAATGTGATGATTGGACGAGGCGGAATTTTTCAAGAACATAGAATAAAGTTTTATGAAAAATATTTTGAAAATCCTATTTGCGATTTAGGTCAGGTAAACAAAGGCGGCGGAAATCCCGATTGGATAAAGCCAAAAATTTCCATCGGAGAACATTTGAAATATAAATTCATTCTAAGTCTTGAAGGAAACGATGTTGCAACCAATCTGAAATGGATTATGTCCTCCAATTCCATTGCGGTTTCTCCGCCTCTCAAAATGGAAACGTGGTATATGGAAGGAACATTGAAGCCCGATGAACATTATATTTGTATTGATGAAGATTACAATAATCTCGAAGAAAAACTTCATTATTATATAGAACATCCCAATGAAGCCAAAGAAATCATTGAAAATGCGAAAGAATACAGAGCAAAATTCAATAACAAAAATGTCGAAAACCTAATCTCTCTTTTGGTTTTAAAGAAATATTTTGAGTACGTCCTCTGAAAATTTCACGAATAATTAATTTTAAGACACGAAAAAACCACCCATTTTTTGAGTAGTTTTTATGTTTGAAGAAAGATAAAACTTAATTCGTCTCCATTTTCTTAATCAGATTCAGTGCAGAACCTGCTTTGAACCAATCAATCTGTTGTTCGTTGTAAGTGTGATTGGTAAGGATAATATCTTTTGCTCCGTCGGAATGAACCAATTCCAAAGTCAACGGTTTTTCCGGAGCAAACTGGTCTAAATCTAAAAAGTTTACCACATCATCTTCGCGGAATTTATCATAATCTGCTTTGTCGGCAAAAGTTAAACCAAGCATTCCCTGTTTTTTCAGATTTGTTTCGTGGATTCTTGCGAAAGATTTTACCAAAACAGCTTTTACACCGAGATGTCTCGGTTCCATTGCAGCGTGTTCTCTGGAAGAACCTTCACCATAGTTTTCGTCACCTACAACAATAGTAGCAATTCCCGTTGCTTTGTAAGCTCTTGCAACTTTTGGCACTTCGTCATATTCTCCGGATAATTCGTTTTTCACAGAATTCGTTTCCATATTGTATGCGTTTACTGCACCAATCAACATATTATTTGAGATATTATCGAGGTGTCCTCGGTATTTCAACCAAGGTCCTGCCATAGAAATATGATCGGTTGTACATTTTCCGAAAGCTTTGATTAAAACTCTTGCTCCTGTAATATTTAATCCGTCCCAAGCTGGAAATTCTTCCAACAGCTGAAGTCTGTCCGAAGTCGGGCTTACTTTCACCTCAACGGAAGAACCATCTTCCGACGGAGCTTGATAACCATTGTCATCCACAGCAAAACCTCTTGAAGGAAGTTCATATCCACTTGGTTCGTTGAGTTTCACTTGTTCTCCAGCTTCATTAGTTAAAGTATCGGTAATCGGATTAAAATCTAATCTCCCCGAAATTGCCACTGCTGCAACCATTTCCGGCGAAGCCACGAAAGCGTGAGTATTCGGATTTCCGTCTGCTCTTTTCGCAAAATTCCTGTTGAATGAATGAATGATGGAATTTTTCTCTGCCTTTTCCGAACCTTCTCTGTCCCATTGTCCGATGCACGGTCCACAAGCATTGGTAAAGATTCTTGCATTCTCAAATTTTCTGAAAGAATCCAAAAAGCCGTCTCTTTCGGCAGTGAATTTCACTTGCTCAGAACCGGGATTAATTCCCAAAATCGCTTTTGGTTTCACTCCTTTTGCGAAAGCATCTTCCACAATAGAAGCTGCTCTTGATAAATCTTCGTAAGATGAATTGGTACA
>CAYSQR010000124.1:0-6384 GCA_964433195.1 uncultured Kaistella sp. | reverse complement strand
GTTAAAAAAAACTGCTTAATCATTCTGAAAAAGCAGTTGTTATTTACTTTAATTCTTATTTAAAGATTAAATTCTTTTTTGATTTCTTCTACTTTATCGAGTTTTTCCCAAGTGAAGAATTCCAAATCCTTTATTGTCAATGTTTCGCCGTTTCCTTTGCTGAAAGTTTTATCGGCGATATAAGATTCTCTTCCCATATGTCCGTAAGAAGCAGTTTCCTGATAAATCGGATTTCGGAGTTTCAGATTCTGCTCAATTGCATAAGGTCTTAAATCAAAAATTTTCTGCACTTTTTTCGCAATTTCTCCATCGTGCAAATCAACTTTTGAAGTTCCGTAAGTATTGATGTACAATCCGCACGGTTCTGCAACACCGATGGCGTAAGAAACCTGCACCAAAACCTCGTCTGCAACTCCTGCTGCAACAAGATTCTTGGCGATATGACGAACTGCATAAGCTGCACTTCTGTCCACTTTGGAAGGATCTTTCCCAGAAAACGCACCTCCTCCGTGTGCACCTTTTCCTCCGTAAGTATCTACGATAATTTTTCTTCCTGTCAAACCTGTATCTCCGTGTGGACCGCCGATAACGAATTTTCCGGTTGGATTGATGTGGTATTTTATCTGATTGTTGAACAATTCCTGTATCTCGGTTTTTTGTTTCGCTTTCACTTTCGGAATAAGAATTTCGATGATATCTTTTCTGATTTTTGCAAGCATCGCTTCTTCGCTTCCGAAATCATCGTGCTGTGTGGAAACCACGATAGAATCTATTCTTATCGGTTTATGATCATCGGAATATTCGATGGTTACTTGTGATTTTGCATCGGGACGAAGATATTGTACCGCATTGTTTTCTTTTCGCAATTCCGAAAGTTCCTTTAAAATGGTATGTGCCAAATCCAGAGCAAGCGGCATATAATTTTCGGTTTCGTTGGTTGCATAACCGAACATCATTCCCTGATCTCCTGCTCCTTGCAGATTTGCTCTGGTTTCAAAATCTGCATTTTCTTTTGCACGGTCAACTCCCTGATTGATATCGGGAGATTGCTCGTGAATTGCAGAAATTACACCGCAAGAATCTCCGTTGAACATATATTCTCCTTTCGTATAACCGATTTTGTTGATTACTTTTCGGGCAATATCCTGCACATCAAGATATGCGGTAGATTTCACTTCTCCTGCCAAAACAACTTGTCCTGTTGTAACCAGAGTTTCGCAGGCAACTTTCGAATTGGGATCATTTGCCAGAAAATGGTCGATTAAAGCATCGGAGATCTGATCGGCTACTTTGTCCGGATGTCCTTCTGAAACTGATTCTGAGGTAAATAAATAAGACATATTCCTTTTGTTTTTTTATTAATTTAATGAGGATAAAGATGATAATTGCAAAAGAAACTAAAAGAGAAAATCTGTTTTAGCATTTTTTATGGAGGTTGCAATCAGTACAAATTTTTCCTCGAAAATATTCGTTTGCAAATTTAAAGACTATTTACCGAATAACAAAATTTATTTATTCATTAAAATCATTGTGGTTTCACGCCTACAAAATCTTCGGGATTTTTGTAATAGTTTAATCTTTTGTGAAGTGAATTGGTTACAAAAGTGATAAGTTCGTCTAAAATTTTCTGTTTATAAGTTGGTTTATAATAAATCAGTGAGATTTCCCGATAAGGAAATGGCTTCCTAAATCTTTTTATTTTATCTTTCTGATTTTCAGCTAATTGTTCTATGGCGAGTTCCGGAAGAATACTTATTCCTCCCAACTTATCAACTATTTGAATTAAGGTATTGATGTTGGAAGCTACAAATTCAAGATTCTTCGGTTTCATCGTGTTTTCCCGAAGTTCACAAATATTTTCAAACTGGGTTCTGAGGCAATTTCCTTCTTCTAAAAGCCAGACTTTCTGTACATCAATTTCCTCGGGAACGACAAAGCTGTCTTTTTCCTGCTTCTGATCTTCATCTGTGGAATACAACATCAGTTCTTCATTAAACAAAAAATCGTGATAAAACTCATTGGCTGCAGAAAACGGAGTGGAAATAATTCCCGCATCAAGTTCGCCGCTTTTCAGTGCTTTAATGATATTTTCCGTTGTCATTTCCTTTACGTTCAGTTCAATTTTCGGATTGTTTTTCAGGAAATCGAAAATTTCTGTTGGTAAAATAAAACCCGAAACGGTCGGGATAATTCCCAAGTTCATTTTCCCCGCCAAAACATTGTTCAGCAAGCTCGCTTTATTTTTCAGTTCATTTATAGAATCTATTACTTTTCTGGCTTCAACGATTATTTCTGCACCGATGTCGGTTGTACGAATCGGATGAGTTGTGCGGTCAAAAATCCTCACATCCATCTCGTCTTCAAACTTTTGAATCATCGCACTTAATGTCGGTTGTGTAATAAAACACGCTTGAGCGGCATTTCCGAAATGTTTATATTTATCAACGGCAATCAAATATTCCAATTGCTGAATATTCATATCAATTAATTTTGTCTATGACAAATGTACTAAATTATATTGTCTAAATGTTAAACCAATTTAGATGGAAAGTAATTGCATAAAAACAGACAGAAATTTCTGTCTGTTTATTCATCTTCATTATAAGCATATTAGTGTTTAATCAAAGTTTGATTTACAACCGTATTGTTTCCTTTTCTTATGTTTACAATATAGGTTCCTGTGGAAAATCCTTGTAAATTGAAAGCTCTTCCTTTTTTTGAAACCAAAATTACACCCATACTATTTGCTACCGTAATCTCATAGCTTTCTGCCTGATTAGCATTGTTGGCACATTCTGGATCAACTTGTTTTAAGACAACATAATTATCTGAAATTCCTTCTTTTGCCAATAAATAGGTGTCGCAAATTGGTGGTGGTGGCGGAGTGATGGTAGCATAAGTTGTAAATGTACCGCAACCGTTGGTTGCTTTTACCTCTACATTGAAGCTCCAATTGTAACCCGGTGCATGAGCGAAGTAAGAGTATCCGGTTTTTGTTTGCCCGTTATCTAATCTTCGCCAAACAACATTGGATGGCGGTACTCCCATTTCTTCAAATGAAAAATTGCCGGTTTTCGCATAGAAGGTTACGTAATTCGTATTATTATCAGCAGGTTCGATAGTAAAAGATGGTATTCCTATCCAGATTTTTTTAGTGAGGGTTTGATTGTTTTGGAAAGTTGCTGTAAGAATTACAGAGCCACTGCTCAAACCTTTTAAAGTAACCGAATTTCCTGTTGATGAGAAGATTTGTGCATTGGTATTGCTGAGTGACCAAGTTACGTTGCTTGGAAGTTTACAGGGATCTGGAAATATATATTCGGAGACAGAATTGACGCAAATCGTATTTGAACCAATGAATTGAGAAGCCTCGATTGGAAACCAAGGAGATTGTGGTTCACCATCCAATTCTTTCATCAGCCAATCCACACTTTCTTTTGTAAAAGAGGTATGTTCTGTATTATTTGCTGCTCCAAAATAACTATCAAAAGGGGTAAGTTTGTTTGTGGAACAAGCTAAATTAAAGTTTAGCGGATTACCCCAGTTTTGATATGGCTGCAAATGACCAAGAGCGGAAAAGGTAGGAATGAAAGAATGATTTTCAATATAATCTCTGGTTTCTTGCCTTACATCAGCTTCTCTTAATCCTTTTGAAACAGCTTCCTGTATGTATTTGGCGGTTTTGAAATATCCACCGGGAACAACATCCAGACTTCCTTTAATACTATTGTTGTTGACTTTTAATTCATATCTTGGATGTGAAAAATTAATATACCAATGGTTAAAACCAATATTAAAAGTACTATTCTGCCCATCGCCTTTGAAAACGGTTCCTGTTTGTCCCGATGTGGGCATAAAATTATCCTGCAATCTTAATAAGGTAATTGTTGAACTTTGAAAAGGCCATAAACCTCTTATATATCCTCTCATATATAAGAATGTTTGTTGTTCGGAAGCATCTTTTTTCCCGGTTAATGAACCGTTTACCATTGCTATTTTTCTAAAGGTATTGGTAGAAACAGGATAACCTCCCGAACCTGCAACTCCATTAGAATTCAGATTATTATAATAAGTTGTAAAAAAACTGTTCCCGTTTAAATAACCGGTTTCTCTTGCGTTTTTAAGCTGGCTGATAATCTGTTGTTTCCCTGCAACCGAATTCAATTCTTCATAGTATTGTATTTTTGCCTCTTCTTTTCCTAATCCCTCCGCTAAAAACCAAATATTTGCTTGTGCACCTACAGGAATATTTGCACCTAAATGAGGACTGTCCACACTTACCCATAAACGGGCATTATGTTTCCAAACAGGATCATTGGTTTCTGCAAATTTTTTCTCCATATAAGCAAGAGCATAGCGTGTAATCTGCCCTCCCATACTTGGTCCGATTAAAACTAAATTTTCTGTGCTTCCTGCAATATTTTGTTGTGTTTTGATATATTGCATATAAGAAACTAGGGTCATCGCGTTGCGTTCTATATAATCTGCACCGCCGTCTACGGTTACGGTTTGTCCTGCTGTGTTTGTTGTTTTGTAGGTTGGATTGTTGATTACAATAACATCGTATCCTTTTGCACGTAGTTTATCAATTAAATTAACAGGCTGTCCATCTACATTATAATTCATCAAATCCTCCAAAGATTCGTGCTTTAAAGGGTTGAATGTAATGGTAATACGAAAAGGAAACCAACTAATCGTAACATCTGAGTTATTTAATCTGCAATTATTCGGAGCAGGAGTGGTGTCATTTTCGCAATCGCAATCCTGCACTTTCCTTTTGTCTTTCGGGTCAAAACCATCTACAACAATGATGGGTTTTAACATTTGCTTAGCAGTATTGTTATTTCCGTAAAAAATAGTATACTCTGTTTTTCCATATACCGGTGAACTTTCCGTATAGCCCTGAAATGGAATGGTTGACGTGAAAACCCCTTTGTCTTTTAATAATTCATAGCAAGGATCATTTGCATTATTGGGAGCATAAGATTGCTCATCCGATTTGTAATTTACATACACATAAGCATAAGTTACTAATGTGGTATCGTCTGAATAAGTAAGTGTAAATTTCAATGTTTTTGCTCCTGTACCTGTATAATTTACCGTTTTTGAAGGTATAACGATGGTGTTATTGGAAATAACCAAGGATGCGGGATCCCCATCATCAAAATCAACCGTTAAATTTTTAATGGCAGTTGTGGCATTGTTGAAAATTAAACTGTTTTTGAAATTAAATACAAAACTGCTTCCTGTAACGAATTCTTTCAAAGGAGAAACGATTGAAATTTTTTTGCCGATAAAAGCAGGCTGTTCTGCAACGGGAACATATCTACCTGTGGTTGGGTTAAAAGTAACACCACCCGCAGAAGGATTTTCTTCATTAAAGTTAAGCTTGTGAAATGTGGTATTGATTATGCCTACATCTATGGAATTACTTAAAATTACAGGCGGATCTGGTTCACTAATGAGGATGCACTCATAAAACTCGTTTCTTCTGAAGCACGATACAGCTCACTCAACGCCTGATTAAAATGAATGCTGTGTGAGTAGTTGTTTTCAGGAGTGTTATAATTTATCAGATTGGCAAAAGAGGTTACTTTATCGATTAATATGCCTGAAGTAATCTGAGAGGTATCCAGATCAGACAGCATTATAGACCAATCGGGCAATTGCTCTGTCTGCTGAATGGTTGGATTGTCTTGAGCTTTTATAAAAGTTTGTTGAAGACATAAAACAAGAATAATAAATATTTTTTCATAATCTGGAAATTGGGGTTAAAATTAATTTTGAATGGTTATTTTAAATTTATGGAAATGGGTGGCTTTGTAAAGTGTTCCAATTAATATCAAACCTCCCATCAGTAATTGTTATAAAATCATTGGGATTGTCATAACGAACAAATTTTCCTGAAAAAATTCCTGAAAAAATTCTATTAGCAAAATCATATCTTGTTACTTTTATTAATCCTTGTTTTTCAACAGAACCATAATAAGCATAATTACTGATATTATTATCCCAGATTTTAAAGTAGATGTGATTGTTGGGTGTACTGTCAATCCCATTATGAAAATTACTTTTCTCCAACATATATTCTCCTTGACCTGTTTGAAATAAATTCTGTAAATGAATAATCATTTGGAAACCTACTGAACTTGCACCATCTTTCACTTCCAGTTCATCATAAATATGTTGGTCATCAGGCGATCTCCAAAAGATCATTCCTTTAGCAGTTGGTCCTACACTAACTCCGGTTGGGTCTCTCGGCACATATACTTTACCGTTTATGGTTACGCCAAAAGTGTTTGCTCCGGTTTGTGTTTCTGGCGGTAATACTGCATGAAATTCATTGTCTTGTGAGCTATTGTTTCTACATCCTATTGTAACTAA
>CAYSQR010000123.1:0-6426 GCA_964433195.1 uncultured Kaistella sp. | reverse complement strand
TTTTAGGATTGGATGGAGCACCGACTGCAGGAGACAAATTCAGGGTTTTTGAAGATGAAAGAGAAGCGAAATCTATTGCGGTAAAAAGAGAACAATTACAACGTGAACAATCCATCAGAACAAAAAAACACCTTACTTTGGACGAGCTCGGAAGACGTATTGCTCTCGGAGATTTCAAAGAGTTGAATATTATTCTTAAAGGAGATGTGGATGGTTCTGTAGAAGCACTTTCAGATCAGTTGCAAAGTTTGTCAACGGAAGAAATCAGTGTGAAAATTATCCATCAAGGAGTTGGTCAGATTACGGAATCCGATGTTCTTTTGGCAGTAGCTTCCGATGCGATTATGATTGGTTTCAACGTACGAGCAGGAGCAAATGCGAAAGATTTAGCAGACAAGGAAGAAATCGAAATCAGAACTTACTCTGTAATCTATGCAGCAATTGATGAGGTAAAAGAAGCAATGGAAGGAATGCTTTCTCCGGAAATCAAAGAACAGGTAATCGGAAATGTAGAAATCCGCGAAGTTTTCAAAATATCAAAAGTAGGTTCTATTGCAGGATGTATGGTTCTTTCAGGAAAAGTTACCAGAAATTCGAAAATCAGACTGCTGAGAGATGGCATTGTAAAATTTGATGGTGAACTTGAAAGCCTGAAACGATTCAAAGATGATGTAAAGGAAGTAACAAAAGGTTACGAATGTGGTTTGAACATCAAAGGATACAATGATATCGAAGTTGGAGATATTTTGGAAGTCTATGAAGAAATAAGTGTAAAGAAGAAACTGAAATAATTTCATATAAACATTAAAACCTGCTGATTAGCAGGTTTTTTTGTAGTATTTCACGAACTGTGTAAGTTGAAATTTAGCTGAATGATTTTTTTATCTCGTTCTGTTTTTTATCTCATCGGCTGCGTTTTCTATGTTTCTTACTTTTTTCACTTTCTGGTTTCCGAAATTATAAACGATGCTTACACTGTACCTTTTGTTATAATTATTTCGATGGATATAATTGTAATTTCCGTTTTGTTGGTAATCTTCTACTTCCACAATATTGGTGCTTAAAATATCCCGCAAATCAAGTGCAAAAGTCCAGCTGCTCCATATTTTTTTCAAATTAAAATCAAGACTCGAAAGATTTTTGAGCATTCCCAATTCAATCTGCTGTTTATCAACATAGAAATAATTAATCCCGAAAAACCACGTTTTTGCTTTGTCCAAACGAATCGTATTATTGGTTTGGATGACGAAACTTGTGGAACCGGTTTTGTTCGCATATTCCGGAAAAATATCTCCTGTTGTAGGATCTATGCTCAAACTTCCGTTGTTGATATTGTGCTGAACTCCGATGTTGAAATTCGTGGTAAAATAGTCTTTAAAAAATGATTTATTGATTCCCAAACTTGCAGACATTTCTTGTTTGTCGCCGAAATTGGTTCTTATGTACCGCAGTTCTTTGTAGGTAATTCCGTTTTTCACAATATCTCTCTGCAACGGAACTTCCGTGATTTGGTCTTTAACTAATGAGTGATTCAGAATCAGGAAATACGAGTTTTTAAACATATAGGTCAGTTCCTGATTGTATGTGGAAGATGCTTTTACGAAAGGATTGTTTTGGGTGTAATTATTTTCCGTCAAGATATTCCGTACCGGATTGATTTCCCAGAAACTCGGTCTTCTCATTCTGCTGGAAAATGCGTAGGAAATATTGTTGTTGTCATTGATTCCGTAATTTACACTGATATAAGGAAGCAGGTTGTTGTAATTTCTTTCAATCCTTCTGTAATCGGGATTTTGTGTATTGTCCGAAGTTCCCAAACTGTTGGTAATTTCGTAGCGAACACCGATTTTCCCTGAAAATTTATCCGAGAATTTCTTCTCGAAAGTAAGATACATTCCGTAGATATTTTCATCATAAATAAAATGATTCGGTTCGCTTTTGGTCGGAAATGGCGGAATCAGATAAAAAGTATCGCTTTTCGTATCATTGTCTGTTTCGGTTTTATTATAATTTCCACCGACAGAAACCGTGAAATCATTTTTAAATTTCTTGATATAATCTATTTTCCCCGAAAAATTATTAATAATTTGCGGCATATCCTGAAAAACCTGTTTGCTGATTCCCAAATCATTCTGAAAAGCATCGGAAATAATGGTATTATTAACCGAAGATTGGAATCTTTTGTAATGAAGATAAGCCGCATTAATATTGAGCTTACTTCCGAGAGAATCGGTTTTCAGTTCGTAGTTTAAATTTATGGAATTGTTGTAAGAACGGGCATCTTCTACATTTCTGGTCAATGAATAATCGGTTCCCGATAAAGACGTTACGGTATTGAAAAACTCCATTCTCGAATCATAACTTTTATTTGCCCAAGAATTCCAAGTGAGTGCAAGATTACTGTTGTCATTTAACTGATAATCAATGTTCAAATAACCACCGAGATTTTTGTTCGGATCATCTACGTTTCCGACAGATTCATTAAACGCGGTTGAATTTCCGTTTCTTAGGAGATAAGTTTTTGGTTGAATGTTTTCTCCGCCGGATAAATTTGCACTGATTCCCAATTTGTCTTTGCGGTAATTCGCCGAAAAACTCGCAAAATTGCTGCTGAATTTTTCATTGGCATTTGCGGACATTCTCATATTTCCGTTCAGTCCGTTTGTTGCTTTTTTCTTCAGCACGATATTGATGATTCCGTCCGAAGATTCTACATCAAATTCGCTTCCCGGCATTGTAATCACTTCTATTTTCCGGATGTTTTCTGCGGGTGTATTTTTCAGAAACTGCGACAGAGATTCGGAGTCCATATTTGTTTTTCTTCCGTTGATATAAATTACGGCATTATTTTTTCCGGCGATTTTTAAAGTGTTATCATCAGTAGAAGAAAGAAGCGGCGTTTGTTTCAGAATGTCAAAAGTCGTATTTCCTTTTGCAACCGGTGCGTTGGAAATATCATACACAAAACGGTCGCTTTCTTTCTTGAAGACTTTTTTGGAAATCAGAACTTCCTGAATGTTTTCTGTTTTTGCAGAATCTTTTTTTGGTGTTTGCTGAGAAAATGTTACAATTCCTGTGAGAAGTGTGATAATGATGAATGATTTTTTCATAGACTTAATTTTTTTTGAAAAAAGAAAAAGAAGGAAGTTCGGTTTTAGTTTTTATGGATGGTAATTAGTTTCGGTTATCGTTTTTTTACTTCCTTCTTCTCTTTTTCGGTCATTAATTTTTTTGGTTATCAATTTGACATTGCAAAGATATATATTAATTTTAGTATTATGCAATACAAAGTAGTAAATAATTTTAATATTTTATTTAACAAACTGATAATCAATGATAAAATTTTTAATTAAATTTTCAGTATTTGAAAAGAAGACAACCGGAAAGGGAAAAGTATTACATCAGAAAATAGAAACTACGGAGATTTTTTTTCAATTTCCTTCAAACTCTCCTACTCCAGAATTCGATTATTCTCTATCGAAACGAGCCAGTTTTTTATCTGCCCAGATTGTTGCGAAAGGAAAAAATGCGGCGATAAGTGCAAAGACAAAATCCTCATCATCCCAACGAAAAATTTTCTTTGCAGGAAGCAAAAGCAAAAGATAAAGCGTGAAAAACAAACCGTGAATGTTGCCTGCAATAATAATATAAATGGTAGGAAAAAGTCCTTCCCTATCATAACGGATCCAAATCATAGCGGTGAACAGAAAAAACCAAGAAACCGCTTCTGCAACACAAATCTGCTTAAACCATTTGATGATTTTTTCTTCGGGATATTTTGAAAAGAATTTCATTTTTTGTAGGGTGTTTGATGTTAGAAGTTGGATGTTTAGATATTTAGAAGGTTTCAAAAAAATTCCGGTTTCCAGTTTCCAATTTCCATCCAAATTTATTTATAAAAAGAACTTCCATCCAAATAATCAAAAACTTCGGGTGGTAACATTGGTCGCACGTTTTTCCCGTCTTTTATCATTTGGCGGATTTCGGTTGCGGAAAGTTCAATAACGGGTGCGTTGATGAGCGAAATATTTTCGTGTTTCAGATATTCCGGATCTTTTTTTTCTTCCCCGGAAATTCTCGGATATACGATAATCTGATGATTCTTAATTAAAGTTTCAGCATTTTTCCATTTCGAAAGTCCGTCCAGATTGTCTTCTCCCATAATGAGAGCAAAAGAATAATCGGGATATTTCTCGTGGAGATAAGTTAAGGTATCAATGGTATAGCTTGGTTTCGGCAAAGAAAACTCCACATTACTTGCTCTCATTTTCGGATAATTTCTGATGGCAAGTTGTACCATATCTAATCGGTTGTTGTCTGTCAGCAGAGATTTTTTGTCTTTAAACGGATTTTGCGGACTCACTACAAACCAAAGTTCTTCCATATCCGAATTTTCGAGAATATAGTTTGCCAAAATCAAATGACCAATATGAACAGGATTAAAACTCCCGAAAAATAAGCCGATTTTTTTCATAATTTTCATTGAAAAACTCAGTAATAGAAAGAAATTTTATAATGGCATAAAGATATAGAAATAAATTTTAAACCTGATGAAAATCAAAGATTCTTGTAAATACCTCGAATACACGAAAAATTTTTGTTTCATATTCGTGAATTCGTGGTTAAAATTTATTTTGATATATAATAATCTTTCGTAAATTGAGTTCAAATTGAGAAACTTCTTTATTGAAATTTTTTTTACACATATTCCTGTTTTTTTCCTGTGTTTTTTTCAAAGCACAGGAAAAGGAATTTTGGTTAATCGAGGTTGAAACCGGCAAGAAAACCTTAGCAAAAGATTCGGTTTCTGCCGTAAAATTCCTCGATTCTCTTTCGCAAAACAATTATTATTTAACCGAACTGAAAAACGTAATAAAAGACGAAAACAAAACCAAAATATTTTTTGACAAAGGAAAAAATTTCAATGAAGCAAATGTGAAAATCTCCGATGAAATCATTAAAAATTCAAAATTAAAACCGGAATTTTTTACGAAAAATCTCGATTCCCTGAAACAAGAAATCAACGAGCAATACCGAAACCGGGGATTTTCTTTCAACCGGGTGAAATCGAAATTTCTCGGAATGAAAGGAGAAATTCCACAAGTGGAAATTTCTGTAATCCCAGGAAATCAAAGAAAAATTGACAACTTCGTGATAAGCGGATACGAAAAAGTACCGAAACGTTTCATCAAAAATTTAGAGAAAGAATTTCGGGAAAAAATTTATAATGACAAGAATTTAATTCAAATCAATCAATCGCTGCAAAGTCATCCTTTTGTTTTTTTGGAAAAACCACCACAAACACTTTTTACCAAAGATTCTACACAGGTTTTTCTTTTTCTGCAAAAGAAAAAATCCAATACTTTCGATGGTGTCATAGGTTTCGGAAACGATAAAACCGATAAGTTCACCTTCAACGGAAGTCTGAATGTGAATTTCAGGAATATCTTCAACAGCTTTGAAACGGTAAATGTTTTCTGGCAAAGAAATCCCGACAAAGGACAGGTTTTCGATCTGAAAACCGATATTCCTTATCTTTTCAATTCAAATATAGGAACGAATATCAATGTGAATATTTACCGGCAAGATTCCACATTTGCAAATGTGAAACTGCTTCCTGCATTGTATCTTCATCTGAATAACCGCCAAAAAGTGGGACTTCGCGGGACGTTTGAAACTTCTGTCGTGATGGATTCGCTGTATGTTCAGGGAAAGGATTTTAACAAAAAAGGAATCGGAATCTGGTACGATTTTACGGAGCCTTCGGAGATTGAACTTTTTCTTTACAAATCCCGAATCAGAGCGGAAGCAGACTTCATCACTACAAATTATTCCAAAGGAAACATCACAGCGAAACAGACCAATTTCTTTTTTCTGGGCGAAAGAAACTTCCACATTTCAGGGAATAATTATCTCAATTTAAAAGCCGAAACTGCTTTGATGAGTTCCAAAAACGAATTTGCCACCAATGAACTTTTGCGTTTCGGTGGGTGGAATTCTTTTCGTGGCTTCAATGAAAACTCGTTTCTTGCGGATTTCTATTATTACGGAACTGCGGAATACCGATACTTGATAGGAAATCAAGCATTTTTCGATATTTTCGGACAGTACGGACAACTGAATAATAAAACGTTTTCGGAAAAACCGAAACTCTATAGTTTCGGATTGGGTTTCAATTTCTTTTTACCAATCGGTTTAATGAGTTTCCAAATCTCCAACGGAAACCAATTCGGAAATCCTATAAAATTCAGTGATACCAAAATTCATTGGGGAATTTTGAGCAGGTTTTAGATTCCTAACTTTCTTTAATAACAAGAAACACTTGTGTTGTGCACATTATTTATTTCGTCTTGGCTAAGTTATAAAAAAAACAAAAACGGGAGAAGATTTTTCAATCAACTCCCGTTCAGTACCTCGGACGGGACT
>CAYSQR010000122.1:0-6550 GCA_964433195.1 uncultured Kaistella sp. | reverse complement strand
TTCTGGTGCCAGATTTAACTTTTACTATTTCATATTATCAACAATATATTTTCGACCTCGATTTAACGAGAGCTAAAGCAAAATTCGCCGAAAAAACCAACGGGATTTTACCGAAAATCAACCGCCACAAAACGATGCGTTTGGTAAATGCGTTTCATCCGCTTTTGTTCCTCAGAAACCGGGAAGAAAAAAAAGAAATTTTTCCTCAAACTTTAACTTTAACGGAACACAACAGAATTCTCTGTATTTCCGGACCAAATGCAGGTGGAAAATCCATCACGCTGAAAACCGTCGGTTTGCTTCAACTGATGATTCAGAGCGGGATTCTCGTTCCTGTACATCCGAAATCGGAAATGTTCTTCTTTGAAAAACTGATGACCGACATCGGCGATAATCAATCCATTGAAAATCATCTTTCCACCTATTCTTCCCGATTAAAAAAAATGTCGAAAATCATAAGAGAAGCCGATGAACAAACACTTTTATTGATTGACGAATTCGGAACCGGTTCCGACCCTGAATTGGGAGGAGCTTTAGCGGAAAGTTTTCTGGAGTTTTTCTACGATAAAAAAAGTTTTGCAATCATCACTACTCATTACACCAACATCAAATTGGTTGTGGAGCAGCTTCCGAATGCACAAAATGCGGCAATGCTTTTTGATGAACATTCGCTCGAGCCTTTGTATAAATTGGAAGTCGGACAAGCCGGAAGTTCCTTCACGTTTGAAGTAGCGGAGAAAAACAGGATTCCGAGATTCATCATCAGTTCTGCCAAGAAAAAAGTGGAACACGACATTGTAAATCTCGATAAAACGATTGTGAAACTGCAGCAGGAAAAATTCGAGGTTGAAAAGCTGAAAACCGATTTGGCGGAAAAACGCGATTCCACCCAAAATAAAAAAGAAAATCTGGAAAAACTCAATGAACAGCTTCAGCAAAAACTCTTTAATTTCCAAAAATTATATGAAGATGAACACCGGAAATTACAGTTCGGAAACAAGATTGAAGGTTTCATTGATTCCTATATAAAAGGAAAATCCCGAAAAGACGTTGTGAAAGATTTTGTAAAAATTCTGGAGCAGGAAAAATTCCGAAAACTGGGTTCTGATAAAGACGAAACTAAAAAATTGCAGGTCGTAAAACGGAAAATCACACAGCAACTGAAAAAAGTTGAAGTGATAGAAAAAATTGCTGAAACCAATGAAAAGCTGGAAGATAAAAGAAATAAAGAACGTTCTCTTTGGCTGAAACCGGGACAAAGAGTTCGGATTTCGGGTTCAACATCTGTAGGAACCATCGAAAAAATTTCTAAAAATAAAGTTACCGTGAATTACGGCACTTTTAAAACCCAGATTTCGGCAGAGGAACTGGAACGGATTTGAGTTTTATTTTCTCACAGATTTTGCAGATCGTTTCTTTCAACTTTGTCAAAGTTTTCTGAGGTGTGATTGTTAACTTTGACAAAGTTTTAATCTGCTACGAATACGCGAATCACGTTTGTTCACTTTGTCAAAGTTTTATACAGTTTGATGATTAACTTTGACAAAGTTTAAAAGCATAGAATTTAATTCAGAAAAACCTCATATTTCTGCATTTCGTTGATGATTTCCAAAAGATTTCCATTGATATCAATATGCGTTTTCATTGAAACAAGCTCAATATTCGATTGGTCATCGGGATTTTTTACGTAGAAATTCAGTTTTTGGTCTCCCTTATTTTCTGTAAAATTCTTTTTGAAAAAATCCAAATCCTCTTTCCTTAAATCATTGATGTTTACAACGACGGTCATTTTTTTTGCAAATTTCTCAAAAGCATCTTTCAAATCGATAACTTCGGAAATATTTACAAAAACTCTTCCGTCATTGGATTGCGAAAATTTAATTTTAAAAATTAAAAACCGCTGTACATCAATTTTATCTCGAAGCCGCATATAATCACGATCTCCTAAACGGAAAGAATAATTTCCGCTGTAATCTTCCAAAGTAATAAAGGCAACTTTTTCACCGCTGTTTCTGCCGTCTCTTACCGTATATTCCGTTACCAAACCTGCAACAGTATATTCTTTGCCATTGTTTTTCAGGGATTGTTTTTCTTTCCAGCTGAGTTTGTCGTTATTGAACAAATCCGGTTGCTGTCCTGCAAAAACAGTATCTTTATATGCTTCAACCTCATCTAAATTCAAGAAGTTGAAACTTCCTTTCGGTTCTGCTTTTTTTGCAGATTCTTCGATTAAAATTTCTTCTTCCCCATCAAAACTTTCTACAGGAATATCCACCAAATCTCCATCGGAGTCGGCAATATCCGAAACTTCCGTCGGTAAAATTATTTTTTCGAGTTCCACTGTTTCCTCTTTTTTACCTTCTAGGATTTCTTTCCTGCTCAAAATTCCCTGCAGAAACTGATACTGATATTTGTATTCATCCAACGGATGTGCGGAAAGATAAAATCCTATGATTTCTTTTTCTTTATTCAGCTTGTGCATATTTTGCCATTCCGGAGCAGGATTGAGTTTCGGGCGTTCTATTTTTACCTCATCTGCAAAATCTGCAAAAAGAGAATTTTCGATTTCGTTTTTATTATCCTGAAAACTTTGTCCGTATCTCAAAAGCCTTTCTACATTGGTTTTTCCTGCATTGTCAATATCAAAATACTGAGCTCTGTGATATTTATCAACTTCATCAAAAGCACCTGCAATAACTAAACTTTCCGCAACTCTTTTGTTGATTTGCGAAGACGGAACTCTTTCAAAAAAATCATAAATATCTTTAAATCTTTCCTGTTTCCTTATCAAAACAATCGCTTCACTCGGACCTTCTCCGATTCCTTTTATCGCTCCCAAACCGAAACGGATCTGTCCTTTTTCGTTTACGGCAAATTCATATTGGGATTCATTTACAGCGGGACCTAAAACATCTACCCCCATACTTTTGCAATCTTCCATAAACATTGTAATTTGTTTGGTATTGTTAATGTTGTTCGTCATTACACTCGCCATATATTCTGCAGGATAATTGGCTTTGAGATAGGCAGTTTGATAAGCAATCAAAGCATAACAAGTAGAATGAGATTTGTTGAAAGCATATTCTGCAAACGCTTCCCAGTCTTTCCAGATTTTATTGAGTTTAGCAACATCTAGATTATTTTTTTCGCCTCCTTCGATGAATTTAGGGTACATTTTATCGAGTACATCTCTTTGTTTTTTACCCATTGCTTTTCTCAAAGTATCCGCTTCACCTTTGGTAAAATTTGCTAATTTTTGGGACAGAAGCATTACCTGTTCCTGATAAACCGTAATTCCGTATGTTTCTTTCAGATATTCTTCAGTTTCGGGTAAATCATAAACAATTTCTTCCAAACCGTGCTTTCTGTTGATGAAATTCGGAATATATTTTATAGGACCCGGTCTGTAAAGTGCATTCATCGCAATCAAATCCGCAAAAACCGTGGGTTTCAGTTCCCGCATATATTTTTGCATTCCGGGACTTTCATACTGGAAAATCCCGACTGTTCTACCCTCTTTGAATAATTGATACGTTTTGGAATCATCCAAAGGAATTTTATCTGGGGTGATTTCGATTCCGTGTCTTTCCTTAATTAATTTTATGGCGTGTTTAATGATGGTTAAAGTCCTTAAACCCAAAAAATCCATTTTCAGCAAACCTGCACTTTCCGCCACGGAATTATCGAATTGCGAAACCAGAATATCAGTATCTTTCGCCGCAATCGTAATCGGAACGAGATTGGAAATATCTTCCGGAGTAATGATAACTCCACACGCGTGAATTCCTGTATTTCGGATGCATCCTTCCATTTTTTGTGCGGCAGAAAGCACTTCATATCTTCCGTCATTGGGATTCTCCAGAATATTTTTCATTTCCTGTGCGAGAACTTTGTCTTCGGGACTTAGCTTTTCAAATCTTGAAAATGCTTTTGCAATATTCATTCCCGGAGTCGACGGAATCAGCTTTGCAATATTATTGGTTTCAGGAATCGAAACATCCAATACTCTTCCTGCGTCTTTTATCGCAGATTTTCCGCCGAGAACCGAATAAGTAACAATCTGTGCAACATTGTTTTTCCCGTATTTTTCTACAACCCATTTGATGATTTTATCTCTTCCTTCATCATCGAAATCAATATCTATATCGGGCATTGAAATCCTTTCCGGATTTAGGAATCTCTCGAAAAGCAAATCGTATTCTATGGGATCTACATTCGTAATTCCGGTGCAATATGCAACAGCAGAACCTGCAGCAGAACCACGACCTGGACCTACCCAAACTCCCATATTTCTCGCTTCGTTACAGAAATCCTGAACAATCAAAAAATAACCGGGATATCCTGTATTTGCAATCACTTGAAGTTCAAAATCTAATCTTTCTCTGATTTCATCTGTAATTTCACCATATTTCTTTGCAGCTCCTTCATAAGCTAAATGTCTTAAATAAGCATTTTCTCCCCGTTTTCCGCCGTCTTTTGAATCTTCTTCATTTTGAAATTCTTCGGGAATATTAAATTCCGGGAGCAAAACATCTCTTTTTAAAGTATATGGTTCGAACTTTGCCAGAAATTCCGAATACGCTTCGAATGCATCGGGAAACTGTCGGAAATTTTGTTTTATTTCATCGGAATCTTTAATGTAAAATTCATTGGAAGAAAGACCTCTTCTCTTTCCGAAACCTTTTCCTACAGGAGACGAAAGTTTCTCTCCGTCTTTTATACAATATAAAATATCCTGAATATGGGCATCTGATTTTTCGGTGTAGAACGTTTCATTTTGGGCAAGAATTTTCACGTTGTATTTCTCGGCAAATTCCAGCAGAACCTCATTTAAATGTTCTTCTTCCTCCACTTCGTGATTCTGAATCTGCACATAAAAATCTTCTCCGAAAGTATCTTTCCACCATCTGAAAACTTCCTCTCCTTTTTGCTCCCCAAATTCCAGAATCGTATTCGGAACATCACCAAAAGTTCCCGCCGTTAAAGCAATTAAATCATCTTTAAATTCGGCAATCATTTTTTTGGAAATTCTGGGAACACCGAAATAAAATCCGTTTACATAACCCAAACTCGAAAGTTTTGCAAGGTTTTTATAGCCGTTATAGTTTTTCGCCAGCAAAACAATGTTGGTTCTTCTATCGGGATCGTCTTTGGTAAATTGTTTTTGTTCGGGTCTTTCAGAAATATAAAATTCGCAACCGATAATCGGAATAAGCTCTTCTTTTCTTGGTTCGGTTTTTTCCCTTTGGTCAAGATACGCTTCGCTTGATTCATTAAAATCAACTCTTTCTTCTTCGGCTTTTTGTTTTTTTTCTAAAAATTCTTTGTAATTTTTTTTGATGTTTCCATTTGCTTTTTCCACTTCGGAAACAAATTTGAAAGCTCCCATCATATTTCCCAAATCTACCAAACCGACCGCAGAAAAATTGTTTTTCAGGGCTTTATCAATCAGTTCGTGAAGATGTGAAGATGCCTGTAAAGATGAATAAATACTATGATTATGAAAATTAAAATAGTCCCCGATTTCGATTTCATCGGTATCTCCGAAATCGTTTTTTTTCTTCTTTTTCGATGCTGCAACTTGTCTTCTGATGACAATCGCAAAAGGTTTTACCGGACTTCGATGAGCATTGATAAAATCCTGTAATTCCGTTTCTGAAATTTTGAGTTTTTCCGCCGGAATAATTCCGATTCTCATCATCTCGAAAAAAATCTGTGCAGTTGCATTTACATCTGCTGCAGCGTTATGTGCTTCATCGAATTTCTCTCCATAAAGTTTTTCGTAAAGCTCTTCAAGTTTCGGGGATTTGAACTTTCCGTATTTTCCTCCGGGAAGTTTACAAAAATCCGTTCCCAATTCCATCGTATCGGCAGAAGGAATTTTTTCCAAAACATTTTCTATATCTTTTCGATAAAATTCTGCTCCTGCGATTTTATAATCAAAATCAATATTGTGTCCTGCAACAACTTCCGCTTTTTTCAAAACTTCCCGAAACTCCTGCAAAACTTCAGACAAATCACGACCTTCCTCATTTGCCATTTTGGTAGAAATCCCGTGGATTCTCGTGGCGTTAAAAGGAATGTCGTAAGCTTCCGGTTTTATGATGTAGTCTTGGTTTTCGAGGAGGTTTCCGTTTTTGTCGTGTAATTGCCACGCAATCTGCACCATTCTCGGCCAATTGTCGGAATCGGAAAGCGGTGCATTGTAATTTTTAGGTAAACCCGTAGTTTCGGTATCGAAAATAAGATACATCTGAGAAAGAATTTTGGTAAATTTAGTTTAAAAATTCTTTAAAAAAAAGTTGAAATTTTGAAAAATCCAATCCTATGATTTCAGAAAGAAACAAAAACAGATTGAAGGTTTCTTTGTAAATTTAATCAAATTTTTAAATTTCAAAATTCAAAATTTGAATAAGTTCTCTCCTTTCTGCAAACCGAAAGTCGCATTAATATTGAAAAAGGTCATAAATAATTTTTATTTTTTCAAAAAAGTGTTATTTTTGCACACCCAATTGAAACTTATATTATCAATAATAAAAGTTTGGCCCTA
>CAYSQR010000121.1:3746-6583 GCA_964433195.1 uncultured Kaistella sp. | reverse complement strand
AAAATTAAGAAAAAGCTATAAAAAATTTATTGAGTAAAATTTAAACAGGCTCTAAGAGTTAGAGGTAAAAAATCCATCAGGAAAACTTATTCTAAACACAGTTTCTAATCTGCTCCCGGAAAATGATAGGTTTTGTTTTCGGAATTATCAATGGAAATATTGAGAGCGAGATAGAGAAAATGAACATTTTTGTTACCCGATTTTGCAAATTCTCTTTGCCAAAGATAGCCGGAAGCAATTCCGAAAATTTTATCAATCTGATAACCGAAACCACCGTAAATTCTGTTTCTTGCAAATGTAGGTTTTTCGGTGGTTACAAAGAAAACTTCATTATAAACATTGGCAAAAACTGTTCCCGGTTTTACAGATTCCGCATTCAGAGGAACGGAAATATTCAATCGGTATCTCAAACGGATTCTGTCGGAATGCAAATATTTGTTTGGCTCATAAAACCAGCTTTTCTCGGCTCTGAAACGATTTTCAAATTTGAATTTCCCCATTTTCAAATCAATTACATCCTGTAACCAAACCCGAAATTCCTCTTTATCTAAACTCCGATTTTTATACGTTGCATATCGTCCGATTCCGATGAAAGGTTTGTGATTTGCTGTTAAGTTATAGCCAATTCCTCCTTTTATTTCGTAATAATCAGGATAGGAAAAATCTTCAATTCCACGCAATTGTCCTTCTGCATAAAGGAAAAATTTAGGATGGAATTTATAAGTAATCGTAATCGCATCAAAACTTGAAATGTTTTCTTTCTGGGCAAAAATATTTTGACTAAAAGATGCAACAATCCATACAAAAATAAGTTTTTTCATACTATTTTTTCGGTCAGCTAAAATACGATTTTAAATTTATAGAATCAGCAAATTACCAACTTTCAAAATTCAGAAACTTCCGTAATCACAAAAAATAAAGTATATTTATCCTTCAAAAAAAATGATTTATGAAAAAATTGAGATATTTTTTACCGTTAATCGGATTTGCCGTATTACAGAGTTGTGCCTCCAATCTTTCTTATAATGATTCGTCATTCCAAAAATCGTATGAATCCATCACTACTGATGAATTGAAAACCCATTTGTACATTATCGCTTCAGACGAAATGCAGGGAAGAGATACGGGAAGCGAAGGACAAAAAAAAGCAGGGAAATATTTGATTGACCAATACCGGAAAATGGGAATTTCTCATCCGAAATCTATGAAATCATTTTATCAAACTGTCCCAAAAGAAGCTCTGAAAAGCAGAAGAGGAGATTTGCCGGAATCTGAAAATATTCTGGCGTTTATAGAAGGAAATGAAAATCCCGATGAAATCATCGTTATTTCTGCACACTATGATCACGTAGGAACAAAGGATGGAGTAGTGTACAACGGTGCAGATGATGACGGAAGTGGAACAGTGGCACTTTTGGAAATTGCAGAAGCTTTTCAGCTTGCCAAAAAATCGGGAAAAAGTCCTAAACGTTCCGTTTTGTTTTTACACGTAACAGGAGAGGAACACGGACTTCTCGGCTCTAAATATTATTCCGAGAATCCGGTTTTTCCTTTGGAAAACACGGTGGTAAACCTCAATATTGATATGATAGGAAGATGCGATGCGGAAAACTGTGGTAAGAATTACGTCTATGTAATTGGTTCGGAAATGCTTTCTTCGGAATTGAAAAAAATTAATGAAACAGCCAATGCTGCAACTACAAAATTAGAACTCAATTATAAATATGACGATCCGAATGATCCACAAAGATTATATTACCGCTCCGATCATTATAATTTTGCAAAGCACAATATTCCGGTTGCTTTTTATTTCGATGGGATTCACGAAGATTATCACAAACCAACCGATGATGCCGATAAAATAGATTACAACGCCCTTCAGAAACGCACACAGTTGGTTTTTGCCACCGCTTGGGAATTGGCAAACAGAAAAGACAGGATTGTAGTGGATAAAAATTAAGGAAAAAAGAGCCGGATAATTTGCATAATCCGGCTCTTTTGCTGTGTAGCATCACCGGGAATCGAACCCGGATCAAAAGTTTAGGAAACTCCCATTCTATCCGTTGAACTATGATGCTGAAATTTTTTTCAAATTTACGTAATTTTAGCATTTGAAATGGTGGGAGAAAAACAAAAGAATCCGCTTTTTGGCGGATTCAATAGATAGAAAACATCTCATTTTTTAGTTAGACACCAACAAAAAAGTACAGCCGACAATGCTGTACTTAAATTTTTATACTAAATTTAAAAGTAATTTCAAAAGTTAAAGAAAAGAAAATTGTTTTCACTTCAATTTTTATTTCATTGTAAATGTAATGCTTTTTTCAATACAAAATATGAACAGAATGTTAAAATTCACATTTTACTAACAATTTTTTGTGGATAACTTAAATATAGAATGCTGAACTTAGTTACAAAAAAACCGCCCAAAATTGGACGGTTTGAGAAAGTTTACATGGTTTTTATACAATTAATCCTTTTTAATTATTTTGTAAACTTCTTCTCCTTGCATTGTACGGGTTTTCATGATATATACTCCAGATCCCAGTTTTTGTAAATTTACCTGAGAATCTTTCCGGTTTGGCTTGGTTGTCATCACTTTTCTTCCAGATACATCATATATTTCTATATCCATCACATTTTGCACTGATTTGATGTATAGAATATCTTTTGTAGGATTAGGATAGATTTGTGTTTTTACCACTTTCTCTGCAACCGAAGTTCCTAAAGTGGAGCAATCTGCAACTACATTAATATATCCCATTTTTGTAACCGTATCCGAACCGATATAATTAGCCGCAACTAATTTTACCTGATAACTTCCCGGTGTGTTATAC
>CAYSQR010000121.1:0-3736 GCA_964433195.1 uncultured Kaistella sp. | reverse complement strand
ATACACTACATTTACTGTTTTTGTAGTAGCAGTTCCCGGTGTTCCTCCTTCAAAAGTCCAGGTCCATCCTGTAGGTTTGTTGGTGGAAGTATCTGTAAATTTCACAGTTCGTCCTACACAAGTCATAGTTTCGTCTGCTGTAAAATCAGCTACCGGTGCTTCTATAGGACAAGTATCTGCTGTTTTTTCCATTGCAAATCCATCTCCATTTCCTCCAAAATAAGCGTAGAAATGATAAGGGGTATCACAATTTTTGTCTGCCACAGTTTCTGTTGCTGCTCCGTCTGCATCACCGCCAAAGTAAGCGAAATAATGAAACGGTGTTGCAGAACAAGCTGCATTTTCTAAGGTTTCTGTCGCTGCTCCGTCTGCATTTCCGCCGAAGTAGGCATAGAAATGATGTGGTGTTCCGCAGTTTTTTTCTGCTAAGGTTTCACTTGCAAATCCGTCCGCATTGCCACCACGATATGCATATTCTTGGTCATTCTGGGCTTTGAGGAAAGAACTGAACAGAAAGATGATACAGAAAACCGTAATTTTGGTTATGATTGTTTTCATCTTCTAATTTGATTTAATTTGTTAATAAAATAATTTTTAATAGAAAGCTAAAGTTTTAACTTTCTTTTTCAAATTAGAAGTGATTATCTTACACCTCTTCCTCCGTAATTAACAGTTCTTGCTGTAGCAACTGCGGCTTCACCTCTGTCAGATATTCTTAGTCTTACTGCATTATTTTGATTAGCTCCGGCAATATAGAAATGACCTCCTCTTATGATTGCTCCTGTATTTGCTGGCCAATTTAGTTGATCAGCATCTCCGTCTGTGGCTGTAATGGTAGAAAGTTCACCATCTCCTAATACTCCTGTGTAAGTGCTTCCTGCAGCAGTCTTAGCTGCAACAGCCAATTCGGCTACATTTCCGCTCATTTCCATTGCGCCGTAATATGCTGCAGATGCAGAAGCACGTCCGGAAGCATTGGTTGCTGTAAATCCAACTTTCACGGGACTTTGATAAAGAGTCGGGTTACCCACGCTATTATTTGATCCATAATTTGCTCTACCATTTGCAATAGTGCTGAGTCCTTCATTAGGTTGTCCGGAATTTATAATTGTAGTAAAGTTTGTAAGTTCTGTGGTTCCCCACGCATATTCTCCTGCAACAGGAGCTAACGGGCCACGGCAGATTTTTTCATATTCAATTTCGCTCATCGGTCGTAATGCTGCCCAATCCAAATACGCCGTTAAGTCTCCCCAACTAAGCCAGTTCATGGCAATGTTCTGTCCATCATTAAGATCATCGAAATCACCATTGGTCAAATCACAACCATATACCGCAGGTACGGAAGCATTGTTTCCCGGAACTTTTATTTTTATGCCGTTTCTGTATGAAGCACTAAAAGCAACTGTTCCCGCTGCAGCATCCGGACTTGAAACAGATCTTCTGGCTTGCTGACCGTAGGTAAGTGTATTGAGGAACTCCATATACTGTTCTTGAGAAATTTCGTATTTCATACTGTAGAAGCTGCTCCAGCCTTTCGGAAATTGTGCAGGAGCAGTATTTCCCGTTCCAATTGAAGCTGAACTGATAGCACCGTTTCCGATAACTTCATATTGAGTAAAAGAAGAAGTAGATGTACCATCTCCAATGGAAAAATTTCCTTGTGGAATATTTACCATTTCCACACCGAAAACTTTGAAATTATAATTATCATAATTAGCTCCGGCTACATTCATTTTTAAGGTAACTGTGGTAAACGGAATATTACCACCTCCGTTCGCATTTCTGTAAACAAATACGCCTTTTCCGTCCGATACGGCATCTGCTTTCAGTAATCCTCCTACGCTGTGATCCGCTGAAACCGTACTGAGATTTGCGTGTCTCCATAATTTATCCGCACAATCCTGATATTTTATAAATACCCATACTGCATCATGATTTGCAGGAGCAATATTGGTTTTCCAGCTGTTGTCCCATTTGATGCTAAAAGTAATTTCTCCCGAAGCTGTATCTACAGACGTTCCGGTAATTTGCAGATTGTTTGCCTGTACAGCAAACGCAAACAAACTCATTGCAGCGATTGCAATTTTCTTGAAGTAATTTTGTGTGTTCATTTTAAAAAAAATTAAAGGTTTATATAATATTCTTGTTAATAAATAACCATGATGAAATTTTCCGGTGTATTTTTCTCATTATTAAAAAAGGAGTTTTCATGATTACGATTTTTTCATACAACAAAGGTATTTTCGCTTCTCACATTTTTATATACCCTGAAGAGGGTATTTTTTATATGAAATACATAATAATTATTTGTTGGTATTAAAATTTTAAAAATGCTCACAAAAAATCCGTTCAAATTTGTTTGAACGGATTTTATATGTATTCAACTTAAAACTTTTAAAAACCTCAAGGTTTAGTTTAACAACATATATTCTTTTTTTAGTTGTAAAAAATTTAACTTACCAAAACGTTTCCCGTCATCACTTCGGGAATTTCTATTCCCATTATTTTTAGAATTGATGGAGCAATATCTCCTAATTTTCCGGGTTTCAGATTCCAGATTCTGCCTTTGTCCATCACAATCAGCGGGACAAGATTTGTAGAATGTTGTGTATTGGGACTTCCGTCGGGATTTATCATCACATCGGAGTTTCCGTGGTCTGCTAAAATAAAAACAGCGTAATTATGTTCGTAACCCGCCGTTGCAACTTTTTCAATACATTTATCTACTGTTTCCGCAGCTTGTACGGCGGCAGAAAATATTCCGGTATGTCCTACCATATCGGTATTGGCAAAGTTCAAACAGATAAAATCTGCGGTTTCTTTTTCAATTTCGGGGAGGATTTTTGCGGTAATATCATAAGCTGACATTTCGGGTTTGTAATCGTAAGTAGGTACATCTTTGGGACTTGGACAAAGCAATCTCCTTTCGCCCGAAAATTCGGCTTCTCTTCCTCCGGAAAAGAAAAAAGTAACGTGCGGATATTTTTCGGTTTCTGCAACACGAATTTGCGTTTTACCGTTTCTTTCGAGAATTTCACCCATTGTTTCCTGCAAAACTTCCTCATCGAAGACAACTTGTACATTCTGAAATTCTTTGTCATAATTTGTAAGTGTTACATAGTAAAGGTTCAGCTTGTACATTCCATAATCCGGAAAATCCTGCTGTGAAAGAACTTCAGTGATTTCTCTTCCTCTGTCTGTTCTGAAATTGAAACAAAATACGACATCGTCATTTTCAATTTTAGCCAAAGGAAGGTTATTGTCTTTCAGACAGATAATCGGTTTCAGAAATTCATCTGTTATCTCCGAATCATAAGAATTCTGAATTGCCTGTAAAACATCCCGTGTTTCTTCACCGATTCCTTTTACCATCGCATCATACGCTAATTTCACACGTTCCCATCTTCTGTCTCTGTCCATTGCGTAATATCTTCCGGTAATTGTTGCCAATTTTCCGGTGGTTTCTTTCATATGATTGAGCAAATCTTCTATAAAACCTTTTCCGGAATGTGGATCGCAATCTCGTCCGTCTGTAAAAGCGTGAACGAAAACATTGTCATTCAGTCCATATTCATAAGCGGCGGTAAGAAGTCCTTTCAAATGATTGATATGGGAATGAACTCCACCATCGGAAACCAAACCGATGAAATGGAGTTTTTTGTGATGAGTTTTGGCATATTGAAAAGCACGGATAATTACATTTTCTTTTCCGAGCGTAGAATTTTCTACTGCCATA
>CAYSQR010000120.1:0-6591 GCA_964433195.1 uncultured Kaistella sp. | reverse complement strand
TGTTTCGCCCGACAAAACCATTGATGCACTGTATGCTTTTACCGATTGCGAAATTCCTATTTCTCCCAATGCTTGTGTAATTGTGGGTGATAAACCGATGTTTCTTACCGTTTCGGAAATCCTTAGACAAAATACAGATCACACCGTTTCCCTGCTCAAAAAAGAATTGGAAATCGAATTGCACGAGTTGCAGGAAAACTGGCATTTTTCTTCATTGGAAAGAATCTTTATTGAGAACAGGATTTACCACGACATCGAAGAAGTAAAATCCTGGGAAGAAGTCATCGCCACGATTGACAAAGGTCTTAAACCACATACCAAACATTTGCTGAGAGCAGTTACAGAAGAAGATATTGTAAAACTTACCGAAATCAGAATCAAAAGAATTTCCCGTTTCGATTTGGATAAATTCAAAGAAAACATTCTCGCTCTCGAAGGAAAAATAGAGCAGGTAAAACATCATCTGGAACATTTAATTCCGTATGCGATAGAATATTACCAAAATATCCAAAAAAAATACGGAAAAGGAAAAGAACGCAGAACCGAGCTTCGTGTTTTTGATACCATTGATGCGACGAAAGTTGCGGTTGCCAACGAAAAATTCTATGTAAACAGGGAGGAAGGGTTTATCGGAACTTCGCTGAAAAAAGACGAATATCTTTTCGATTGTTCAGATATTGATGACATCATCACCTTCCAGAAAGACGGTACGATGAAAGTGGTAAAAGTGGAAGCAAAAACCTTTATCGGAAAAAACATCGAGCACGTCGCAGTCTGGAAAAAGAACGATAAACGCACGGTTTACAATATGATTTACCGAGAAGGAAAAGACGGGGCATATTATATGAAACGCTTTTCCGTAACCGGCGTTACAAGAAATACCGACTACAAATTGGCATCCGACAAGAAAGGTTCGGAAATGCTTTATTTCTCGGCAAATCCGAATGGTGAAGCGGAATTGGTAACGGTTTTGCTGAAACCAAATGCAAGAATCAGAAAGAACAAAATAGAAATTGATTTTTCGGAATTAGCCATTAAAGGAAGAGATTCCAAAGGAAATCTCGTTACCAAATATGCCGTGAAAAAAGTGGATATGAAAGAAGAAGGACATTCCACTTTAGCTCCGAGAAAAATCTGGTTCGATGATACGGTACGAAGATTAAACGCCGATGCAAGAGGAACTTTGCTCGGAAGTTTCAAAGGGGATGACAAAATTCTGACCATCAATATACAAGGTGAAGCGAAGCTCGTTTCGTTTGATCTGATGAACCGTTTCGATGACGAATATCTGGTTCTTGAAAAATGGAGACCGGAACAGCCGATTACCTGCATTTATTTCGATGGCGAAAAAGGAATTTATTTTATCAAAAGATTCCTGCTCGAAAACACCACGAATGTTCAGAATTTTATGCCATCGGAACATCCGAAATCGTTTATCGAAAATGTGATTGTTGCCGATAATTCTACCGCAGAAATTATTTTTGCCAAAGACAAAGGAAAAGAAAAAGAACCCGAAATCATTAATATCGACGAATTTATTGCCGTAAAGGGAATGAAAGCAATCGGCAATCAGTTCATCAAAGACAAAGTAAAATCCATTAATATTACCATTCCGGAACCGGTTGAAGAAATCGTTGAAAGTTCAGATATTACGGGAATTTCGGAAGAAAACCCTGATTCCTTTAACGAAAATACCAATAGTGAAAATTTTCCGGAAGAAGGAACGATAGGAGAGTTGTTCAGTTTTGATGAGTAAAACTTTCTACTGATAGAGAAAAAAAGACACTTTTTTTGAGCGTCTTTTGTCAATCCTTAATTTTAGATTTGAATTTTTTCTGATAATTTTCCCATTGTTCACGGGTATTGATTTTTTTGTATTCGTCATTCAGCATAAATGGAATATAAGGTTCCAATTCTTTCGCAGTAAGAGCTCCTTGCAAAATGGTAATCGGTTTGCTTTGCTCATCGAGAAAAACAATGGACGGAACGGCGTTTACGTTCATAAATTTTGTGAGTTCGTGCAGGGAATTTCGTTTTTTTCCGGCGGAAAATTCGGGATTGGAAAATGTTCTTCCGAAAATGGTAATGCTTTCTTTGGATTCTGCATCAAACTTCACGGGATAATAATTTTCATTCAGATACTTTGCGATGACGGGATGGCTGTACGTGTACTTTTCCATCGTTTTACACGGACCACACCAATCTGCGTAGAAATCAATCAGTATTTTTCTGGGCTGAGTTTTTTGGGCTTTAACGGCTTGCTCCAAAGTCATCCAATTCACTTGTGAATAAGCGAAAGTAAAAAGTAAACCGAAAAATATGAGCGAAATTTTTTTCATTTTAAAATGTTTTGAAATCCTTCAAGGATTCTAAATCCTTGAAGGATTGGCTTCTTTAAAAACTTTGTCAAAGTAAACAAAAATGCTTCCGAAAACTTTGACAAAGTAATTCTCTCAAACCCAATTACCTCACTTCCTGCATCAGTTTTTTCACGAGCGGAGAAATCAAAATCAGTACCACACCTGCAATAAGTGCGTAAATTCCGAGCATTTTGTACCCATCTGTATAAGCTAAAAGTGCATCCATATTTGATGAACCGTCTTTTGCTGTTGCCATATTTGCACCGATGATTCCTGCAACATACTGTCCGTAAGCAGAGGCAAGAAACCACATTCCCATCATCATTCCCTGAAGATTTTTGGTGGAAAGTTTGGTCATAATAGAAAGTCCGATAGGAGAGAGGCACAATTCCCCGAAAGTAATGACCAAAAGTGCAATAGTGAAAATATTCAATGAAGTAACTCCTTGCAAATCAGTAAAAAGTCTTGTAGCAAACAATACATAATATCCTAAACCTAAGAAGATAAAACCTAAACCGAATTTAATAATCGTGTTGGGTTCTAATTTTCTTTTACTGAGCCAAATCCAAAGCAATCCTATAACAGGAGCAAGAAAAATAATAAAAAATGCACCTCCGGAATTATTCACTCCATTCGGGTCAAGTCCCAATAAATCCTTATTCAGATTATTTGCGGCGAAGATGCTTAAAGAACCTCCGCTTTGCTCATAAATTCCCCAGAATATAATTGAAAAAACAATGAAAACAAGAGCTGCCCAAAGTTTTTTTCTTTCCGCTGAATTTACTTTTGCCATCTCGTAAAACAAATAAATCAGTGTTAAAGGTCCTACTGTCCACATAAAATAATCGGTGTATTGCGGAACAGAAACCATTTTCATAATGAGCGGAATGAAAATTAAGGTTAAAAGATAAACCCCGTAAACTTTCCATTTTTCCATTGATACAACTGTTCCATCGGCAAGTGTTTTTTGCGGCATTAAACCAATCGGACCTAATTTCCTTTGAGTAAAAATAAAATTAACCAAACTAATGACCATCACAATTGCAGCTAAACCGAATGCGATGTTCCAACGGAGATTTTCGGGAATGAAATTGGAAAACATTTCTCCTTTTCCGATGGCGATACATAAATATCCGCCGAGAAGTGCACCCAGATTAATTCCTGCATAAAACAAAGAAAATCCTGCATCGGTTCGGGAATCTCCGGATTTGTAGAGTTTCCCGACCATCGTGGAAATATTCGGTTTAAAGAAACCGGTTCCTACAACGGTAAAGGAAATACCGAGAAAGAAAAAATCGTGCGGATTGGTTGCGAGAATCAAACTCCCTACAATCATCAATAATCCTCCCCAAAAAAGGGATTTTCGGAATCCTAAGATTTTATCGGCAAAAAGTCCGCCCACAAAAGTAAATGCATAAACAAATGCCTGTGTTGCACCATATTGCAGATTGGCTTTTTCATCATCGAATTTCAGCTGGGAAATCATAAAGAAAACGAGCATTCCACGCATTCCGTAGAAGCAGAAACGTTCCCACATTTCAGAGAAAAAAAGTGACCAGATTTGTTTCGGATATTTTCCTTTGAAATCCTGTATTTGTTCGAGAGTTAGGTTCATAATTGACGGGTGTTAGATGATGGAAACGTGAAATTTTTAATTTTCACTTTACGAAAATAGAAAAAACCACCGATATTTCGGTGGTTATTATGATTAATTTTGGTGTCTTATCTAACACCGTGCATCATTTTTTTCAAAATCGGTGTTATGGATGCTAAAATTACTGCGGCAATTCCACATAAAATTACGAAGACCATGAAAAATTCAAAAAGATTATGAATTTCAAAACCTGCAAAAGTTTTGTAAGCAGTAGGTAATTGTTCTTTGGCAAAAAATACTGCCTGTTCTGTAGTGAGTGCAACTTTTTTATCTAAAACATCTTGAAGGTTTACCCCAATTTCTTTCGCTTTTTGAAATTTATCTCCTGTTGCAGGAAGAATTGCTCCTAATGTTCCTGCAAGTGCATAACCAGCTGCATTTGAAATAAAGAATACACCGTACAATAAAGAAATAAATCTTTTCGGTGCTAATTTTCCAACTAAAGAAAGCCCGATTGGCGATAAACATAATTCACCACAAGTTTGGATAAAGTAAAGTAATACTAACCATTTTACTGCTAATAATCCGCCAGTTCCTAAATCTTTGACATTGTAGGCAATGATAAAATAGGATAGTGCAATAAGAGCAAGACCTAGAGCTTGTTTTAAAGGAGAGATTGGCTCTTTTCCTTTTGCTCTTAATTTATCCCAAGCTAAACTGAATGGAACTGCTAAAAATACCACAAATATTCCGTTGAAAATTTGAACCATCGAAGCCGGCATTTCCCATCCAAAAAAATGTCTATCAGTCTGGTTAGACGCAATAAACGTAAGTGAAGATCCAGCTTGTTCAAATGCTGCCCAAAAGAAAATAATAAAAAACGAAATAATATAAATTACCCAAATTCTTTGTCTTTCGATTTTATTTTCGGCAGAACTCATAATTAAATAGGCTAATGAAATTCCCGCAGCATAAATGAATGGATAGATGATTCCTTTTACTAATTGTCCCATTTCTACAGAACTAAATCCTATTTCACTCACCAAAATATATCTGAATACAAAAAATAGTATAGCAAATAAAACTGCGGCAGCTCCCATATTTTTACCAGCAAATTTCGCAGTCTGACTTTCAGCATCTTCTGAATTTTCATTGGTAATATTTTTTGATGGCAAACCTCCAATTGGTTTTCCTTCAGGTGTTACAACATATTTGTCTTTAAGAAAAACAAAAACTAAAGTTCCTAAGATCATAGCAATTCCTGCCATTAGATATCCCCATTTAAATACAAAAGGATCTTGTACTCCGTTTATTTTTACATCGGCAATAAGTGGAACAAAATACTGACTCAATAAAGCTCCAATATTAATTCCCATATAAAAAATGGTAAATGCTGAATCTAATTTGGTCTTTTCACTTGCAGGATAAAGGCTACTTACCATTGATGAGATATTAGGTTTGAAAAAACCATTTCCAAAAATAATGATTAAAAGTCCTAACCAAAATACTGCTTTGGATGATTCTAAATCTGTAGAGAATCTCACTGCACTATAGAACAACAAAAGCTGACCAATTGCCATTAATGAGCCTCCAAGCATAATACAATACCTGTTTCCCAAATATTTATCGGAAATAAATCCTCCCAAAAGTGGCGTTAAATAACATAATGCTAAAAAACCACCATAAATAATAGAAGCATTAGATTCACCCAACATAAGTGCATGAACCATAAATAAACTTAAGATGGCTCTCATTCCGTAGAAATTGAATCGTTCCCACATTTCGGTGCTAAATAAAACCCAAAGTCCTTTTGGATGTCTTGATTGAGATTGAACTGTATCCATTTTGATTGTTAAATTTTGTTAAGAAGCAAATATACTTTTTTTTCTTTTTTGTTGTGATATTATTTAACTTTTAAAGACTTCGCTTGTTTATCCAAATCTGCTTGTCTCTTTTTATGCTGCTCCCATATTTCTTTAAACTCTTGATTTCTCTTTTCTTTTTCCAAAAGATATTATTTAATAATTGATGAAAGATTAGTCATAAATGATAATAAAGTATTCGTAATCAATTATCATTTATCAATGATGAAAATCAATTCACTCCTTTTTCTTTCATTATTTTGTTTAATCTTTTCAGAATAGATAATCCGAGAAGTGTCGCCAATAATAGCAAAACAAAATTCACAATAAAGAAGTTCGCCTTGTTTTCATAATCGTACCAAAAACTTGCAAGAACACCCGAAAGTTTGTTCCCGATCGAAGTGGAAAGGAAAAATCCACCCATCATCAAAGCCGTAATTCTTGGTGGCGAAAGTTTGGAAACCAAAGACAATCCCATCGGAGAAAGACAGAGTTCTCCCACTGTAATTACTCCGTAAGCTGCAACCAGCCAAAGTGCGGAAACTTTTACCAAACCGTTTTGTCCTGCATAAACTGCTCCTACCATTACCAAACAGGAAAGTGCGGAAATAAATAATCCCAAAACAATTTTGCTCGGTGTTGTAGGTTCTTTGCCTTTTCTGCGGAGGAACATAAAAAATCCTACAACGACAGGAGTTAATAAAATTACCCATCCCGGATTGATGGACTGGAATAATTCGGTGTTATAAAGATTAACTTCCTGCTTCGGGTTGGC
>CAYSQR010000119.1:6206-6838 GCA_964433195.1 uncultured Kaistella sp. | reverse complement strand
AATCGTTCCGGAAATTACTTTTTCGCCCGGATTTTTCTCTGCAGGAATGGGTTCTCCTGTAATCATACTTTCATCAACCGTAGAATTTCCTTCGGTGATTTTTCCGTCCACAGGAATTTTTTCGCCGGGTTTTACTTTTATCAAATCCCCGATTTTAATTTCCGAAACCGGTACTTTTTTCTCCGCTCCATTAATCATCAAATTGGCTTCATTGGGAGAAAGATTCATCAGTTCTTTGATGGCGTTTCCGGTTTTTTGATGAGCAAGAGCTTCCATTAATTGCCCTAAAATCACCAAAGTAAGAATCACGCAAACTGCTTCAAAATACAGCGGGATTTTTCCGTCGTGCGACATTTCGTGAGGAAAAATATTGGGAAAAACCAAAGCAACAACACTGAAAATAAATGCTGCTGAAACTCCCAAAGCAATTAAACTGAACATATTGAGATTCCGGGTTTTAAAGGAAATCCAGCCACGTTTCATCAAAAACCAACCTGCATAAAATAAAACAGGAATCGTTAAAATTAATTCTAAAATTCCCTGCATTTTTGCCGATAAATTGAAATCGAAAAACATTCCGCCCATCGAAAGAATGAATACAGGAATAGTAAAAACCAAAGCAGTAATGAATT
>CAYSQR010000119.1:2641-6196 GCA_964433195.1 uncultured Kaistella sp. | reverse complement strand
TATGAACAATTTATTGAGCAGTATCCGGGTAGTTTCTTTTTAAATGAAGTAAGGTTTTGTCTTCTTTGATTTCGCCGTTTTTTCCGGGAATCTGCACCAAATCCATTCCGCAAACCGGACAACCTACATTGGAATCATAGACTTTATCGCCTTCGCAAAACATCGGGCAGTAATATTTTCCGGCGTTTTTTTCTTGGTTTTGGAGTTTTGGTTCTGGAGTTTTTTTGAAACCATTTTTTTCTTCAATCGGAACGAGAAACATATTGCAAACCTTGCATCTTCCCGGTTGGAAATACAGCTTTTCGCCTTCACATTCCATCGGACAGTAATAAACGGAACTCGGCGATATTTTTTGGTTTGGATTTTCGTGATGATGACGAGAATGGTTTTCCATTTTTCAGAATTTTATTCTGCAAATTTCCGAAAAATTGAATGGAAGATGTTATAAACTTGTGGGAAGATGTTGTAAAATTGTAGAATTAAATTGATTCTAATTGTATATTTGTATTCTTTCTAAAATAATTGAATTGTGTTGATTTGTATTTTTTGTTTTAACAAATTCAAGAACTTTTGAATAAAGCTTGTATTGTTTATTATTCGGAACATTCATAGGATTCATTTGAACAATTTTTCCATCTGAATATGAAATGACAATATTTGTCGATAAACCATCTAAAGCAGGTATTAAATTTTTATTATTAAAATCTTTTTTGTCAAAAGAATTTATTATTGCAGTAATCTCATCAATTTCTTTTTGGCTGATTTTTGTTTTAAATGGAATTAACTCGGGATTTTCAGCTAAATATTCCTCGTAATTTTTCTTTAGTCTTGTAATTTCTTCTTTGCTATTTTTATTTGCTGGTGGAGGTGGAGGTAGTGGATTATAGGAAGTTGGGCTATAAAACAAAAGATATTTTTCTTTTAAATTTATTATCGTTTCTGCTGGTTGATGAAAAGAAGGAAAGTAGCCTATTTTAACCAAATCAGGAATTTTTTTTTCAGCTTGTTTTATTTCCGAATTTTGATTGCAGGAAAGAAAAAATAAAATTAACAGGGAGAATATAAATGCTTTTTGCATAATAATTTCAATGAATGAATTTTTAATAAGTGAATTTTTTGTTAGCGAATTTAAAGAAATTTTAGAAACGGATAAAAGTATTGTTAAAGTTTTAAATTCTTACAACACTTTATATCAAACTTCATCCAACCCAATTCTCTTTCTCTCTTTGGATTTTAAAAATTGAGTGGGCGAAAAACCGGTAATTTTTCTGAATTGATTGGAAAGATGCTGAACGCTTTTGTAGCCGAGTTTCTGGGAGATTTCGGTTAAGGTAAATTCTTTGTAAATCAGCAGTTCTTTTACTTTTTCTATTTTTTGGAGGATAAAATACTGTTCCAGAGTTACGTTTTCATTCTGGGAAAATAATTTGGAAATCGCACTGTAATCTTTGTGAAGATGAGCAGTCAGAAATTCTGATAAGATAAAATTTTCGGAAATATTTGTTTCGGAAATTTTATTGATAACCAGTGTTTTAATTTTCCCGATTTGTTTTTTGGAGGCATCTTCCAAAATCTCAAAACCATTACTTTTTAATTTGAAATTCAACTTTTGTAAATCCTTTTCTGAAACAGGATTTCTCGTTTCGGCTTCGCCTAAATCTATTGTGGAAATTTCAATTTTTAAATCATTAAAAACCTTTTCTACTGCAGAAATACAGCGGTTTCAAACCATATTTTTGATGGAGATTTTCATTTCAATCGGTCGGAAACAAATTCGATTTTTGTTTTGCCGTGTTTGGTTGGTTTTCCGTCTTCATCTACACCAACAAAAACAATTTTATCAATGGTAATAATGGTTTCACGGGTCATCATATTGCGTACATCGCAGGTTAAAGTGATGGAAGTGTTCCCAAATTCTGTTGCTTCAATTCCGATTTCTATGATGTCGCCTTGTTTTGCGGAGCTGATGAAATTAATTTCTGAAATAAATTTGGTAACACAACGAGGTGTTTCCAGCTGAACAATGGCGTAAAGTGCGGCTTCTTCATCAATCCATTGCAACAATCTCCCTCCGAAAAGGGTTTGATTGGGATTCAAATCTTCCGGCTTGATCCATTTTCTGGTATGGTAATTCATTTTTTTTAATTTTTAATAATGTTCATTTATCTTGTAAAAACCAGCTTGGTTTTGGTAGAAAGTTTTTCATCAATCCTATATCTTTCCAAATTGAAACCTTTCACGTCGTTCAATGTTTTTGCTTGATTTTCAGCACAGTATCTTACAACCAAACCTCTTGCGTGTTTGGTATAAACTACGATGGTTTTCGGTTTTCCGTCTTTCATTTCATAGAAATCGAAATCAATAACCGGAGCGTTCAGTTTTTTTCTGTCGATAACTTTAAAATATTCCGTACTTGCCAAATTCAGGATTAAATCTTTGGTTTTCAGTTCACTATTGAGTTGTTCGGTTACTTTTTCCCTCCAAAATTCATAGAGGTTTTTATATTGGTTAAACTCGAAATTTCTGCCCATTTCCAAACGGTAAAGCATTACTTTATCCGATGGTTTTAGCAACCCGTATAATCCGGAAAGGATTCTGTAATTTTTTTGCAGATAATCGACTGCTTTTTTGTCTAAAGTTTTCGCATCCAATCCTCTGTAAACTTCGCCTGTAAAAGCAAACATTGCAGGAGCAGATTCTTTGGAGTTTGGTTTGGTTTTCCATTTTTGGTTACGTTCCCAGTTTTCATCGGCAAGTTTGGGCGAAATTTCCATTAAATCCGATAAATATTTCGGCGATTTTTCTTTTAAATAAGATTGAATGAAAGTCGCTTCTTCAATAAATTTCGGTGTTGTCGGTTTTAAAAATTCGGTGGAATTTTCAATATTCATCAGTTTTGCAGGAGAAGTTATTATTTTCATAAAAGTTTAATATTTAAAATTTAAAGTACAAAAAACTTTAAATGTTGAATCTCGAATTTTGAATTTTCAAAGTATTCCTTTTCCTTGTCGGATGATTTCGGGTTCTCCACTTGTTAAATCTACAATCGTTGAAGCTACATTATCGCCATATCCGGAATCGATGACGATATCTACGAGATGGTCATACTTTTCGGCAATCAGTTCGGGATCGGTGGAATATTCGATGACCTCATCATCATCTTTAATGGAAGTAGAAGCAATCGGATGTCCCAGTTTTTCTACAATCAACTGCGGAATAGGATGATCCGGAACACGGATTCCGACGGTTTTATTTCCTTTATAAGCGAGCGGAAGACTTTTGTTGGCATCTAAAATGAAAGTGAAAGGACCGGGAATTTTGCTCTTCAAAAAGCGGAAAACGGAGGTGTCAATAGGACGGGTGAAATGGGAAAGATGGCTCAAATCATTACAGATAATGGAAAAATGAGCTTTTTCTAACTTTATTTTTTTTATCTGCGCGAGTTTTTCCATCGCCTTAATGTCGAAAATATTACACCCTAAAGCATACACTGTATCGGAAGGATAGATGATGATTCCGCTGTTATTTAAAGATTTAACTACCTCAGCAATAAGG
>CAYSQR010000119.1:0-2631 GCA_964433195.1 uncultured Kaistella sp. | reverse complement strand
CTGCGGATTATCAGGATATATTTTCAGAATTTTTGCCATACACAAATTTAGGAAAAAATGATGAATAGAGAATTTTTTGAAAAGATTTGTGAGGTTAAAGAAATGTTGTATATTTGCACCACAATATCGCGGGGTAGAGCAGTAGGTAGCTCGTCGGGCTCATAACCCGGAGGTCGCACGTTCGAGTCGTGTCCCCGCTACTAAATAAAAATATCGGTGTAGAAGCAGTTTACACCGATTTTTTTATGTTTTCAATTCTCGAAATTTTACGAACCGAACAAAAAGTGAACACGAATTATTTCCCCGAACAATCCTGAAACAATTCAACTCCGAAATAAAACACAAAGAGCCACGCAATTCCTTTCAGTGTGAAAAATATCAAACCGCCGATTCCCACTCGTTTGAACCACTTTTTAAATTTAGAATTCTTATCTGTTTCAGGTTGATTATTTTCCATTTTTTAAAACTTTTGTCAAAGATAATTATTTATTTTTATTCTAAATAATTTATCCGAATTTCGGGATTATTTTTAAATTTAAAATATTGTTTTTCAGTTAATTATATCTTTTGTTATGGTAACCCGAAATTGAATGGGTTTCTAAATTTTTCAGATTTGCCTAAAATCCTTATCTTTGAGGTCAATTCAATTTTACATTTATGTCCAAAAAAAATAACGATTTCGGGATCGAAAAATCACTCAAAAATTTAGGAATTTCTAAAGAAAACAAAGGGAGTTCAACTGGTGGAAAATACTTTGCCAATGGAGATTTACTAGAAAGTAATTCCCCAACCGACGGAGAATTAATCGCCAAAATAAAAACCGCAAATTCCAAAGATTACGACAAAGTAATCGAAACCGCAAAATCCGCTTTTAAAGAATTCCGAATGATTCCCGCTCCGAAAAGGGGAGAATTGGTTCGCCAGTTTGGTCTGAAATTACGGGAATATAAAGACGATTTGGGGAAACTTGTTTCCTATGAAATGGGAAAATCTTTGCAGGAAGGTTTAGGCGAAGTGCAGGAAATGATTGACATCTGCGATTTTGCAGTGGGACTTTCACGGCAACTTCACGGTTTCACGATGCATTCCGAAAGACCGGGACACAGAATGTATGAACAGTATCATCCGCTTGGAATTGTGGGAATTATTTCCGCATTCAATTTTCCTGTTGCAGTTTGGTCGTGGAACACAGCTTTAGCGTGGATTTCGGGGAATGTCTGCGTTTGGAAACCATCAGAAAAAACACCGCTTTGTGCAATTGCCTGTCAAAATATTATTATTGAAGTTTTAAAGGAAAACAATCTTCCCGAAGGAATTTCTTCAATGATTATCGGCGATCACAAAATCGGGGAACAATTGGTAAATGATAAAAATGTAGCACTCGTTTCCTTTACCGGTTCTACGAGAGTCGGAAGAATTGTCGGGAAAAATGTAGCGGAAAGATTCGGGAAATCCATTTTGGAATTGGGAGGAAATAATGCAATTATCATTACCGAAAATGCAGATTTGGATATGTCGATTATCGGTGCGGTTTTCGGAGCAGTAGGAACTGCAGGACAAAGATGTACTTCCACCAGAAGATTGATTATTCACGAATCGGTGTATGATGAAGTGAAAAACCGTTTGGTAAAAGCATATTCTCAATTAAAAATAGGAAATCCTTTAGACGAAAATAATCACGTAGGACCTTTAATTGATAAAGATGCCGTGAAACAATACCTCGATTCCATTAAAAAATGTAAAAAAGAAGGCGGAAAATTCGTGGTTGAAGGAGGAGTTTTAGAAGGAAAAAATTACGAATCCGGTTGTTATGTGAAACCGTGTATTGCAGAAGTTGAAAACTCCTACGAAATTGTACAGCACGAAACTTTTGCCCCGATTTTATATTTAATAAAATACAAAACTTTAGACGAAGCCATTGAAATTCAGAATGATGTTCCGCAAGGATTGAGTTCGGCAATTATGACGCAGAGTCTTCGTGAAGCCGAATTATTCCTTTCACAAGCAGGTTCCGATTGTGGAATTGCAAACGTAAATATCGGAACTTCCGGTGCGGAAATCGGCGGTGCTTTTGGTGGCGAAAAAGAAACAGGAGGAGGAAGAGAATCAGGTTCCGATGTTTGGAAATATTATATGAGAAGACAAACCAATACCATTAATTATACCACCAATCTTCCTTTAGCACAGGGAATTAAATTTGATTTATAAAAAAAGTCTGAAGCTGGATGATGGAAGTTGAAAATATTACGTTTTTACTTCTATTTTCTCGCATCCATCATCTAATCTCTAACAAAAAATATTAAAATAAAAATATGAACACAGCAATCGCATCACACCCACAAACAACAAATAAAGTAAAGGAAACTCTCGGAAGACATCTTCTTGCGGATGGTTTCGATTTTGTAATGGATTTCGATAAATCACACGGAAGCTGGATTCACGACCGAAATACGGGCAAAGATTTTCTCGATATGTTTTCTATGTTTGCTTCGGCTTCCATCGGTTACAACCATCCTTATTTAATGGAAAAATCGGCGTGGCTCGGAAAAATGGCAGTGAACAAACCTACTTTAGCAGATGTCTATTCTCAGGAATTTGCAGATTTTATGGAGGTTTTCGAGAGAGTGGCGA
>CAYSQR010000118.1:0-6842 GCA_964433195.1 uncultured Kaistella sp. | reverse complement strand
ATTTTGGGAGTGATGTTGTATTTCACATAATAATCCTGAATTTCCTGCATAATGGTTTCATAAGATTCGGTAGCAATTCTTTCATAAGGAATCTTGTAACCGAGATACATCGTCTTGGTTCCGAAATCTCCTGCTGCCATTACAATAGGAACTTTCGCAGCAAGTGCCATATTGTAGAAACCTCTTCTCCATTTCGGAACTCGGCTTCTTGTTCCTTCGGGTGTGATGACCAAACTGAAATTTTCTTTTTCAAATTGTTTAGCTACGAAATTTACAAGGTCATTTTTCTGACTTCTGTCGATACCGATTCCTCCTATGCTTTTTACGATTCCACCGTACCAAGCTTTTGTATGGGCATCTTTGATGATGACTTTCAAAGGTTTTTCCAAAGACCAGTAAGCGAGATTCCCGAGAAGATATTCGCTGTTGTGTGTATGCGGAGCAACAACGAGAATGCAACGATCGAGATTATCAACATCTCCCTGTAAAACTACTTTCCAGCCGATGATTTTAAGAATAATTTTTGCAATGATTTTTTTCATTTAATATTTTATTTAAAAAACTTAGAGCCTGTTTAAATTTTATTCAATTATTTTTTTATATCAAAATGATTTAAGTAAAAATGTTTCTCGTTTTTTAATTTCTCATAAGTTCTCTCTAATTTGGCTGATTACGCAGATTTTTTTTAATATTAATCTACATCATTTGTATCATCTGCGAGAAAAATAAAGCTTTAAATATTTTTTTAACCAAATTTAAACAGACTCTTATAAAAACAAAAAAGTATAACCAAACAAATTGGTTATACTTTACAAATATATTGAATTATTTCTCTAAAATAAACTGCTTACGAAATCTATGATTTTCATTGCGATTTCTAATACGAACTGTACCATAATTTTTGCGTTTTAGGGTGTTAATTTATTGGTTCTTAAAATTAACACTACGAAATTAATACTTTTTTTGGTTAAAATAAAAAATAGGAATGTTAATTTTTACTTAAATTCAATCTCGAGGAACAAGCGAAAAGCGGATTTTTTTTTATCATTAAAGCACCGCTTTTGCTCATCCACTCTCTTTATTTTGTTTTAATGGAAATTTCTTTTTTCCCGTTTTTGATGGAGATGTTTACATCTTCTATGCTGTCCAAATCGGGTTTTAGTTTTTTAATCATAATTTCCGCCTCATTTTTTCCTACTTTTTTACCATTTACGATGATGGAATCTGCATTGTCCGAAGGAATGATGATGGAATTGGTTTTGGATTTTATGGTAACATTATCTTCGTCATCATCGTCATTATGAGAACCGTCGTTCAAAGAAAATCCTCTTTCGTCATTCAGTGCGATAACTTTCATATTTCTCGGAACCACCAATTCATAATCCACACGATAATCCCGGAATCGGTAATCATACGGATAAGAAAAGTAATTTGGGAGCAGGATTTTATTATCAATAATTTCCAGAGGAATCTGCAATTTTAATGGAAGATTGTAACCGTCTGCAGATTTTTTGATTTCCAGATACGGCGTTTTCACATCCTTTCTTTTCACATCGATACTCGGATAATCTTGTTTAAATATGGTTTTTCCGTCGGAATATACATTGTCCCAATACGATTTGAAATTTTGCGGAATATTCACTTTTTTCACATCGACCAAAATAGAATCCGAAGTGGTATTGATGGCAACATTTTCGGTTTCATCATTGTTTCCGCTATATTGGGATTTGAATTTAATGGCACTGAAACCTGTTACAGCAACCAAACCAATCCACAGCAAAACCAAAGCTCCGATGACATATCCTGTATTATTGAGGGTAGTTTTAGGGGAAAACAGCTTCATCGCAAGATAACAGAAAATAAGAGCTGGAATAAAAATCGTGAGGAACGAAACGGCAATGACCAAAAATCCGAGGTTATTGTCCTGAAGATAAAAACCGAGATTACTAAAAAAATTGATATTGCTGTTTCCTGAAAATCCGAATCCCAAAACCGCGAAAGAGCCTACCAAAAGGGAAATTCCTATCAAAGCAAAAATGATTCCCAAGAAATATCTCACGACATTCCACAATCCGTTTCCGGCTTTGCTGATGTAGGGTTTGTTTTCGTTGTAGATTTCTCCTACTCTTTGGGTAGATTCATTAGCAAACTGTACGATTTTGTTGGATTCTTCTTTCAGGTTATCGAAGTTCATCGGTTTTCCTTTCATTTTCAAAAAATCCGAAGCTGTTTCTGCTTTTGGCATTACAATCCAAAGAATGAAATAAATGAATATCAAAAGTGTGGTGGAAATAGCGGCAGTAAAAATTCCCAAAATAGCAATTCCCAACCAAATTGCACGCATTGCAGAAACATCCATTCCTACATAATGAGCCAAACCTGCACAAACTCCGGCAATTTTTTGTTTTTCCGGATCTCGGAACAGTTGTTTTTGTCCCGAAAAATTTCCGGAGGTTTTTTGATTGCTCTTTTTTGTTTTTTCGGAAAAATAGGCTTCTTCCTGTTCTTCGATTTTTTCGGGAGAACCGATTTGTGCGATGACTCTTTCTACATCATTGTCATTAATGACTTCTCGTTTTCCGAGCGTATCTTTGAAGATTTCTACCATTCTGATTTCGATATCGTGCATCACTTCATCGGCTTCATTTTCATCCAGAGAATTGCGTAGTGCAGCGAGATAATCGCTTAATTTTATATATGCGTGTTCCTCGATGGTGAAAGAGAAACCGGCTAATCCTATTGAGAGTGTCTTGTTCATATTTTTTGTTTTTTTGTAGGAACGTGCTTTTCAACACATTCAGCAGGTTATTATTTTCGGGTAATTTGGTTTACGGAATCGGTAAGTTCATTCCAGGTATTCATCAGTTCGGTAAGGAATAGTTTTCCTTTTTCCGTGATTTGATAATACTTTCTCGGCGGTCCTCCTGTAGATTCTTCCCATCTGTAGGAAAGGAATTCGCCGTTTTTCAATCTTGTAAGGAGCGGATAAAGCGTTCCTTCCACGACATCGAGTTTTCCTTTTTTGAGTTCTTCCATCAAATCGGAAACGTACATTTCCTTTTCGTGTATCAAACTCAAAATACAGAATTCCAGAATGCCTTTTCGCATTTGAGCTTTGGTGTTTTCTGTGTTCATATTTTATAGGGTTATTAATTGGTTGCTTGTTTGGGTTTGAGGATTTGAGGATTTGAGAGTGAGACATTCATCTCTCATCTCTCATCTCTCATCTCTCATCTCTCATCTCTCATTTCTCATTTCTCATTTCTCATTTCTCATTTCTCATCTCTCATCTCTCATCTCTCATCTCTCATCTCTCATCTCTCATCTCTCATCTCATTTTACATTGCAAAGATATAAATAAAATTTGATACTATGTAATACAAAGTAGTGCTTTTTTTAATTTTATTTTTATGATGTCTAAAAATACCGATTCCTGGCGACCCCCACTGACATAACCTCGAACCACTTAGTACTATAAATTAACACATTAAGCTAATTTACAGAACCTTACGGAACTCGAACCATTTTCTTTTGGATGATTGGTTGACGAAAATTCGTCACAGGTATTTTTTATTTTCTTTGACTTTTTTTATTTTTTTGAATTTTAAAATGGATTTGGTTTTTAGTAGTTTTGTGCCCGATGAAAAAATATAACAGATACCATTCCACCATAAAGACTTCTTATGCTTTAGGAATTCACCGGCAGATTCTTCCCGATTCTTTCACTTCTTCGATTCCTCGGTCTACTTCTTTAGAATGGAAAAACCTCAATCCCGAAAAATTTGTAGGAAACGAGTTCGCTTCTCGGGTGGAAAACGACTTGGATAAGATTAAAACTATTCTTGATGAAAGAGTGAAAAAAATGACCACAGCTTTTTATGCTTTCTGTCGGTTGTATCTAACTATCATCGAATTCATCGGCAGAAAAAACTTTGAGAAAATTATTCTTCAAAATCGTGAGTCGGTGATTGATCTGGTTTCTAATCTACCTATTGAGTTCAATCGAAATCTCGTTTGCAAGTTTTTGCAAATTACTCCGCATCAGTTCAATATCTGGAAAAGCAATAGAAGTTTTAAATGTCCTTTTTCTTTAATCGGATATTGTAAAAAACGGTTTCCTAATCAAATCTCTCAACAGGAAATCAATATTCTGAAAAGTTTAATGTCCCGAAAACGATTTTCTTCTTGGAGTATTGCTTCGGTTTGGGGTTATGCTTTAAAGAAAGGACATATTTCGATGTCCAGAACTTCTTGGTATCGGTATTGTCTTCGGCTCGGTGTTTCACAGAAACGAAATTTTAGTAGAAAAACCCGGAAGAAAGGTTCGGTAAAAGCATCTCGCCCTAATGAAATTTGGCATGCTGATGTGACTGAATTTGTAACTTCCGATAACATCAAATTCTATATCCACACCGTTTTGGACAATTTTTCAAGAAAGATTATTGCCTACACTGTGTCTCGTGATAAAACTGCAAAGACAAGATTAATCAGTTTGAAAGAAGCAATTCTTCTTCAGTTTCGTGAAGCACTCTCTCCTATCGATTTGGATCTCATTGTAGATGGCGGTTCTGAAAATAATAATTTCAGAGTTCGCAATTTCATCCGTCATTGCCAAGTAACCATTCACAAAAAGATTGCTCTGAAAGATGTCCATTTTTCTAATTCCATCATTGAAGGGCATTTCCAAATCCTAAAGAAGTTTCTTCGGAGCAAGGGAGAGATTCATTCCCATGATTTTCACAAAATCATTGAGATTTTTGTAAAAGATTACAATTCTGTAAGACCTCATTACCAGCATTGGATTTACACGCCCAATGAAATTCACAAAAATCCTGAACTCATCGACATAAAACCACAACTCGAACGCATCAATAAGGAACGCTTGGAAAATAACCGTACTTCCTGCTGTAAAGTGGCGTAAAGAAAACGATAAAATAAACAAAAATAGAACGTTTCAAGGATTATCACTTCTTCTTTTCCTATATTTCCATTTTAACATCAAAGTCAAAGATCTTTTTTCTTTTTGAAGTGAACAAAAATACAAAATTTCTGATTTTTATACAATCTTAAAACTTTCTTTTTTATTCTCAACTCCTTGTACGAATTTTCGTACAGTCTGATGGTAAATTACTTACATCCTCAATACCCATTAATAATAACTTTCTCTATTTAAAAATGTTTTTTATCTCGACATCTGTTCGTGGGAGGGAGCCGGGAGCCGTTTTGTTTATCAAACAGTTACAAACGGGAAAAGTCACCAATTGGCGACTTTTTCACTCGGGCGATCCGGACGGGACTCGAACCCGCGACCTCCGCCGTGACAGGGCGGCATTCTAACCAGCTGAACTACCGGATCTGAAACGCTGTTTAATTAACGTGAGTGCAAAGATATAACTTTTATAAAATCCTGCAAATATTTTTTCAAAAAAACGCTTCCCAAAAAAGGAAAGCGTTCATTTTCAAGAGAATTATTTTTTTTATAAATGTGCAGATAATTTTTCTGCTATCGTTTCTTTCGGGGCTACTCCAACAATTTTGTCAACCACTTCCCCATTTTTGAAAATCAAAACTGTAGGAATATTGCGGATTCCGTAGTCCACGGAAACTTGCTGGTTATTATCCACATCTACTTTTCCTACGATTGCCTTTCCTTCAAAATCGTTTGCAATTTCTTCAACAATCGGTCCCAACATTCTGCACGGACCGCACCATACTGCCCAAAAATCTACCAAAACCGGTTTATCTGAGTTCAAAACCATTTCCTGAAATGAGCTATCTGTAATTTCTAATGCCATTTTTTCTATTTTAAATTATTTATAATGTTCAAAAATAAGAACTTTCCAATCAATTACAAGGAAAATTTATCTATGTTCTGCATTGAGTTTCTCTATATTAAAAGATACTGAAATTTCTTTCAATATTTCAATTAATTGGTCTATTTCTTCCTTTGTTGTAAGATGGCTGAAAGAAATTCTGAGTGGAGTGCAGTTCTCCATTTCGTCTTCGGAAAGAAGCATCATCATTACCATTGATGGTTTCGAAGCACCCGATGAACAAGCACTTCCCTGAGAAATCGCAATTCCTTTCATATCAAGTTTTAAACCAATCATCGGATCTTTGAATGGCAATAAAACACTCAAAACGGTATATAAACTTTTATCTTCTTCCGCACTCCTTCCATTAAATTTCACACCGTTTACTTCGGAAAATCGTTTTATCGTATAATTTTTAATGTCTTTAATATGAGAAGAATACGCTTCCATATTTTCCAGCGAGAGTTCCAATGCCTTTCCCAAACCTACAATTCCGCATACATTTTCGGTTCCTGCTCTTAAAGTTCTTTCTTGTGGACCACCTGTAATAATGCCTTTTAATCCGCTTGATTTTCTTACAAAAGCAAAACCGCTTCCTTTCGGACCGTGGAATTTATGCGCGGAACAGGTGAGGAAATCAATGTCAAGTTCTTTTACATTGATCGGGAAATGTGCCATGGTTTGCACCGTATCGCTGTGAAACAATGCGTTATATTTTTTGCATAACGCTCCGATTTTTCGGATATCGGTCATTTTCCCGATTTCATTATTGGCATGCATGAGTGTAACGAGGGTTTTTCCAGGGAACTGCAACAAGGTTTCCAGGTGATTTTCATCCACATGGCCTTGTTCATCCAGTTGCACCCATGACAATTGAATTTTTCCTTGTTGTTCCAGTTCTTCTACGGTATGTGTAACCGCATGGTGTTCAATCGGAGAAGTGATGATATGGGTAACGCCAAGATCGATCACGGATTTTCTCAGCACCATGTTATTGGCTTCTGTGCCGCCGCTGGTAAAAAAGATTTC
>CAYSQR010000117.1:0-6865 GCA_964433195.1 uncultured Kaistella sp. | reverse complement strand
TTGGTCTGCATAGATTTCTTTGAAAAAAGACAATCTTTCGTGCAGAATTACAGGTCCTATTCCCCATCTGTTGAGTTCTTTCAGTCCCATCTTTTCCTTATTCATAAAAGCCATTCTCGTTTGTGCACAATATTCTACATAAGCAGAATTTGCCAAATGTCGGTTCGCATCAATATCGCTCCACCGAACTTCAAATTTATAATGAAATACAGACATTTTTATTTTTTTAATGATGACAAATTTAAGCATTAATGATGGTTCGGAAAAATCGTATTTTTGCAGAAGATTTTGAAGGAGCGGAATATTTATGGCAATGAATTTGAAAAAGAAAATCATCATTATCGGAGGTGGAGCTGCAGGATTTTTCTGTGCGGCAAATCTCGATGAAAGCAAATTCGAGGTTACGATTCTGGAACAAAATTCCGATGTTTTGCAGAAAGTAAAAATTTCCGGCGGCGGAAGATGCAATGTAACGAACGCTTGTTTCGATGCGAAAGAACTGGTCTGTTTTTATCCGAGAGGAAATAAAGAATTACGGAGTGTTTTCCATAAATTCCAACCGGGAGATACGATGGATTGGTTCGACCAGCGAAAAGTGTCTTTAAAAATAGAAAACGACAATCGTATTTTTCCCGAAAGCAATTCTTCGCAAACCATTATCAACACTTTGGTCAATGAGGTTTTGAATAAAAATTTCGTCATCAAAACGAAATCGGTAGTTTTAGAAATTGAAAGAAAAGGAAATCAATATTTCATCAAAACAAATTCCGAAACACATCTTGCTGATTATGTGATTTATACAACGGGAAGTTCCCCGAAATCCTTAAAACTTATTGAAAATCTCGGACATAAAATCGTAGAACCGATTCCGTCGCTTTTTACTTTTAATATTAAAAATGAAACGCTGAAAGACTTAATGGGAACGAGTTTCCCGAATGCGGAAGTTTCTATTCCGGGACTGAAAACGGAAGAATCGGGACCGCTTCTGATTGCACATTGGGGACTTTCGGGACCGGCGATTTTGAAACTTTCTGCGTGGAAAGCAAGAGAACTTTCGGAGCTGAAATACCAGTTTGAAATCCGAGTGAATTTTTTGGGAACGGATTTGGAAGATGCGGAAGAAATCTTTAAAAAATACCGGCAGCAAAACCCGAAAAAATCAATAGGAAGCTCGAAGGTTTTTGAAATTACTTCCCGTTTCTGGCATCGGATTTTGTGGATTTCAAAAGTGGATTTGGAAAAAAATATTTCCAATATTTCCGCTAAAGAATTACAGCTGATTCTGAAAAACCTTTGCGAAAACCCGATGAAAGTTTCGGGGAAATCTACCTACAAAGACGAGTTTGTAACTGCAGGTGGCGTAAATCTGAAGGAAATAGATTTTAAAAATATGAAATCGAAAATCCTCGAAAATTTCTATATTGCAGGAGAAGTTTTAAACATTGATGCTGTTACGGGAGGCTTCAATTTTCAGGCGTGTTGGAGTGAAGCGTGGCTGATTGCCCAAGATTTGAACTCAAATGTAATTTAAAATTATTCCGTAACCATTTTATTTTATTAAATTTGACAAAATTAAATTTGAAATGAAAAGGATATTTTCAATTTTTATCTTAATGTCGGTTTTAGTAACATTCACATCGTGTCAAACATTTGTGGTAAACAAAAACAAACCGCTGCAAAATAATTCGCTGGAACTTTACAAAAAATACACGATTCAGACCAATGATGCCAAAACCGTAAAAATGCAGGTTCTGAAAATAGATGATGAAAAGATTTATGGAAAAAACAATAAAGGTGAGGAAATTGTTTTAAGCAGAACCGATATAAGAGATGTGAAAAAAATCGATTTGGTTTCCAGCATTATAATTGGAGTTGCAGCAGTTGCAGCAGTGATTTTTGTGCCAATATAAAATTTGCGGAACAGACAGAGAAAAAAAGGAATCAGCAATTTGCTGATTCTTTTTTTTAACAAACCCTTTCAGCGTTCCAAACGCTGAAAGGGTTTATAAAACATAATTTCAATCTAACCACTCCGTCTTCATCGAAGATGAAGACACCCCTCCTTTGGAGGGGAATGAAAGGAGGTTCCTACTCTTTCACAATTTTCTTGGTTATTACTTTTCCTGCTTTTGTGGTTGCAGTTATCATATAAACACCATTTGCAAGAGCTGCGACATTTACCGATTTTCCGCTGACCGAAATTTGTTTTATGGTTCTGCCAGAAATATCTGTAATTCTGATGCTGGAAACTTCTTCCGAGAAATACAGAATATCTTTTACAGGATTTGGATATAACGTTACTTCTTTTCTATTGGTATCCGTTGCAGATAACGTTCCGCTGCAATCTTCGCTGTAACTTGCCGTTGCATCTTTTCGCCAACCGGTATAGTTTAAAGACGGATTATCTACCTGTATGCAGGTAAGATTCTCGTTGTCTTCTGCAAAAAAGAGTGCAAGTTTTTCGTTTTGTCCGTTTTTCGCATTAAGCGTTGTCAGCTGGTTCTGTGAACACCATAGTGTTTCCAAATCGGTATTTTGGGTTACATCCATACTTGTCAGCAGGTTATTATCACAATATAAAGTTACCAATGACGCATTCATACTTACATCCAAACTTGGAATTTTGTTTCCAGAGCAGGATAAATCTGTCAGAACGGTATTTTTGGTTACATCCAGTCCTGTGATTTCGTTGCTGCTGCAATCCAAATGTACTAAAACCGTATTCTTGGTTACATCCAAACTTGTCAGCAGATTGTTATCACAATCCAAATGTACTAAAACCGTATTTTTGGTTACATCGAGATTTTCGATTTCATTATAGCTGCAATCCAATTGTATTAAAGCGGTATTCTTGCTCAAATCCAGATTTCCGAGTTCATTATTATTACAATATAAATGGGTCAAAACAGTATTTTTGGTTATATCCAAACTCGCAAATTCGTTATTGCTGCAATCTATTTCCACCAAAGCGGTGTTTTTGCTCAAATTCAAACCAATGAGTTGATTGTTGTTGCAATATAAATGGGTCAAAGCAAGGTTTTGAGTAAAGGATATACTGAAAAGCTCATTGTTGCTGCAATCCAATTTTTCTAAAGCAGTATTGGTATTTAGATTCAGACTGATAAGCTGGTTGTTGTAACACTGCAAATCTGTTAAATCTGTATTTTGAGATATGTTCAGACTTGTGAGTTCATTGTTGCTGCAATTTAATTGCGTCAAAGCGGTATTTTGTGTGATGTCCAAAGTCTCAAGCTGGTTTCTGTAACAGGATAAATCTGTGAGCAGCGTATTTTTGGTAACATCCAAAGTTTCAAGTTCATTGTTACTGCAATTCAGCTCCGTTAAAGCGGTATTCTGCGTTACATCCAGTGTTCTAAGTTGATTACTGCTGCAATTCAGCTGGGTAATGTTTACAAACGCTTCTATTCCGGTAAGGTCTGAAATATTGAGATTGGAGCAGTCTATTGTTCCGGCGAAATTTGTGGCTTCGGAAATCCATATTTCCGTATCTCCGTTGGTATTAATATCAGTTCTTGCCAAAAGATACGCCTTAAAATTTGCATCGGGAATATAAATCGCCGGTTCGCAGTAGGTATTGTAATTTGCCGTTGCATCTTTTTGCCAATTGCTCTTAGCATTTGCATCTTCAACATTATCTACCTGTATGCAGGTAAGATTAGGATTGTCGTTTGCCCACATTGTTGTTATTGCAACATTATTTCCGTTTTTCAGATTAAGACTGGTCAGTTGGTTGTTGACACAATTCAAAGTCCTCAAAGCGGTATTTTGGCTTACATCCAAAGTTGTGAGTTGGTTTTGATCGCACAGTAAAGTTGTCAAAGCGGTATTTTGGGTTGCATCCAAACTTGTCAGCTGGTTTTGATTACACCACAAAATTGTCAAAGCCGTATTTTGGGTTACATCCAAAGTTGTGAGTTGGTTTTGATTGCACAGTAAAGTTGTCAAAGCGGTATTTTGGGTTACATCCAAACTTGTCAGCTGGTTTTCACTACAATATAAACCTATCAAAGCAGTATTTTGGGTTACATCCAAACTTATTAGTTGGTTGTTGTTACATACTAATTGTGTCAAAGCGGTATTTTGGGTTACATCCAGACTTGTCAATTGGTTTTGAGAACAATCTAAACCTGTCAAAGCGGTATTCTGGGTTACATCTAAGCTGGCAAGTTGGTTTTGATAACACTGCAAATCTTTCAAAGCCGTATTTTGAGATACGTTCAGACTTGTTAGTTGATTTTTGTAACACCACAGTCTTGTCAGTTTCGTATTTTTGCTTACATTCAAACTTGTAAGATTGTTACTGCTGCAATCCAATTGGGTAATATTTATAAACGCTTCTATTCCGGTAAGATCTGCAATGTTTTTATTATATACATCTATTGTTCCTGCAAATGCTTCTGCTTCGGGATACGATATTTCTAAATTACTATCTGTATTGATGTCTGTTCTTTCCAAAAGATACGTTTTGAAATTGGCATCGGGAATATAAACATTCGAAGTTCGTCCTTCATAAGCTCCCATATCAATATACGTTCCCGACAGTCTTGGGTTACCTGCCAAATCCACCGCAGTTGCGACACCGGGGAAATAGGTATTGTTTCCTTTTTCTCTGGCGGGACTGAAATCTGACAGGCTATAATCTCCGTTTGCAGAATCTTTAAATTGCGGATTTATGTAGATGTTATTTCCGTCATCTGTTCCAAATTCATTTTGCCATCCTGAGTCACTTTCTATAAGACTATATGCAAAAGATGAAGTTCCACCTACTTCGATTCTGATATTTTTTTTGTCTCCTGCCGAAGTGTTGCCGTATAAGATGGTATTCTGAAAGACGGCTTTGCTTCCGTATTTCGAATTTACACCGCCTCCGTTTGTTGTTGCGTGATTTTTTGTAATCGTGGAATTCACAAATTTTATATCATTGTTTTGTCCGGAAGCACTTTCGCTGAATACTCCTGCTCCGTATTTGGAAGTATTTTCGCTTATGGCGGTATTAATCAAGATGGGAGACCCCTGGAAGTTATGCAAACCGGCTCCATTCTCAGAAGAGTTGTTATTTTTTATTTTAAGATTTACCAAACGCGGAGATGAATTATTCAGGTAAATCCCTGCTCCTATATCTTTATAAACTTCTACTCCGTTTACGGTAATATTACTAGTTCCGTTTGCATTTCCTTTTTCAATAGTGAATCCATTGAGCTCTGCGGTTCCTACGCTTCCTACGGCAAGTACAACGTGATATGTGTTATCGGCTTGGTCGGTGTCGTTTCCAATATTTCCACTGAGAGTACTTGCGTTTCCGGAAATACTGAGATTCCTCTGTGCAAGAGAAGTTTCCGTTCCCGCAAATCCGCCGTATATTTTCACGTTGTTTGCAAGGTAGAAGCTGTTGTGTCTGTCATTTGGTTCAGATATAATCCCATCTGCACGGTGTAGCGGTTTGTATGTTCCCCCTGCAACCCATATCTGCTGTATGGAAGAATTGTTTTTCGTTTCCTGTAGTGCATCTGCCAATTCTCCTATGGCATTGTTCCAGTCTCTTCCCGTTTTATCTCCCGTTCCGTTTTCTTTCACGTAAAGGATTCCGCCGGAAGGAGAGGGAATGGCATATTTAATGAGAAAAGCCTGTTGAGCATTACTTCCGTAAATTATTCTATGTCCTTTTCCTTTGCCAATTCCTGTAGCACTAGAAGTTGTTCCCGCAACGTATATTTTATTATCTGTCCGTATTGCCAAAGCATTTGCTTTATCAATTCCGCTTCCTCCTACATAGGTTCCCCAGATACGGTTTCCTCCCGACGAGAATTTTACGAGAAAACCATCCTGGTCATTGGCTACCCCTCCGAAATGATTCATATAACCGTTATGGGAAATACCGGAAGTACTTCTTGTAGTACCTACCACATATACACTTCCATCTCCTGCGACCTTGACATCATTGATGATGTCTTCTCCTGGTCCTCCGTAGTAAGTAGCCCACTCAGCATTTCCGTTGTTCATATCTATTTTTGCCAGAAAACCATCTCCGTTCCCGTTATAACTTTCATCGAAACCATTTGTTGTCAATCCCGAAGAGCTTTTGGTTGTTCCTGCAATATAGACATAAGGAAAATCTACTGCAATGCTTCTTGGTATTTCGGACTCTGGACCCCCGTAATATCTATGGACTTCTGGAAAACTTGGAAGTAAAGCCCCTGTTTGATCATACCTCACAATAACCGCCTGTGATTTTCCGTTTTGGGTGTTAGATCCCGGATTGGTAGTATAAGAATAATCATGTCCTCCGAGGTTTTCCTGCAGTTTGTTATCGCTCGTATAACCGGCAACATATATATAGTGATAGGGACCTGAACTCACAGCAAGAGCAGTACCAATGAACATATTATCAGAGGCATTTTCACTTGTTATAGTGCGTCCTCCGATATAGGCTCCATTTGCTGCATTGAGAACAAACAATTGGGAAGCAGAGGTAGCGTCATCAGGAAGAAGACCGGCTGCCTGCACCGCCATATCTGCAATGGTAATCGCATAGCTGAGCCAAGTGCTCATAGGAACAAATGCCAATACCGTTTGTATAATATCATATCCTATCTTGGTTGTGCTGAAGTCTGTATAGATATTGGTCAGCACATATACTCTTGTCCCATCCGGACTCACTCCGACTGCAACGCCTTCGGAGGAATTACCCTTACCGGTAGCGGGACTTCCTCCTCCTTTTGCGTGAAGATATGTGGACCATTGTCTTTTTCCGTCTCCGTTAAATTTTACAATGTATGCAGATGCCATATCATACGGCATATTATTACGAACCATTGTACGTATATGTTGAAGAGAAGAAGAGGGC
>CAYSQR010000116.1:5720-7114 GCA_964433195.1 uncultured Kaistella sp. | reverse complement strand
GTTTCCGCAAAAACCGAAGAGATCAAATCGTTGTGATTTCCGCCGAAGCTGTTGGTTTCGTGAGCATTATTCAATTCAATTCCGCCACGAACTGCGCTGATTTTATTGATTTTTCTTTCCAGAACCGTTTTGAAATTAAAATAATGGTCTTTGTTATTAAAAATTGTTTGTAGTGTTTCAACATCATTTTTTAAAGTGGAAAAATTCAGCTTCGAATCATTTAAGGAATAAGAAGTTCCTGCATTCAAAAGGTATCTTCCGAATTTTTGCCGGAAAGATAAGTTGTGATACATATTTGCCGAGTTCAAATCTGTTTTGTTTTCATCAAAATTAAATTCCAAACTTGCTGATTTCACTGCCATTTTGCTGGTATCGAAACTTCCGTAATATTTGAACATTCCGCCGGATTTTGTTTTCATCCTGAAATTCGCATCGCCTCCGAAACCTTGTGCAGGTTTGCTGAAATCGGTATTGTAATTAAAAATTTTCTGTACCAAACCGAGATTGAAATAGCTTAAGCTCGTTCCGTAAGAAAAGGTTTTATCACTGCTCAATCTTTGTAAACTTCCGCTCAAAAAAATCGGCGAAACTCCGAAATCATAAGAGCTTGTATCGGGTAAATCCACGCTTTCCAGAATCAGAATCCCGGAAAGAGCTTGTCCGTAAAGTGCGGAATAACCACCGCTGGAAAAAATATTTCCTTTAAATAAAGAAGTGTTGAAACGGTCTCTTCCTGCAATTCCCGGAACCGAATTGGTAAAATAATTATTGATTAAACTTCCATCCATAAAAATTTTGGTTTCGCTTCCTGTTCCTCCGCGAACGAAAAGTCCTTCGCTTTCGCCGACTTTTTGTACACCGGGAAGAAAATTAAGGGCAGAAGAAATTTGTCCTTCAGCTCCTGCTGTTGTGTAAATGTCGATTGGTGTGAGAAGTGCGGTTGCTCTTTTTTTATCACTTGCTTCGATGGAACCAGCGGAAATTACGACCGCAGCAATTTCGGAAACCTGTTCCTTTAAATCGGAATTTATGGTAACGGATTCGTTTTCAATTGTAATCTGTTTTTCTACTTCGACGAATTTCGGGTTGGAAAATACCAGAATATGATTTCCTTTTTCGGAGGTTTCAAAGGAATAATTTCCGTTTTCATCGGTTGTCGCACCGTCATAAGTATCTTTTAAAGTAACGGAAATGTCTTTTACTCCTTTGTTTTTGAAATTCACTTTTCCTGAAATTTTCACTTGTGCATTTAGGAAAATGCTGAAAATCATTAGAAAAAGAAAAAAAGCTTTATTCAAAATTTGAGTTTGCACGTTTTTAAAATTTATCGTGCAAAGATATTGCGGAATGAGTTTTGATGAAAATGTTTTTAACCGAACCGTAATAAATAAACC
>CAYSQR010000116.1:4805-5710 GCA_964433195.1 uncultured Kaistella sp. | reverse complement strand
ATAAACCCTGAATTGTTTTATTTAATAATCCTTAACTTTATAAAATCATTTAACATTAAATATAAATATTATGAAAATCACTAATTTTTCTGTGCTTGTTTGCGGTGCAGTTTTCACTGTATCTTGCTGTACGACAAAAACATATACCATTTATCCTAAAAGCGGAACCGAGACACAAGGAACCGCCAAGTTTACCCAAAACGGAAAAAATGTAGAGATGAAAATCAATGCCTATAAACTTACTCCCGGAATTCACGCCATTCATATCCACGAGAAAGGAGATTGTTCTGCAACCGACGGAAGTTCTGCAGGAGGACATTGGAATCCTGCAAATGACCACCACGGAAAATGGGACACCGAACATTTCCATATGGGAGATATCGGAAACCTGAATGCCGATGAAGAAGGAACCTCAACATTAACTTTTAAAACCGATAAATGGTGCATTGGATGCAGTGATGAAAGTAAAAATATTGTTGGAAAATCCTTGATAATTCACGCCGATAAAGACGATTTTCATACTCAACCAACAGGAAATGCAGGAGGAAGAGTGGGTTGCGTGGAAATAAAATAATTGACGGTTTTAATCATTAAAAATTCCAAAGCATTATCTTTGTGAAAATGCACGAAAGCAATATATGTTAGAAAAAAAAGAACACCAATACGAAAAAGCCGTTTTGGTTGGCTTAATTACCCAAAATCAGGAAGAAGAAAAACTTCAGGAATATATGGATGAACTGGAGTTTCTTGCTTTTACAGCGGGAGCAACGGTGGAAAAAAGATTTACCCAAAAACTTTCACAACCCGATTCCAAAACATTTGTAGGAAAAGGAAAAATGGAGGAAATCCGTGATTTTGCAAAAGAAAACGAAATCGGAACAGTGATTTTTGATGATGAACTTTCT
>CAYSQR010000116.1:1652-4795 GCA_964433195.1 uncultured Kaistella sp. | reverse complement strand
CAGAACCAACCTCATCCTCGATATTTTTGCACAAAGAGCACAAACTTCCTATGCAAGAACTCAGGTAGAACTTGCTCAATACGAATATCTTTTACCGAGATTAACCAGAATGTGGACGCACCTCGAAAGACAACGAGGCGGAATCGGAATGAGAGGACCGGGAGAAACCGAAATAGAAACCGACAGAAGAATTATCCGCGACAGAATTTCTTTATTAAAGGAAAAACTGAAAACCATCGACAAACAAATGGCGACACAGCGAAACAATCGCGGAAAAATGGTAAGAGTTGCGTTGGTTGGTTACACCAATGTCGGGAAATCTACTTTGATGAATGCGATTTCTAAATCTGAAGTTTTTGCGGAAAACAAATTGTTTGCAACACTGGATACAACAGTTCGGAAAGTTGTCATCGGAAATCTGCCGTTTCTTTTGTCGGACACGGTTGGTTTTATCAGAAAGTTGCCGACACAATTGGTAGAAAGTTTTAAATCTACTTTAGATGAAGTTCGGGAAGCGGATTTGCTGATTCACGTAGTAGATATTTCGCACGAAAGTTTTGAAGACCATATTGATTCCGTTAATCAGATTTTGCAGGAAATCGATGCACACCGAAAACCGATGATTATGGTTTTCAATAAGATAGATGATTTCAGCTACGAGAAAAAAGATGAAGATGATTTAACCCCCGAAACCAGAAAAAATATTTCCTTGGAAGAATGGCAAAAAACGTGGATGGCGAAATCCAAAAACCCGACGGTTTTTATCTCGGCTTTAACGAAAGAAAATTTTCCGGAAATGAAAAAAATGATTTATGATGAGGTTCACCATATTCATATTTCACGGTTTCCTTATAATGACTTTCTGTTTGAATATTTTGAGGAGGAAACAGAATAGATTTTAAATAAATTTTTCAAGGCAAAATTTTTGAAAAATACCCTTTTCAGGGTATATGTGATTGTGAGAGATAGAAATATCTTTGCTCTGTACAACCCTATAAATTTTATATATTATGAAAATTTCACTTAAACCATTTATTATCAGCTTAGTCGGTTTATCTTTATTCAGCACTGATTTAAATGCACAACAACCAACGGAAAAAGAGCTTAAACAAGCTTTTGCTCCGAAAGGAACACACCGAGCTCCGTTCAAGAAGGTAAATGAAGTTGCATTTACCAGTGTGAATTTACAATTCAAATTGGCAACAAGACAGGAACAGGAAAAAAGAAAAGTGGGAAATATCGTTACTTGGGGATTCTTGGAAGGAGTAGATGATGTTGTTTTTCAGGAAATTGCAGATGAATATTACCAAATGTTGGCAAAGAAATTCAAGGAAAACGGATTTTCGCTCAACGAAGCCTACAAAAATCACAGCTCTTATCAAAAATTGGTAGAGAGCAACAAAGAGTTGAAAAGAGAAGTGAATAAGAAAAACTGGGGAGTATCCAAAATCTTTACCGCCAACAAAGCTCCTTATATTGAATATCCTACGGGAATTATGGGAGCACACGCTTCATTGGGAAATGATCTGAAAATTCCGGTGGGTCAATTGTTTGTCACGGTAGATTTTATTGAGATTATGCAGAATATCCAAAAAGGAATTTCCGGTTTTACTTTGATGGACGGAAGTTCCCGCACCGATAAATTTGAAACCGATATGCGTCCTGTAATCCGTATCGAAGGAATAACTTCTGCATCTTTCAACAACCAGTTCAAAGGAGATGGTACTTACGCAAGATTCAACGGTGGAAACTGGAGTTATTGTAATGCTAAATTTGATAATTTTTCCCTTTCGTCTTCCGTTCCTTATGCTAATGACGTGGAAGCTACGGAAGGAATGCCGGAAAGTATGAAAAAATTCAAAAGCGATGTGGTAGGAGATTTGGCAAGTATATTTTCACGGGGAGCAGTCAAAAGCGGACGTGGAAATCTGGAAGCGACCTATACCATCAAAGCCAATCCGCAGGAATATAAAAAAGCGGTACTCGATGCACTTGCTCAATACAACAATTATCTGATTGCTTATATCAAAGCGAATAATTAATGAAACCTTTTTCTTTGCGTGAAAAACATATTTCTTTCACGCAAAGATTTTTATTCTAAAATTTTCCCATAACAGCTTTCACAATATCGTTTCCGAAAATCAAAACCATTAAACCAAGCAAAAATATAACTCCAACCATTTGTGCGTTTTCTAGAATTTTTTGCGGAACAGGTTTTCCGGTAATCATTTCCCAAAGTGTGAAAACAACGTGACCACCGTCTAATCCCGGAATTGGGATTAAATTAAGAAAAGCCAACCAAACCGAAAACATTGCGGTAAATCCCCAGAAATATTCCCAGTCGATAGAAACGTTTCCGTCTTTATCTTTATCTACAGACATTTGGTTAACAATCCCAATCGGACCCGAAACTTTTTTGTAACCCTGTACTTTTTTGTTGAAAACGAGTTTAAACTGCTTGATTTGATAGGTAAGAACTTCGATAGAACGGGTAAATCCTCTTCCAAGAGCTTCGGTAAAAGTGAAATGTCTTTCTGTAAGAAATTTTTGATATTGTTTGATAGAACCAAATCCGATTTTCCCCTCCGAAGAAACAGGAAGCGAAAGCGGGATGATAGAACCATTTCTATTTACTTCTATATTTGCTATTTTTCCCGGAAGTTTGGAAATAAGCGAAAGCACCTCATCATAATATTGAATGGGTTTCCCATTTATTTTTTCGATTCTGTCGCCAATTTCAAGTCCTGCATTTTTAGCGGTTTCTGTAGTGATGGTATCTACAATAGGAGCTATTCTTGGGGTTAAGAAACTTTTGGGATTGTCTTCTTGAAATACCATTGCTTTACCATCATCACACCGATGCCGATCCATATGGCAAAGGCATAGGTAGAGCCTGCAAAGGCATAATCGCGCTCACGAGGCTGATAGGGGGTCATGTTGAGGTAAATGACGATGGCGATGCCGGTAAAGAAGAAGAGCATGAATGTAATGATGCCATCCCGCTTATTCCTGTTGAACTGGTATACAAGCCCCAGGATGCCGAGAATAAATGGCAGGAAATAAAGCTCATTCCTGGCCCTGCTGTTGCGGTAGCCATCTTCCGTTTTATCAATATCTCCCACACGGAACTTGTCGATAATGGG
>CAYSQR010000116.1:1143-1642 GCA_964433195.1 uncultured Kaistella sp. | reverse complement strand
TTGAAATACCATTGCTTTACCATCATCATTGGTATTAAAGGTAATTTCTTTTCCTTCTCTCAAAACCGTAATATGATTACTCAACAAAACATCCAGAGAAAGTTTATCCAGATTCTTTTGGGTTTTACCATCAACTTTTAAAATTTTGTCCCCATCTTTAAAACCCATTCGTTTTGCAGGTTCCCCATAATGCATTGCAATATCCGATTTGCTCGCGTCAAAAGTTTTTTCTCCTTTAAAATAAGAAAGACTGGAATAAATGAACCACGCCAAAAAGAAATTTACAGTAACTCCACCCAACATAATGATCAATCTTTGCCACGCCGGTTTGCTGCGGAATTCCCAAGGTTGTGCAGGTTTTTTCAGTTGTTCGGTATCCATACTTTCATCTACCATTCCTGCGATTTTCACATAACCACCGAAAGGAAGCCAACCAATTCCGTATTCGGTTTCGCCGATTTTTTTCTTTGCAACAGAAAACCACGGATCGAAGAAAAGA
>CAYSQR010000116.1:0-1133 GCA_964433195.1 uncultured Kaistella sp. | reverse complement strand
TTTTTCTACTTTAGTCTTAAACCACTTTGCCGGTAAGAAGTGACCAAGCTCGTGAAGCACGACCAAAATTGAGATACTGAGGATAAATTGAAATATTTTTACAGCTAATTCCATTGAATGTGATTGTGTTAATTAAAAGATTTGCGAAGATACGAATTATCAAAAGTATGCCAAAGCAAAAAGATTCTCAATTTCTCAAAATCGTAAAATTATCATTTAAAGGAAGTTTCTGTATTTTCGTATATTTAAAATTCCTAAATTCCTCTATGAAAAATATAAAAATATCGGGTCTTAATTTTGACATAAAATGGAAAGAAAAACAGGAAAACCTTACTTCCATTGAAAAATTTTTAGAAAATACCGGATGTGATATTTATGTTCTTCCAGAAATGTTTTCTACCGGTTTTTGTATGGATACGGAAGAAATTGCAGACAGGAACGAAGAAACCCTTCACTGGATGAAAAGTTTTGCCGAGAAATCAGATACTGCAATTTGCGGAAGCGTTTCTGTTTGTGAAGATAATCGTTTCTACAACCGTTTTTATTTTGTGAAACCCGACGGAAATTTTGAATTTTACGATAAAAGACATCTTTTTTCTTATTCGGGAGAAGATAAAATCTATACAAAAGGTACGGAAAGGAAGATTATCAATTATAAAGGTTTCAGGATTCTTTTGCAGGTTTGCTATGATTTACGGTTTCCTGTTTTTTCGAGAAATTTGGGAGATTACGATGCTGTTTTCTATGTTGCAAACTGGCCGGAAACAAGAATTGATGCCTGGAAAACTTTGCTTAAAGCAAGAGCAATAGAAAATCAGGTTTATGTTTTCGGGTTGAATAGAATCGGAACAGATGGAAATAACCTGAATTATCCGGAGAGTTCATATTGTTTTTTTGCTGATGGAACGGAAATTTCCACGACGGAAAACAATATTATTTCCGCAGATTTGGATTTCGGAAAACTCGAAAATTTCAGAAAGAAATTTCCGTTTCTTGAAGACAGGGATTTTTTTGAGATTATTAATTAATAAGAGTCTGTTTAAATTTATTTAAAGCTTTATTTTTCTCGCAGATTAATAAAAAAAATCTGCATAATCAGCCATATTAGCGAGAACTTATGAGAAATTCAAAAA
>CAYSQR010000115.1:935-7133 GCA_964433195.1 uncultured Kaistella sp. | reverse complement strand
ATCGAGGGTTCGAATCCCTTCCTCTCTGCAAAAAGGAAACTAAAACACGTCAAAAGTCTTTAAATCATAGTATTTAAAGACTTTTTTATATAATCGTTCGTTCCACCGCAAGAGTTTTAGGTAGTTACAATATTTTCATTCTGTTTCAATTCTGCTATTCTTTTTCTAATAAAATCTGCGGCACGTATCCCGTTAATTTCTTTGAAAAGCTCAGAAAAATTTTGCCGGGAAGAGAATCCGCAATCTTCTGATAAACCCTCTATCGTATAATCCAAATATTTAGGATTGTGATATAGTTCCTGTGTAATATAATTGATACGCAGTTCATTCAAATAGGCGTTAAAATTTTTATGTTTATATACATTGATTATTTGGGAAAGATAACTGGTATTTGTTTCAAATTTTTTAGCTAATTCCGATTGGGTTAATCCTTTTTTTCTGAAACCTTTCCTTTTTTCAAATTTTTCCAACTTCTTTAGAATATCTTCAATTATTGTATTCAATATTTCTGATTTATTTTCCTGTATTATATTGGAAGAGACGGGTGTATTTAGGAGTAAATCCTCTTGCTTAATAATCCATTTTTCCAGTTCCTTATAATTTTGCTGAATTTTTTTCTCTTTTCTGCGGTGATAAATAAGGATAATTAATAAAGACATAATTAGAATGGCTGCAACTATTAAAAGTGTAGATCGAATGAAGTTTTTATTTTCTAAATATTTCTGCATTTCAAGTAGTGTTTTTGCATCATATTCCTTATAAATTTTAGAGGAAAGATATTTAAAATCTTTATTTAGCGTACTATCCGCTTTTAGTAATTGTTTAGTATAATATAATTCCTCTTTTGGGTTTTTTATTTTATGATAGTGATTTATCAATATTTCATAATTTTTTCGTACTTCCGGAAGAATGAAAGTCTGGGTTTGAAAAATAGAATCTACTTTAACAAAATATGGAATGGCAAGATCATCGTTATGAATTTTTTGATAAGATTTTCCTATATAAAAATAGCTTACGGACATCCAGGTAAAATCATTTATTTTTTTAAATTCGGGGAGTGCATTATTAAAATTGCTGATAGCATTTTTATAATCGCCTTTATTATAATCCGAAATACCTTTGCTTTTTAAAAAATAGCTTTTTTCCAGCTCGAATTCTTTAGATTGCGGTAAAGCTGATAATCCCCGATGAATAAGCGAATCGCTTTGGGCAGAATTATTCATCTGCTGATAACAGATAATCTGCTGATGTAAACTATTGAAATAACCTTTCTGGTTGTTAAAGATGAGATTGGGATGTATATTTGAACGAGTCAGCGGTTCAAAATAAGCAATACATTCACTGAACAGCTTCAAAGCATCTTCATAATATCCCAAATAGCTTTTCACTACAGCTAAATGATAGGTGATGCTGTTTTTTAAATATTTGTCTTGGATGTTTGCTGAATATTTATATGCTTTGAGATATTCATCTAAAGCTGGTTGATATCTTTTATAAAAGAAATAATATATAATTCCTTTACCTAAATAAGATTTACTAATTAGCTCGTTATTTTTGGACTTCAGAGCGTAGCTTATACAGCTGTCTGCATATTGCAACTTAATTTCTCTCTTTTTCGAGTAAAAAATAAGATCTCTATAACCTTGGACGATTCTATTAGAATTGTTCTCTTTTTTTGCTTTTTCCAAATAGATATTGGCGAAATACAGAGCACGTTCGTCATTTTCTTCCATATTTTCATAATGATTCCTTAGATCGGCATAAGTATTTTTTGTTGAGATGGCTGCGTTTTGGGCAGAAATAATGGTTACCACTGATAAGAAACAGATAAAAATGGTATGCTGAAGAATATTTTTCACAGTTATAAGTGGAAGTCTTTTTTTTCAAATTTAACTAAAATTCGACAAAATTTATGGACTAAAAAGCGGATTCTCCTATTTTAATAATAAATCATTGTCAATCAATATAATACAATCATTTTAATTTATAAATAAAGATGTCTTGATTTATAAATCGCTCCAAATTTGTTTTGGAAGTTTAGATTTTAACTTCTAATTTTGGATGAAGCTTAAGTAAAAAACCCCGGTACCGGGATAAACAGTAATTAATTAAAAATCAAAAAAATTATGAAAAAGTTTATCCCACTATTCATTGTAATTCTTGTTTCATTAATTTCCTGTCGGGAAGATAATGAGGTAACAATCCCTGATAATTTGAAAAACAAAACGGAAATATCAGGAAAAACAGCACTTGATGAAAAAAGCAAGAATGAAAATGCCTTAATTGGCAAAGACAGTATTATCCTTTCTTCGAAGGAAGAAACAGATCCTCCTGTAAAAAATGGAGATCATTGGAGACCGTAAAATTTAGCTATGGGTTTTTTCAAAACGTGAATTATTCAATGAATTTCCCATTATTGTTTTAGTAGGTCTCATAATTAAAACCAAACAGAGACCTACTATCTTTTTTAATTGAAAATACAGCTGATTTTCAACGTTTGTCAAACCATTTAGTTTCTCCAATAAATATCTTACATATTAGTTTATGAAAATAAAAACAACAGAGATTCCTCATATATCAAGATAAAATGAAATATTAATATAAATATAGTCATCTACAATTTCATCTGCTTTCTTTTACTATTTAATTATCAATTCCAGAATTAATCTTGATTTATAAAACCCTTCATTCGTTTATATAAACTGCTTTTTTGCTCTCATTTTTAAAGAAAAAGTTAAAAAAAACAATATGAGGAATTACAATCATTTAACTCTTAAATTGAAAATTATGAAAAAGCTGTTTCATTTCCTTAGTGTATGTTTTATTCCTATTTTTAATGCACAGGTCGGGATAAACACAATCGATCCCAAAGCAACGTTAGATATCAATGGTAATCTTATCATCAGAACAGTGGATCCTGTTTCTGTTTTGACAAGCAATCACACCTTGTTAATCAGGGACAAATCAACACCGGGAGATAACGAGATAAAAGAAATAAATCCTGATGTTTTGTTTAATGGTATAAGTGCTTCAGTATATTCTGCGACTAAAAACGGAGCATTTTCCCTTTTGGAACTGAGCATCGGAGGAAGTTGGTATAAAGTAAACTTGACGGGTGCATCGGATACTAAACTGGGTAATTCCGCATTATTTACCAGCGGAGTTTATACAGCTCCTCAGTCGGGAATATATGCCGTTCATTACGAATTTCAATTGGAATCCGGAGCTAATCTGGAATTACTGGGAGGAAAAAAATTAGGACTTATAAAAAATAACACGGTTTGGGAAGAAAAAAAATTTGATGGAGTAAGGGTTTCAATAACAATACCTCCGTTGGGACCTACAATAACTTTAGCAGCGGTACCCGTTACTTCTTCAGCAATACAATCCTTAGTATCTTTAAATACCGGAGATTCTTTAACCTTTGCTGTTAATACAAATGGATTATTACCTGCTGATCTTGGAGTTCTGACAAATTCAAAAGTAAACCTGTACATTTACAAAGTTTCAAATTAATTTCTGAGTAAAGTTTAGATTTTTACAAACTCATAAACAGCTTCGGATTTACCGGTGTATTGTTTTTATGAACTTCATAATGAAGATGTGGTCCTGTTGAACGTCCCGAATTTCCTGATTTTGCGATGATTTGGTTTACATTGATGACTTCATTCGGTTTTACCAAAATTTCGGAAAGATGACCGTAAAGTGTAGCTAAACCATTTCCGTGAGAAACGATAATGCAGTTTCCGTAACCGCCTTTCTGTCCTGCAAAAATTACAGTTCCTTTTGCGGCACCTCTCACCTCGGAACCATAAGGAACGGCAATATCCAATCCTTTGTGAAACTGGATCTGATCTGCTTCTACAGGCGGATTGTTCACTTCCTGATTTTCCGGCATCCTTTTCACGATATTTCCAAGACTGTCTTTTTCTTCGGTATATTTTACATTGGTAACAGAAGCCAACAACACTGTTTTCGGAGGAATCGGGTTTATTCTTTTTCCGAAATTGGAAGAAATACGACCATCTGTAGGAATTCCGAGCGGAACTTGCTGCAACTTATCTTGCAGATCCATCAAATATTGGCTGTACCGGTTGCTTTGTTTGGCGAGATACACCACACTGGAAATACTGTCTTTTGCTAATGTTTCAATTTTTGCATTGGTAATGTTTTTCGATGCCAAAAACGAGTTCAGTTCTTTTACCATATAATCTACCATTAGAAGATTATTCCTCATTTCCAGATAATCTATGCTGTCTTTTTGCGTATTGATTTTTACTAAATTTACTTCGTAGGATTTGTTGTCTTTTTCATTAAATAATTTCCCGATGAACAAAGCCTGCCCGAAAATTATTAATATTAAAGTTCCTAAAAGGAGGTTCATATTTTTCTTACTGCTAAAAAAATTCTTCATTCCGTATCTTTAAAATTGATATTCAAAAAAATGAACCGCAAATTTAAAAATTATTTTTAAAAGCAGTTTTCATACCCTGCATTTGAAAATCCCAAAAGTTTTCGGTTTTTTTTAATCCTTTATCACAAGTCTTTAATATATTTGTGAAACTGATTTCTGCTAAAATTTTTAATTAAAATAAAAAAACGGTAAATCATTTTAGATTCAATTATGACAAAAAATAAAATCTCCGAAGAAAAAACCGATAAGCAAAAGATTTCCGCAGGAGTTGTAGGAAGCGGAAGTTTTGCAACGGCAATCGTGAAAATGCTGACAGAAAATTGCGAAACCGTTCATTGGTGCGTAAGAAACGAATTTGTAAAAGGTTCTATCGAACTTCGAGGACACAATCCGAATTATCTCACATCGGTAAGTTTTAATACAAAAAACCTGAATATTACAACGGATATCAACGAGTTGGTTTCTGCTTGTGAAGTTATTGTTTTGGCAACTCCATCCATTTATTTAACCGATGCAATGGAAAAAATGACGTGCAATTACGAAAACAAAATTTTCGTTTCCGCCATCAAAGGAATTGTCCCAAAAGTGAATGATGTTGTCGCACATTATTTAAGAGATAACTTCAATATCGGATTCAGAAATCAGGCGGTAATTGCAGGACCTTGTCACGCAGAAGAAGTCGGAATGGAACGACTCTCCTATCTTACCATTGCTACGGTAGAAGACGAGGTTTCACGAAAATTGGAAAATTTGTTTTCTTCGCGATTCATCAATGTACATTCCAGCAAAGATATTTTGGGAAATGAATACAGTGCGATTCTGAAAAACATCTACGCCATCGGAGCAGGAATTGCAAACGGACTTGGTTATGGCGATAATTTTACGGCGGTTTTTGTTTCCAATGCGATTCGGGAAATGGAAATTTTTCTCGAAGCTGTTTACGAAGCACCTAGAGATGTAAACCAAAGTGCTTATCTCGGAGATTTGCTCGTAACGGCATATTCGCTTTTTTCCAGAAACAGAAATTTAGGAAATTTAATCGGAAAAGGTTATACCGTAAAATCTGCAATACAATCAATGGATATGATTGCCGAAGGTTATTACGCTGCAGATTCCGTTTACAAAACAGCAAAAGAAAAAAACCTCGAAACTCCGATGATTGATACGATTTACGAAATACTTTATGAAGAAAAAAATGCCGAAGAATATTTTAAAAAACTTACGACAGTATTGAATTAAAATAATAAGATATAAATTATAATGAACAATATATTGCTCATTACTTATTGCCCACCAAATGGAAACCATCACAAAACCCGAAATATCTCAGGAAATCCTCGATTCTCTGCAAACCAAAGCAGAGGAAGAAAAGCAGGTAATCGTACACTGCTGTTTTCCTGCAACTCTGTATTTGGGAAGTTTGATCAGGATTTGGCGGACTACATTTTTGATTGATGAATATTCAGGACACAAAAGTCATCTCATCCACCACGAAAATATTTCGCTTTTCCCGTATTGGACAGATGTTCCGCCGATGCAGGATTTTTGGTTTACGCTCGTTTTTTCCGGATTGCCGAAAGAATGTAAGAGTTTTAATTTAAAAGAAGAAATTCCCGAAGAAGGCGGATTCTTCGTTAAAAACATCAAAAGAAACGGAACGGATGTTTACCGAATAAAAATAAATTGAATATGAAAAAAATACACCTCCTCTCCTTTCTCGTTTGCTTGTACAGCTGCAATACCCGTTATTCTACCCTTTCTTTAGAAAAAATGGACAATGAGCG
>CAYSQR010000115.1:0-925 GCA_964433195.1 uncultured Kaistella sp. | reverse complement strand
TTCAATATTTCAGCCAAACTCCAATCGAAAATCCAAACAGATTCTCTGAAAAAATCTTGCGACAGAATTACCAGAAATTACGGAATTGTAAAGATAGAAAAACTGGTTTCAGCACATTCTACCAATTATCCTAAAGATTTTATAGATATTTTTAATTTCAAAATTTCCACAGAAAGAAAACCTGAAATCCAATATCTCCATATAGGAATGTACCGCGATAAAAATTATCTAGAAGTTCCGTTTTACTTTACTAAAGAAGAAAATTATTTTGTCTATAGTAATAAGAAGTATCTTCAATACAAGAAAAAAAGAAAAAAATGAAAAAAATAACCCTCCTTTTTATTTTAATTTCATTTTTCGGGTTTTCGCAATCTGAGAAAAAACAAATTTCAGAAATAAAAAAATTTCAGAAGGAACTGAACTCCCTATACAAGAATCCGAAAAAAACGCCGCTTCGTGGAGATAATTTTAATAATTTCAAACGACATCCGTTTTTCCCAATCGATCTGAAATATCGGGTAAAAGCAAAATTCATAAAAACCGAAAACGCCGTTCCGTTCGAGATTCCCACTTCTTCGGGAAGAACACAACCTTATAAAGAATTCGGAAAAGCAACCTTCGATTTAAACGGAAAAACTAATGTTTTGACAATTTACCAAAGTTTAAACTTAATTAAAAAAGAAGGTTTTGAAGACCATCTTTTCTTACCGTTTCGTGATGAAACCAATGGAACAGAAACTTACGGCGGCGGAAAATATATGGATCTGCGAATCCCGGAAACCGATGAAATCATTTTGGATTTTAATCAGTCCTATCATCCGTATTGTGCTTATAATGCGTATGATTACAGCTGTCCGATTGTTCCGGAAGAAAATTTTTTATCCATCAAAATTGAAGCGGGAGTAATGTATGAAGATATTTATCA
>CAYSQR010000114.1:0-7141 GCA_964433195.1 uncultured Kaistella sp. | reverse complement strand
TGGTGGTTTACATATAGGAAACCTACACCCTTCGGACCGTGGAATTTATGGGCACTACAGGAAGCGAAATCTACCGGAATTTCAGAAAAATCCAAATCGAGATGCGCCATCGATTGTACCGTGTCGGAATGGAATAAAGCGTTATTTTCTTTGCACAATTCGGCTACTTTTTTTATATCCAAAAGATTCCCGGTTTCGTTGTTGGCGTGCATTAAACTTACCAAAGTTTTCTTGTCGGAATTTTTTAATAATTCTTCTAATGTGCCTAAATCGAAATCTCCTTTTTGGTCGGGACGAAGATAAACCACTTCTATTCCTTTCCTTTTCTTCATATCCAAAACCGTTTCCGCAACGCATTTGTGTTCCATCGGCGAAGTAATGATTCTTTCAACTCCGAGATGATTGATGCAGGATTTGATGATCATATTATTGGATTCTGTTCCGCAGGAAGTGAAGATGATTTCAGCGGGTGTAACGTGAAGGTAATCAGCAATTTCCCTTCTCACGTTTTCGATAAGGATTTTTGCTTCCTGTCCGAAACTGTGTGTTGATGAAGGATTACCGTAATTAAATTTCAGCACATTTACCATTTCATCGATAACCTCGGGAGAAAGCGGTGTTGTAGCCGCATTATCCAAATATATTTTATCCATTTTACTTTATTAAAAATAAATTTTTAAGGGTATAAAATTAATGAAAAAATTCATAATGACTTTCATTTGCCCAATTTAACATTTGCCTGTCTCCGGAAGTATCCCCGAAAGCAATTGTTTTATCGAATTTTTTGCCCGAAACGGCTTCTTTTATACGGTTCACTTTTTCCTTTCCGTTGCAGTTTTTACCGATGAAATTTCCGGTAAAAATATCGTTTTCAAATTCCGCTCTTGTTGCCAGAAGTTTCATCTGAAATTTTTCGGCGAATGGTTTTACCCAAATATCTAAAGATGCCGTTATCAAATAAGATTCGGTATTTTCTCTGTCGATATTTTTAATAAAATCCAACGCATTTTCTCTGATGATTTTCGGATAGTTTTCTTCAAAAAAAAGCTGGGATTTTTCCTCGATTTTAGATTTGCTTTGTCCTTTTAAAATGGAAGCGATAAAACTTTTCTTCACTTTTTCGGCATCGGCAAGTTTCAGTTTAAACAAAACAAAAAGCGGAAGATGCTTGATAAACTGCACTTTGTATTTCGCAGAATTATAAAATTTAAGATACAAAAACATCGTGTCCTTGTAAGTTAAAGTTCCGTCGAAATCGAAAAGGTAAAGTTTTTTCATAAATAAGGTTGGATGATGGAAGACGGAAGATGGATGTTAAACTTCGAGCACCCATCTTCCATCCTTTCTTTTACAATTTCAGTTTCTTAAAAACAAACTCCGGAATGTTTCTGATAATCAGCATAATGATTGACCAAACCGGTAAAATATAAGCTACGTTTTTTTGTTTTTTATATGCTTTGTAAATTCCTGTTGCGGCTTGTTTCGGCGTTGCGGTAAGTTTCGGGTTTAATGGTAAACCTTCTGTCATTTTGGTTGCCATAAAACCGGGTTTTACGGTGAGAACGTGAACTTTTTTGGAAAACAAATAATTTCTGAGTCCGCTTAAATAAGCTGTTAATCCCGCTTTTGCACTTCCGTAGATGAAATTGCTCTGTCTTCCTCTTTCGCCTGCAACAGATGATAAAACGATCATCGTTCCGGTTCTTTTGCGTTCCATTTTCTGGGCAAAAAAATTGAGAACAGGAATTAATTTTGCATAATTGATGTCGATGATTTTTTCGGTATTTTTATTGTCGTAAAGTCCTTCTTCCGTTCCTTCGCCGAGAAAACCTGTCGCACAAAAAAGTAAATCGGAACTGATGTCATCGAATTTTGTATAGTCAACTTCTTTCATCAAATCGAGTTCGATGATTTCGGATTGCTGCAAATATTTTACGTCGATATGTTTTGCAAATTTCTCCGTAGTTTCTACATTTGAAGTGAAGAGAAACAGGGTGGAAAATCTCTCGCCTTTCGACAGACATTCTTCTACAAACGCTTGTGCGACTTCTGAATTGGAACCAAGAACAATCATAGTTATGAGTTTTTTTTAACTTTTCGTTTATTTATTAATTTCCATTCAAAATCCTTTTTCTCTGTAAAGACACAAACTTCTGCGAATCCACATTTTTCAGATAATTCGTCAAAGAGGATTTGCTCATACTGTCTTTCGTCAAATAAATCCTTCCTCCGAAATCCTCCACAATTTCATCTAATTTCCCGATTATATTTTTCAGTTTTGAATTGACCTTAAAATCCAAAGCCAAAGTATAACCCTCCATTGGAAAGGAATTGTACGCTTCCGGATTATTTTTCCCGAACAATTTCAGCACCACCAAAAAAGAGCCGTTTCCGGATTTTGCAATGGTATCGAGGATTTTCGTCATTCCTTCTTTTCCTTTTTCTTTAGGAATTACCATTTGATACTGAATGAATCCGTTCTTTCCATAAATTTTATTCCAATCATTTATCACATCGAGAGGATAAAAAAAAGTTTCATAATTTACAAAATTGCGGATTTCTTTTTTCGTTTGTTTATTGAAAAACAACCAGTTAAATATTTTTACCGTGAAATTATTCAAAATAAAATTCGGGAAATAAAACGGAACAGAGAGCTTGATTTTTTCTTTTAAACGCAAAGGATTTTTTTGCAGATTTTGGGGAAGTTCCGCTTTCAGAGCGTGTTCTCCTCTCATCATAATAGAACGTCCTATATTTTTTCCTTTTTGCAGACAATCGATCCACGCAACATTGTAGGTCCAGCTTTCGCTTTCTTCAAAAAGTTTGAAAATTTCGTCGAGATTTTCAGCTTTAATGGATTCTTGACGAATGTATGCCGTTTCAATATTTTTCAGTTTGAATTTTGCGGAAAGAATAATTCCGGTCAATCCCATTCCGCCGATTGTTGCCCAGAATTTTCCTTGATTTTCTTCTCTTGAACATTTCAGAACTTCGCCGTTTTCATTTAATAAAGAAAATTCCAAAACATATTCGGAAAAGCAACCTTCTGCGTGATGATTTTTCCCGTGAACATCCGAAGCTATCGCTCCTCCTACGGAAACAAATTTGGTTCCCGGAGTTACATAAAGAAAATATCCTTGCGGAACAACCACCTCTAAAACTTCGGATAATAAAACTCCCGATTCGCATTCTATAATTCCGTTCAACCTGTCGAAACTGATGAATTTATTTAATCTTTTCGTGGAAAAAATGCTTTGTGAAAGTGAGGAATCTCCGTAACATCTTCCGTTTCCACGTGCAATGATTTCATTATGAGTTTTAACAAAATCCTTGATTTTTGAAAGAGAATCTTCCGACTTCATTTCTTTTTCCACTACGGGAAAATTTCCCCAATTCGTAACTTTCTGTATAAAATTCGGTTTCATCATTTATTTGAAATAAATTTGAAGCAAGAATACTACGACCCAAAGAACAAGCGTAATCTGAATATAGCGGTCTTTGTATATAATTTTTGTTGGCGATTCGGTTTTGTTGTACACCAAAGTTTGCTGTAAATATCGTAAGAAAGCGAATACCACAAAAAACACAGTATAAAAAACGCGGGGATGAAAACGCTTCTGAACTTCGGGAGAAAGTGTAAACATCAGATAACAAACGATTGCCAAAGTACAACTGATGGAAAGTGCAATATCTGCAAACTGCACATTGTAGCCATCAAGAGCTTTTCTGGTTTTACCGGAAACCTGTGCATTGATAAGTTCTCCTCTTCTTTTCCCGATTGCGAGAACCAAAGCTAAAACGAAGGTAAGCAAAACCGCCCACTGAGAAATATAAATTCCGGTAATGTAACCTCCTGCCAAAACACGGAGTACAAAACCGATAGCGATAATACAAACATCAATAATCGCGACGTGCTTCAACTTAAAAGTATAAGCAAGATTCATTAAAAAATAAAAAATAATGATGCTGGAAAACTTCCAAATATTTTGGGAAAAATGTTCTCTGCAAAAGAAGATTAAACCTGCATTTAATATAACCAAACCTGCTAAAACACTTATCGCAGTAGTTTTGGATATTGCTCCGCTTGCAAGTGGTCTGTTTCTTTTTTCAGGATGTTTCCTATCGGATTCGATGTCGGAATAATCATTAATAATATAAATGGAACTCGCCGCAATGGAAAAAATGAAAAAAGCAAAAATGCTTTTCACAAACAAATCGTAGTTGGTAATATTTCCCGAAAAAAACAACGGTCCAAAAACGAAAAGGTTTTTTACCCATTGTTCTACGCGAAGCAGTTTAAGATACTTTGTCATTCGTGCAAAAAATCAAATGCAAAAATAGTGAATTTTAAATAAAAAAAATCCGCCGAAGCGGATTTAAAAAATTATAAAATTGATTTAATGTTTATTGTGAGTTATGAGCATCATTAATCATTTTTTCATTTGCAGTGATGGCAAATTCCACCCGTCTGTTTTGTGCTCTACCTGCATCGGTATCATTGGAAGCAATCGGGCTGGTTTTTCCCATACCTTGCGGAAACAGCCTTGAAGAAGAAACTCCGTTCGCTACAAAATAATCTCTTACAGAATTTGCTCTTCTATCCGATACGGTCATATTTGCGGCATCGCTTCCAATGCTGTCTGTATGTCCGTAAATGTTGATATTGGTATCCGGATTATTTTTGAGAACCGTTACCAGTTTGTCAAGATTGGATTTTGCAATAGCAGTAAGGTTTGCAGAATTGAAATCGAAATTAACCGTATTCTCGTGAAGTGTTATTTTTATTCCTTCTCCTACTCTTTCTACTTCTGCACCGGGAAGTGTTTCTTTTATTTCTTTGGCTTGTTTATCCATCTTGCTTCCGATTACATTACCTGCAACTCCGCCTACAACTCCGCCAAGAACAGCTCCGAGTGGAGCATTCCCTCCTTTTCCGATATTATTTCCCAATACAGCTCCCAAAACAGCTCCTGCTGCAGTACCTATCACTGTAGCTCTTTGCTCGTTATTTGAATTTTGTACGGCTTCGCAACTTGTCAGGAGTAAAGATCCCGAAATAAATACAGCGGCGATATTGGTTTTATTAATGTTTATCATAATTTTTGATTTTAAAGATTTGTACTGAATTTTATTGGGACACTTTTTGGAAATTATATGTTATCGTTACTCCACTTGAATTATCCTGCAAAGTAAAATTGTTTTCGGATTGGCTTACTAAACCAAGAGTATAGCCAAATTCGTTTTGTTTCGCTTTCGTTCCGTCTGCAATTTTTTTGAATTGAAACTGAGTTCCGTTTAGGACTTCAAATTTTATGGGTTGAATTACAGTCGGGCAATCTCCTCCTCCATTGAGAGTGTAAGAACCTGTCCAATTATTCGGAACGAGTTTCCATTGACTTCCTACCCAACATTGTGCATCTGCTCCTTCGTCAAAAGGTTTTACTTTGTAATTCTTATCATAATCTATACTTGAAATTTCCCAATCTCCTTTGAGTTTAAGAAATTCCGTTCTGTTTTTATCTGCAGCTTGTGCGTCTTTCACAGCAGAACAGGAAACACCAAATGTCGCCAATAAAATTCCACTTAATAATAAATTTTTCATAGTAATGATATTAATTATTTTAATGGTTACAAAAAACCGTGCCATTTCACGGCAATTTACAAAAAAATCCGATTAAAATCGGACTTTATTGTTATAATTTAATTTTTTCAGCTGTTGTTTTTCTTTTTACAGGTACTTTTTTTACCGTTCTGGGTTGCGTTGTTTTTTGGGAAACAGAACCTTTATAAAAATTTGTATAAGCATATTCCGCCGCTTTTGACACATCGATAACTCCTCCTGCTTCGGAAATCAAATCGAATCTGTTGTTGGTATTGGAATTAATCATCGCATTTACAGAAGATTTATTAGTCGTTTTTACCAAAGATTCTATAACCTGTTCCGGTTTCAGATTCGGCATATACGCCAAAAGAACCGATGCAGCTCCTGCTACAACCGGAGAAGCCATTGAAGTTCCCTGAAGATATTCGTATTTTCCATCCGGAACGGTGGAATAAATTTTATCACCGGGAGCAAAAACATTTACCATTTTTTGGTTATAGTTGGAGAAGCTCGCTCTCAGAAATTCGTTATCATTGGTTGAAGCTCCTACTACAATCATATTATTAATGAAAGGTTTTGCATCATTCACATCTTTGAAATTCGTAGGAAAATATTGGTTTTCTGCAAGGTTTTCATTTTCGTTTCCGGCTGCTTTTACCAGCAAAACTCCTTTGGATTCTGCATATTTGAAAGCATCCCAAACTACGGATTTTCCCGGAGAAACCGGTTTCCCGAAACTCATATTCAGGATTTTCGCACCATTATCTACTGCATATCTTATTGCGTTTGCTACGTCTTTATCTCTTTCGTCTCCATTGGGAACTGTTCTTACCGTCATTATTTTTGCGACTTTGTAACCTACTCCGTACTGCAATTCGTTTCCTTGAGGAAGACCTGCAATAATTCCTGCAACGTGGGTTCCGTGTTGTGCATCGGGACCTTCGTAACTGTTGTTTCCGTAATATTTTTCGGAATAATCATCATAATTATCGCCCACAATCGAGCGGGGTTCGAAATCAAGATTATACTGTTTCGTTGCTTGCGGCTCAAAATAATCCAACGCTTCTTTCATTTGATCATCCAAATATTTCTGAACTTCGGCAGGAGATTTTCCTGCAATGGAAGTATCTCTCGCAATATTTCCCAAAACATTTACAGCCATCATTTGTTCCTGAGTTGTCGGTTTGATTGCCGCCACAACTTCCGGAGTAAGATTTTTCCCATCCAATAATGCAATCATCGAAGGAATCATTGCTTTGATTCTGGAATAAGTTTCAAAACTTTGTTTTGCTTCTACGCTTTTCTTGGTGAAAATTTCTTTAGATTTCATATACATCGCAAATTCTTCCGGCATTTTTGCCTGATTTGCTTTGTTGGTTGCGGAATTTTCGCCTTCAAAAACCGATTGATATTTTTTCACAACACGCGTTACTTCCATATTATCTACATCAATATCGCCATTTTTTCCACCGATGAAATTCCATCCGTAAACATCGTCGATATATCCGTTTCCGTCGTCATCTATTCCGTTGTTTGGTA
>CAYSQR010000113.1:1310-7251 GCA_964433195.1 uncultured Kaistella sp. | reverse complement strand
CACGAAAAGAAAATCGAAGAAATAAAGGAACAAAAACAAAAAGCGGTAAAAGCACAGGATTATCTTGAAGCCCGAAAATTAAAAGACGAAGAAGAAAGATTACAAATAGAACTGAACATTGCACAGGAAACTTGGGATAAAAACGTGAAAGAGAAAAAAGAAACCGTAACCGAAGAAAATGTAGCGGAAGTGGTTTCTATGATGAGCGGAATTCCTGTAACGAAAGTCGGCAAAAACGAACTCGACAAACTTTCGCAGATGGATAAAATGCTGAACGGAAAAGTAATCGGACAGGAAGATGCCGTGAAAAAAGTGGTAAAAGCAATCCAAAGAAACAGAGCCGGACTGAAAGATCCGAACCGACCAATCGGAACTTTTATCTTTTTGGGAACAACCGGTGTAGGAAAAACCGAACTTGCAAAAGTAATGGCAAGAGAACTTTTCGATTCCGATGAAGCATTGATAAGAATCGATATGAGCGAGTATATGGAAAAATTTGCAGTATCGAGATTAGTTGGAGCTCCTCCAGGTTATGTGGGTTATGAAGAAGGTGGTCAATTAACAGAAGCTATCCGCAGAAAACCTTATGCAGTAGTACTTCTGGACGAAATTGAAAAAGCACATCCCGATGTTTTCAATATTCTTCTACAGATTTTAGATGAAGGTTTTGTAACCGATTCTTTGGGACGAAAAATAGATTTTAGAAATACGATTATCATTTTAACCTCGAATATCGGAACACGGGATTTGAAAGATTTCGGCGACGGAGTAGGTTTCGGAACTACTGCCAAGAAATCAAATACCGATGCAAGAGCAAGAAGCACGATAGAAAACGCACTGAAAAAAGCTTTCGCTCCGGAATTTCTAAACAGAATTGATGACATCGTGATTTTCAACAATTTAGAAAAAGAAGATATTGCAAGAATCATCGATCTGGAACTGAACAAACTCTACAAACGCCTCGAAAAGCTCAATTATAAAGTAGAACTTACCGATGAAGCAAAAGATTTCATTGCCGAAAAAGGATGGGACAAAGATTTCGGAGCAAGACCTCTGAAACGAGCAATCCAAAAATACATCGAAGATTTATTGGCAGAAATGCTTGTAAACAAACAACTTTCGGAAGGAGAAACGGTAGTTTTGAAATTGAACGAAGCGAAAGATGCTTTGGAAAGTGAAAGTGTGAAAGAAAAGGAAAGTGTGGAATAAATTTTCACTTTAAATTTATTCATAAAAAATCCGCAGAAAGAATAATTCTGCGGATTTTTATTTTATTACGGATTTTAAAAATCTATTATCTGCAATGACAATCCATTATATGATCATTTACCATTCCCGTTGCTTGCATATGTGCATAAACCACTGTAGAACCGAGAAATTTAAACCCTCTTTTCTTTAAATCTTTTGCAAGATTGTCCGAAATTTCTGTAGTTGCAGGAACTTGTTTTAATTCGGTAAACTTGTTTTCAATCGGTTTTCCGTTAACAAAACTCCAAATGTATTTTGAAAAAGTCCCGAATTCCTTCTGTACTTCCATAAATTGTTTAGCATTATTTATCGTGGCTGAAATTTTCAGCCGGTTTCGGATGATTCCTGCATTTTGCATAAGTTCCTCAGCTTTTTCATCAGAATATCCTGCAATTTTTCTGTAATCGAAATTATCAAATGCTTTCCGGAAATTTTCCCGTTTATTCAGAATCGTGTACCACGAAAGCCCCGCCTGAAAACTTTCGAGAACCAGAAATTCAAAAATCGTATCATCATCATAAACCGGTTTTCCCCATTCTTCATCGTGATATTTTCTGTACAGATCATCTTTTTCGCACCATCCGCATCTTATTTTTTCCATAATTAAATTTATTTCCAATAAATATAAAAAAATAAAGATGAATGATACCTAAAAATAAAATGATTTTTAATACTTAAATCTGTAATTTTACTCTTCGGTTTTTGAATTTTTTTTTTAATGATAACGATGCTGAAAAAATATTGGTTCCTTTGGATTTTATTCATCATTCTCGGAGTTTATTATTTCTACAATCCGGAAAACATCCGCTTTTTTCCGAAATGTCCTTTCAAAACCATTACCGGATTAAATTGTCCCGGTTGTGGTTCTCAAAGAGCTTTTCACGAATTGCTGCATTTCAATTTCGGTAAAGCTTTTCAGCATAATGCTGTACTGGTAATTTCAATTCCTTATATTTTGTCGGCAATCGTTTTGAATTTTACAAAAGCGAAAAACCATTTTCCGAAAACACGAAAATTCCTTTTCGGGCAGAAAGCGATTTTAATTGTTTTAGCAATAATTATTTTATTTTTCTTTTTAAGAAATATTTAAATTCTTATTTTTACCAAATATTTTGCAAAACACAAATAATGAAGAATTCTATTTATTTAGTTTTTCTGAGCTTTTCTATGACTTTAGGAGCTCAGAAAACAGCATTTATTCCAATAAAAATTACCGAAGAACAATCGGTTTTACCTAAAACAAATCCCGATTTAATTAAAATAAACGATTCTGTTCCGGTTTTGATTCCGCAGAAAAAAAACGGGAAATACGGGTTTATTAATCAGAACGGGAAAACCATCATCAAACACGAATACAGCAATGTAGGATTTTTTACAGAAGATTGCAGGATTCTCAATGCTCCTGATGAAAAAATCAAAGAATTCGGTTCCGAAAAATATGCTTCTGTTCATCTGAACGGAACCGATTTCAGAATCGATGAATCGGGAAAAAGAACTTATAAATTCAAAGACAGCGATTTGGGAAAATGTTCCCTCGAATACAAATCCCAGCTTTTTTATGCTTATGTGAAGAATGGCTTTTATGGAGTCATCGAAAAAGCAAGATTTAGAAATCCTGATGATTACAGAGATTTTACGATTTATCCCGCTTATGAATATCTCCACATTTTGGAAGGAAACGATTTGAAAAACCCGATGATTATTGCAACTCTTAAAGACAAATTCGGAGTTATCGATATAAACAATAAAATCATTATTCCTTTTGAATATAGCGACATCAAACGAAATTACAGCTGGAAAATTGCAAGATTGTTCGAGGTAACAAAAGACGGAGAAAATTATTATTTCGTAGATGCCGATAATAAATCATATTGAGGATTCCCCTCTTTCAGAGGGGTGGATAAATTTTGCAAAAATTTAGACGGGGTGTTTTAAAAATCCGTAACTTCGCCATCAGAAATTAAAGGGGTGCTGTGAAAAGCTGAGATTATACCCAATGAACCTTGGAACAGGTAATGCTGTTTAGGGAACTTTTGATAATGTAGCAGTTTATCAATATGAAAATGTACCAATTTCAATTGTTACATTGGTAAATTTTCAAATTGTTACATTAAATTTAATCGCCCCTTTTGTTCAATTAATTTTTAATTAAAAATTTAAAAGAATGAAAGGATTTTTTATTTTGGGACTTTGCGTAAGTTCCCTCTGTGTCGCACAAAATTTACCGAAAGACACTTTGAAAATTCACGAAATCGAAAGTGTGAATTTTACCAAAAGATTGCCGTTTTCCAAAGAAATTATTATGGTGGAAAAAGATTTAGGCAACAAAAATCTCGGGCAGGATTTGCCCATTTTACTCAAAAACCAAATGTCGGTTATTTCCACTTCCGATGCCGGAAACGGAGTTGGTTATACCGGTTTCAGGATTCGCGGAGTCGGCGGAAACGGAATTAATGTAATGATGAACGGTGTTCCGTACAACGATTCCGAAAGTCAGGGAACTTTTTTTGTGGATGTTCCGGATTTGGCGAGTTCGGCTTCGCAAATCGTGATTCAGCGAGGAGTGGGAACTTCTTCCAACGGAGTTTCTGCTTTCGGAGCGAGTGTAAATGTGATTTCCAAAAACCCCGAAAACGAATTTTATGTAAAGTCAGATAATTCTTACGGCTCATTTAACACCTATAAATATTCCGCAGAAATCGGTTCGGGAAAATTCTGGAAAAACCGGTTGTCGTTAATGGGACGTTATACGAAAATCCATTCCGACGGTTATATCGACCGTGCTTTTTCCGATTTGGATTCCTACAATTTCACGGCACTTTTTGAAGAAAATAAAACCAAAATCCGTTTCATCGCTTTTGGCGGAAAAGAAAAAACCTATCAAGCGTGGAACGGAATTGATAAAGAAACCTGGAAAACCAATCCGAAATTCAATTATTCCGGTGCGATTTACGATGCAGACTGGGAAAATATTGTTGGCTTTTATGATAATGAAACCGATAATTACCGGCAAAATCATTACCAATTGTTGTGGGAGCAAAATTTCAATGAGCACTGGAATCTGGAAACCACTTTTCATTACACCAAAGGAAAAGGTTTTTATGAAAATTACAAGCAGGATGCGAAATTTTCAAAATACAATCTCCCCAATATTTTTGAAAACGGAAACGAAATCAAAAGAACCGATTTCATCAGAAAAAAATGGCTCGATAATGATTTTTACGGTGCAGTTTCTACGTTGTACGGAAAATTTGAAAACCTTGATCTGAATTTCGGAATCGTGGGAAATCAATATTCCGGAAAACATTTCGGGAATGTTTCGGGTTTTTTTTATCCGCAAATCAATGGGTTTGAATATTACAGAAATAATTCTTTGAAAAGTGAAATTGCAGGTTTTGCAAAGGCGATTTTCAAACTGAATAAGTTTGAACTTTTCGGGGATTTGCAATTAAGGAACATTCATTATGAAACAAAAATCCTGCTTCAGGGAGATGATGAAGGTGCAGATTTGAATAAAAATTGGTTGTTTTTCAATCCGAAATTCGGGGTGAATTATAAAATTCCGCAAGGTAAAATTTTCCTTTCTGTGGCAATTGCACATCGGGAACCAAATCGTGATGACCTTTTTGCAAATCCCGAAACCAAAGCAGAAAAACTCTATGATTTCGAAACGGGAATTGAAAAAACTTTTGGGAATTTTTCTTTTACCACCAATTTGTATTATATGAATTATATGAATCAGTTGGTTTTGAACGGACAAATTAATAATATCGGGGAATTTATCAGAGTAAATTCCGGGAAAAGCTACAGAATGGGAATTGAAGTCGGAGCTTTGGCAAAAATTTCGGAACAGTGGAATATTTCCGGGAATTTCACTTTGAGTAAAAATGAAAATAAGGATTTCAAAAACGAAACTTTATCGGGAATTGAAAATCTCGGAAATACGCCTATTTCTTTTTCGCCCAATTTGATGGGGAATTTGCTTTTGAATTTTTCGCCGACTGAAAATTTTAGTTTAGGAATTCAGAATCAATATGTTGGGAGACAATTTCTAGACAATACAAATAATGAAAACCTGAAATTGCCGGATTATTTCCTTACCGATTTCAATGCAAAATATACTTTGAATTTAAAAAGAACGGAAGTGGATTTCAAATTTCTGCTGAATAATATTTTCAATAAAAAGTACATCAACAATGGTTTTGTGTATGATGAAGCTCCGTATTATTTTTCACAGGCAGGAACTAATTTTATGTTCGGAATGAGTTTGAAATTGAGATAGAATTAAGAAAACATTTAACTCCTTTATTTCTAACATATTAGTTATTAATAATTAGTGTTATAGAAGTTTCATCCTTCGAAAAACTCAGGACAGGCTAAGAACACAAAGTTGAAAATCAAAGATTTTCAACTTTGTGTTCTTTTTATTTTCAGAGTTTTTAAACTAAATCTTATGTGACTTATGTGTTTTTAAGAGCAGTTTGATTAAATCGTATAAATAAACTATTTTTGCCAAAGTATGAATTTTTCTTTCCTTATTCTCGAATATCTGAAAAAACAAGGCAGCGTTTCCGTTCCTGCTTTCGGAACTTTTGAGTTGAAAAATACCAATGCCGTTGTAGAAGAAGACGGGAAAAGCATTTTACCTCCCGGAAAAAAAATTGTTTTCAATGCCGATTACGACAGCAGAAAT
>CAYSQR010000113.1:0-1300 GCA_964433195.1 uncultured Kaistella sp. | reverse complement strand
TCAGCACAGAAAAACATCCCGGAAGTTGATGCGGAAATCGAAATCAAAAAACAGGTGAATTTCTGGAACGCAAATCTTCATAAAAACAAGGAACTCGTTGTAGAAAACATCGGAACTTTTTTTCTCGATGACGGAAAAATTCATTTTACCGGAAAAAAAGCGGGAAGTTTCTCCCCCGATTTCTACGGACTCGAAAAAATAAAATTCTCTGAAATCAAAAGCAAAAACCCCGGTTCTTACAAATTCGGTTCTTTCTCTTATTGGTTTATTTTGTTGATTATCGGGATTTTAGCCATCACTTATTTTGGAATTATGCAGCCCGAAGAAATCTTTGGAAGAAAATCTTTCGGAAATGGTTTTGAGAAAAACCCCGTCGCAAAAATCAAAATAGATTCTTTAAAAAAAGATTCAGCTGTTGCAGCAAATCCGAATTTGGATTCCCTGAAAACCGATTCTGCGAAAACCGTTGCAGTCCCCATAAAAGCTCCGGTAAAAAAATGGAGTTCCAAAAATTATTCTCAATGGAAAAAACCAAAAAAGCGTCGGAATCATTGACGATAATGACGAATATCGTTCTTCCGAACGAAACCAATTCTCTCCGGAATCTTTTCGGCGGAGAACTGCTTGCAAAAATGGATCGTTGTGCATCAATTTCCGCAGCAAGACATTGCGAAAGACGTGTAGTAACCGCTTCTGTAAATCACGTTTCCTTCAATCATCCGATTCCTGAAGGCGGAATTGTAGTGTTGGAATCGAAAGTTTCACGAGCGTTTTCTACTTCAATGGAGGTTTATGTAGATGTTTGGTTAGATGACCCGATTAACCAGAAAAAAATCCATACCAACGAAGGAATCTATACTTTTGTTGCGGTAGATGAATTTAACCTACCAATCCCGATTCCGCAAATGGAGCCGGAAACGGATTTGGAAAAAGAGCGTTTTGCAGCGGCATTCCGAAGAAAAGAACTCTCGCTGATTCTTTCGGGAAGAATGAAACCAACGGATTCTGTAGAGCTGAAAAAATTGTTTTGCTCGTAGATTTTAAACACAAATGAAAATTCTCCAATTAGATAAAAATCATCCTTTAATTACAGAACAGCTTTCTGCAAAAGGTTTTCTGCTGGATGAAGATTTTACTTCGGGTTACGATGAAGTTCTCCATAAAATAGAAAACTACGACGGAATCATTATCAGAAGCAGAATCCCGATTGACGAAAATTTTATCCGTCACGCAAAAAAACTGAAATTCATTGCAAGAGTCGGAGCAGGAATGGAAAATATTGATGTAGAATTTGTGGAAA
>CAYSQR010000112.1:0-7354 GCA_964433195.1 uncultured Kaistella sp. | reverse complement strand
GAAGATTTATTGGCAATGGAACTCGGTAAAGTGATGTCGTAATATCCGAAGAAACTTCCTGCGAAAAACAAAAAGATGAGGAAGAAAGCGATGTTCAGCCAAACTGACGTGGAAATCTCATTGAAAATATTTCCTGCAATTCCATCAATAATATGAAACGGAACGCTGAGTAAAACGAAAATCAAAAGAATAAAGAATCCGTAAATAAAGGCATCTCGTTTTCCTTTTGCTTTGTTTTTCGAGCCTTTTGTAAAGAAAGAAACCGTAAGTGGAATCATCGGAAAAACGCACGGAGTAAGCAACGCGATTAATCCGCCGAAAAATCCGAGCAAAAGATACGTCCAGAAATTCTCATTGCTTTTTTGTTTTGCAATTCCGCAATCGGTTAAAGGATTTTCAAAATCCAAACTAGAAACTTTCAGTCCTTCTTGTTCGGTTGCAATTGGTGAAATTGTAGTTGCAGCCGGAGTTTCCGTAATGTTTGTTTTTTCTATTTCGGGAGTTTTTGCCGTTGCAATTTCAGCAGGTTTTTCTTCTGAAATTACAGCGTCTCCTTTTGAAATGGGCGAAATTTTTTGTGAAAATTCCAACGTATTCGGAGCAAGACAAACTCTGTCGTTGCAGGTTTGATAAGTAATTTCCGCAACTACATTTGCAGGTTTTGAATGGTCTTTAAGTTTAAATTTTTGCTTAAACTGCACTAAATCAGAATAGTACACAATCTGTGCGCCAAAAGCTTCCGAGAATTCATCGTGTTTTTTCCCAACTTCCGTTACTTTTCCGATGAGCTGGATTCCTTCTTTGGAAGACAAAATCATTTCCGTGGGAATTCCCGAATCTTCCGGTAAATCTTTGGAATAAATATGCCAGTTTTTCTCGATGGTTGCAGTAAGAACCGCTTCATATTCATTATTCGGAAGAGAATTGATGTTGTATTTGAATTTTACGGGATCTTTTATTTGAGCCGAAATTCCCTGAAAAAGGAATACGATAATTAGGAATAACCAATTTCTGAATTTCATATTTTACTTTTAAGGTGAAAATTTTACTTTTAGTATAAAAAAAATACTTTTAGTGTGTTTTCTGTTTTTTCATCTGCAGAAAATCTTCTGTCTTGTCTGAACGGAATTACTCCCAAAACATTGTCGTTTCCATCGCACAGAATCCGGATTTTTTGCTTGGCTAAAATAGGAATTTTTTCGTCCTTAAAAAACTTGGAAATTTTCTTTTTGCCAATCATTCCGATAGGAAAAAACGAATCGCCATCTTTTTTCTTTCTTAATTTTAAGGGGAAACTGATTTTATCAAAATCGAAAATCCAAACGGTTTTCGAGTTTTGAGTTTCAGGTTCGTCAATATAATTCGCAAGATTTATTTCGTTTTTATCATTTATTTCCAATAAAATTTCATCTTCCAGCTTCCAACTTCCAACTTCCAGCTTCTCTACCAAAACCAATTCGTTTCTTTCGACAATCATTTGGAAATCATTTGATTGAAATATTTTTCCTTTTTCCGCTTCAGAAATTTTTGCAATTTCATTCCTATTTTCAAAACCGAATTTCCGTAAGATTTCAAATTTCACAAAATCGCTTTGGCTGAAAAATTTTTCTTTATTAATGATAATGGTATTCTCTTTTTCAAGGATAATTTCTTTTTCGATTTCCGAAATTTTTTCTTCAACGAAATGTTTAGTTTGATTAAGATATTCTAAACTTTTAGCAAAATTCGGCAGAAAATTTTCGTTGGTTTCCAACAGTTTGGGAGCGATTTCGTTTCGGATGAAATTCCTTACATAATCATTTTTTTTATTCGACAAATCTTCCCGGAATTCAATTTTATTTTCTTTGGCGAAATCATAAATTTCATCTTTAGAAAAAATCAGAAGCGGACGTAAAATCCGGTTTTCGTTTTTCGGAATTCCGCTCAAACCTCTTATTCCCGATGCTTTTGAAAGATTGATGATAAAGGTTTCGAGTTGGTCGTTCAAATGATGTGCAGTAACCAAAAAATCAAGATTTTCTTTTTTGAGAATATTTTTAAAAAAATCATAACGCAGATTTCTCGCCCAGTTTTGGATGGAATTTTCGGGTTTTTTATCTTTCTCCGAAACTTCGTAAAGATGGAATTTCATTTGATGATTCTTGCAAAAATTTTCAATTAATTTTTGGTCGGAATCCGAATCATCTCCTCTTAATTTATAATTGATATGGGCAACTTCAAACTTTAAACCTAAAACTTTAAACAGCGAAGCCAAAACCATAGAATCAACTCCCCCACTCACTGCCAAAAGAAATTCTTTCTCTTTGAAATTTTCAAGCAGAGCAGATAAATTTTGTTTAAAAGTTTTTTCGGTAAGCAACTTTAAGGAATTTTTGGCAAAGATAATTCTTCCATTTAAAATGAATTCTCTATTTTTGGTAAAACAAAATCGAATTTTATGAATTTAGCAAAAATTTTAGCCGTTGGAATAATGGCAATAACGATGACTTCCTGCGTAAGTCAGAAGCAATATGATGCAATGAAATTGAATTACGACCAATGTATTACCAACATCGGCGAAAGACAAAGGGAAATTCAGGATTTGAAATCTGCAAATTCGGGATTGACGAGTGAAAATAATCTACTGAAAGATCAGAACAACGCCTTGAAATCTTCTCTCGATGCGTGTCTTTCAAATACAGGAAAAGGTTCGGCAAATATTGATAAGTTAATCGGAGAGATCAATGCCTCAAATAAATACATCAAGCAACTGATTTCTACCAATTCCAAAAACGACAGTTTGAATCTGGCTTTGTCAAACAGACTGAAAAGATCTTTGGATAATGTTGCTGATCAGGATGTTGAAGTAAAAGTTCTGAAAGGAGTTGTAATGATTTCCTTGTCCGACAAAATGCTATACAAATCCGGTGATTACAATGTTTTACCTGCAGCTGCAGAAGTTTTGGGTAAAGTGGCAAAAGTGATTAATGATTACGATACTTATTCCGTACTCATCGAAGGAAACACCGATAATGTTCCTTTAAATTCATCGAATTTACCGAAAGACAATTGGGATTTATCAGCTTTGAGAGCGACTTCGATGGCGAAAATCCTGCAAACACAATTTGGTGTAAATCCGAACAGAATCACTGCAGGTGGAAGAAGCGAATACAACCCGAAAACCACAAATGCATCGGTTTCCGGAAGATCAGAAAACCGAAGAACGGAAATTATCATTATGCCGAAACTGGAAGAGTTTATGAAACTGATGGATATTGCTCCGGTAAAAAACTAAAATTCATTCTATCAAATTATCAAAAAAAAATCCCGAAATTTTCGGGATTTTTTGTTCCCCTCTTTCAGAGGGGTGTCTAAATCGGAGATTTAGACGGGGTGTTTAAATTGTTGTCAATCTCAAAGTATTGGTTTTTCCACCTTCGGAAGCAGGAGTTGCATTTAGGTTGATGACAAAATCTCCTTGTTCGACAAAACCGTTTGCCATTGTAAGCATATTTACCTGAATAATGGTTTCATCGGTCGGTTTCTGCATATCGTAATAAAATGCACGAACTCCCCAAAGTAAATTGAGCATCGTAATCACTCGTTTGTTTGAGCTGTAAACAATTATGTTGGAATTTGGTCGGTGTGCGGAAATCTGAAAAGCAGTGTAACCGGAATATGTCAAAGTTACAATGGCTTCAACATTTGTGGTTTTTGCAATTCTCACGGCTGCAAGACAAACTCTGTTGGTAATGAAACGCTCATCAATACAATTGAATTCCCGCTCAATAGGAGAATTTTTGGTTTGATAGAAAGAGGTTCGTTCGATATTTTTTACAATCTTCGACATATTTCTTACCACATCTACAGGATATCTTCCTACGGAAGTTTCACCGGAAAGCATCACTGCATCTGCACCATCGAGAACGGAATTGGCGACATCGTTTACTTCGGCTCTTGTAGGAGTTAAACTATTAATCATCGTTTCCATCATTTGGGTTGCGATAATTATCGGTTTGGAATGTTTTCTTGCTTTTTCTACCAGATTTTTCTGAATCGCCGGAACTTCTTCCATCGGAACTTCCACTCCCAAATCTCCACGTGCAACCATTAATCCGTCACATTCCATCAAAATTTCATCGATATTTTTTACTCCTTCCGGTTTTTCTATTTTAGCAATGATGGGAGTTTTTTCTTTGTTGGTAGGATGATTTTTTATCAATTCCTTCAAATCCTTTATATCTTGTGCGTGACGAACGAAGGAAAGTGCAATCCAATCCAGCTCCAAATCGAGGATGAAATTGGCGTCTTCAATATCTTTCTCCGTCAATGCAGGAAGTGAAACTTTGGTATTCGGAAGATTTACTCCTTTCTTGGAACTTAGTGGTCCTCCCTGAATGGTTTTTGCTTTTACGGTATCTTTTTCATTGGTTTCTGTAACTTCTAGAACGAGTTTCCCATCATCAATCAAAATTCTTTCACCTACTTTTACATCCTGTGGAAACTGCTGATAAGTCATATAAACTTTTTTGGAATTTCCCTCAATTTTTTCATTAGTAAAAGTGAGAATATCACCGGGATTCAAATAAGAACCTTCTTTCACAACACCTATCCGAAGTTTTGGTCCTTGCAAATCTCCCAAGATTCCTACGGAAAAACCGTATTCTTCATTTATTTCGCGGATTGTTTGCACATTTTTTCTTACCAAATCGTAATCTGCGTGAGAAAAATTTATCCTAAAAACATCTACTCCCTCCTGAACCAGCTGAATCATAGTTTCCTTATCCGAAGAAGCAGGACCGAGAGTGGCAATGATTTTAGTTTTTTTTAAATATTTATTCATAGTATAGAATCATTTGATAAAGCTCTTCATCGGGAGCTAAAACGTAATCTTGTATCTGAAACAAAAGATTTTCAGGGAGCGAAATTACGGAAAAATCGCCAAACGAATCAGAAGTTTTGATGAGATAATCTACGTCTTGAAAGTTGTCGAGAAGAAATTTGGTTTCCTGCTCCAAAGAAAACAGTTCTGTAGATTTTTTTTTCTGAATACTTTGGCAGGATTTATTGGAAATAAAATAGATTTGGGTATTGGAATCGGGATGGAAAGCTTCGAAACGGGGAAAATAATAATCGTAATAGTTTCCCTGAAAAACGAAATCCCCGATTCTATAAAATTTAAAAGAATTAATATTATTAAGATGATAGAAAAGCTCATAATCGGGAACATCTTTTATAAGACGAACCAAACCCAATGTGATTTCGTGCTCTTCTTCTGTATCAAGTAATATCTTTTGGAGTTTCAAAGATGGATTGTTTTTTATTTAAAATATAGAAAGCTCTTTGTGCGGCTTTTTCTTCGGCTTTTTTCTTGGAAGTTTCTGTGGCATTGGATATTTTTTTGCCTTCGAGTAACACATAACTCCTGAAAACGAAATGCTTGTTGAGTTGTTTCTCTTCACAGGTTTCGTATTTTATTTCGACTTTCTTTTTTTGACTCCATTCCAAAAGCAGTCCTTTGTAACTGATGATTTTGTTTTCGAGCTTATTGATTTCGGAAGGAGGCAAAAGCCGTTCCAGAACTATTTTTCTGCACGTTTCGTAATCCACATCGAGATAAATTGCTCCGATGAGTGCTTCAAAAAGATTTCCCGATATATTTTCACTCAGTGGTGCTGCATTTTCATTTTGTAAAAACCGGGTAAGAGAAAGCTCTTCGCCGAGTTTGTTTAGGTTTTTTCTATTGACGATTTTGGATTTCATCTGAGTAAGATATCCTTCATTTGCATCGGGATAGCTTAGAAAAAGATGACAGGAAATAATGGCTCCCAATACAGAATCACCCAAAAACTCGAGACGTTCGTAGTTCCCGATTTCTTTTTTTTGAGAAGACGTCTTCAGGGAAAATGCTTCGCGGTAAAGATTAATGTTATTTACAGGGCAACCAATAATTTTACTTATTTCACTGCTCAGAAACTCATCTTTTTCAGAAGTTTTTTTTTCTTTCTTTATTCGGAATTTAGAAAAATATTTCTGTAACTCCATAGAACTAATAATCTTAGATTTTTTGGAAGAGAACACAAGCGTTATGTCCACCAAACCCAAAAGTATTGCTCATCGCAATATTCACGGCTTTATTTACGGCGTGATTAAAAGTAAAATTGAGTCGGCTGTCAATTTTTTCATCATCGGTAAAATGATTAATCGTAGGTGGAACTACTTTGTGAATAATGGTATGTAGGGCGGCAATCGCTTCTATAACTCCGGCTGCACCGAGCAAATGACCAGTCATAGATTTGGTAGAATTAATCTGAATGTCGAAAGCGTGTTCTCCCAATAATTTGGAAATGGCGTTGGATTCTGCAATATCTCCCAACGGAGTAGAAGTACCGTGCATATTGATATGATCTACTTCATCGGTTTTTACTCCTGCATCTTCCAAACAATTTTTCATTACCAGATAAGCTCCCAAACCTTCAGGATGCGGAGCGGTCATATGATAAGCATCTGCACTCATTCCGCCACCTTTTAATTCGGCATAAATTGTAGCTCCTCTTTTTTTCGCGTGTTCGTATTCTTCCAAAACGACACAACCGGCTCCTTCACCGAGAACGAAACCATCTCTGTCTTTATCGAAAGGTCTTGATGCTGTTTTGGGATCATCGTTTCGGGTAGAAAGTGCCATCATCGCATTGAATCCTCCAACTCCGCTTGCTGTAATCGCAGCTTCTGATCCTCCGCAAACAATAACATCGGCTTTTCCGAGTTGAATCAGCATTTTAGAATCTATCAAAGCGTTTGCAGATGACGCACAAGCTGAAACCGTAGTATAATTAGGTCCGTGAAAACCGTATTCTATAGAAATGTGTCCAGGAGTAATATCGGCAATCATTTTCGGAATAAAGAAAGGATTGAATCTGGGAATATCTGTATTTGCCCATCCCAAAACTTCTGTTTCAAATGTTTCTAAACCGCCAATTCCTGAACCCCAAATTACACCGACTCTGTTTTTATCTACATTATCGGAAATGATTCGGGAATGTTCCACTGCTTCTCTTGCAGCAACCATCCCGAACTGCGTATTCCTGTCCATTTTTTTCGATTCTTTTTTGTCGAAATAATTCAACGGATCGAAATTTTTGACTTCACACGCAAATTTGGTTTTGAAATTTGTGGCATCAAAAAGAGTAATCGGAGCAGCACCGCTCTCTCCTTTTACAAGGTTTTCCCAGTAATCTTTGGCGTTTTTTCCAATGGGTGTGATCGCACCAAAACCGGTAACAACTACTCTTTTTAATTCCATAAATTTTTTCTTTGTTAATAGAATATTATTTGTTCACTACTTCTTCTATATAAGCAATAGCGTGTCCTACAG
>CAYSQR010000111.1:6737-7369 GCA_964433195.1 uncultured Kaistella sp. | reverse complement strand
GCACAGAAAGCTCTTAATCGTTCTCAAGAATTTTCTTGGGAAAAAACAGTTGCTCAACACGTTGAAATTTACAAAGAAATCTGTTCGTAATTTTTCTACGAAAGCAATCTGAAAACCTCTTCTTTCTGGGCTTCAATAGAAAACGGATAAATTGCTTTTTCGGAATTGTTGTGAAGGGTATTCCAAAGTTCCTTATTGGTGCAAATCGCCACAATATTATCTGCAAACTTCTGATAGTCTTCGTTTCCTGAAATGAGTGCGGTAATTTCGTCATCCAAAAACATTCCTTCCGCACCAATTTCCGTGGTCAAAACAGGAAGCGTATATTCCAGAGCTTGTCCTATTTTTCCTTTTACACCGCCTCCGAAACGCAGTGGTGAAACCGATGCCAAATAATTTTCGTAGTACGGGATAATATTTTCTACATATCCTGCAATTTCAAATTTTTCCGAATTCATTTTCTCGAAAGATTCGGGTGCTTCGGAACCAATGATTGTGATTTTCAGTTCGGGTAGTTTTTCCCAAACAAGTGGCATTATTTTATGATAAAGAATTTCCACTGCATCTACATTTGGGTCGTGCAGAAAAGTTCCTATGAAAAAAATTCCGCTGCGTTTTTCAAAAGGCGGAGT
>CAYSQR010000111.1:3584-6727 GCA_964433195.1 uncultured Kaistella sp. | reverse complement strand
GGTTTCACTTTCAGATTGTGAACATTACTTACCGTGAAAAGTTTGGATTCATCAACAAAAGATTTCATAAAATCCTTTTCTTTATCGCTAATTACGGCAATTTTATCGGCTCTTTTACAGAGTTCGGTTTCAATATATTTATACTTCAACAATTCTTTTGCTCTCAGTTCGTCGTGTTTGAGTTCCAATCCTTTTTCTAATCTCAGATAATGAATATCTACCATATCATAAATGATTTTGGCTTTGGTTTTTTGTTGCTGGAAAAAATCGACATATTCTGCGAAAATTTCGGGACGATGGAGCCATATAAAATCTATTTTTGGCAGAATGCTTTTGAAAAACCCTTTTTTACTTTTGGTTAATCCGAATTTATTTAATGAAGGAACATACACCATCACGTTGTGGTCATTCAGCAACTGCACATATTTTTTAGACTCCACTTTCGGGATGAATGTTCCCGATTCTGCTAAATATACGTTGTAATGTTTCGCTAAAAATTTTGCAATTTCGGTTAATCTATTGGAAGCAGAATCTTTATCAAAAGTCGGTATTTGACAATCTACAATGAGAATATTTTTTTTATTTTCATCGGGAATAATGATTTTTTCCGACAAAGGATAATGTTTCTTGATATAAAGGTAATTTTTTATTTTTCTCTTAATTCCCATTACATTATGTAATTTATTTTAAAAACGCATAGTTACGAAGATTATTCCAATTCTTTTACCCAATTCACAAAATCGTATTTTTTTGTGATTTCATCGGGGATTTTTTGGTATGGTGTTTTCAGGAAATCTTCAAGAGCGGATTCCTCTTTATTCCCGATAATTAAAATATTCTCTGCCTTATAAAAATCATAATCTTTCACGGTAGGATTATCGGTTACGATTTTTTTATGATATTTCATCGCTTCAAAAAATCTGAAAGAAAGCCCGTTGTGAACACTTAGTTTCAGATCCAGTATCGTTTTGGTTTTCAGAACTTCGTGAAGAACTTCTTTGTAGGACATACTTTGTTTTATAAACGATATTTCTTCATACGGATATTGTTCTTTCAGAGCAGGAATGTCGCCGTAAGAAAGCAGAATGACCTTAAATTTTTTATCAAACCTCCGAAGTTCCCGAATCAATTGCTCAATTTTTTCCAGGCGGTTTTCCGTAACAGTTCCTATATATAGCAAATCGTATTCCGGCTGAATCGTATTTATTTTATCATCAATCTCCGGAATTTCAAGATAAAAATTAGTGGCAAAAAAAACATCTTTGTCGTTTACATCTTTCCGGTCGAAAGTATAGAATTTGTTAAAAAATTTTATCCGGTTTGCAATTTCGGGTGTTCTTCCTAATCCGTCCCATTGATAGCCAATCATTTTTTTTGAAATTGATTTTAGCAATTGCAAAGTGGTTTCATTAAAATATTCAATGCTGAAAACCAGAACAAAATCATATACACCGGAAAGTTTTTTGATTTCTTGCTGTATCCTTTCGTTTTCGGAAATGTTTTTCAGTTTTTTTTTATAATCTTTGTTGCCGCATAATTTTTTTTGATAAAAATTTGTAATTCTCTGAAAAATGCTTTTATATTTAAACTCCTGATTGTCAAAAGAATAAACAATACTTTCCGTATCATATCTTTTGGAAATATTGTCAAGAATAAGTTCATTCATTCCGATGAAATTGGTCATTACCAAAAGACATCTCGGTTTCATATTACAGCTTTTTACGTTTCAAAAATTTCTGATATTTTTCAGGAAATCTAATAAAAAAACGAAGATAAAGATAATTTTCAATTCCGATTTCGGAAGCAGAATAGTGCAGAAACGGCATCAGTTCTTTTCTGATGGATTCTTTTTCAGCAGTCATTTCATCGTTATTTGTATTGCGGATGATTCTTTTCAGAACCATAAAAGATTTTTTCAGGATATTCTTTAAAATCAGGTTTTCAGATTTTTTTTCAATTTTTTGAGCTTGCAAAAAACCAAATACTTCCATCAGTGCCGTGAAAAAATGATACGCTCTTTTCGGTGTAAGATGATGCGACAAACTCCCCGGAAACTGTATGTAATGATAAAGCGGATTGTTTGTTTTTACCACTTTTTCTGCATTATTGAAAATTTTAAATAAAGTAAAATAATCTTCAAACGCTTCCAATTGTTCCGGGAAAGAAATATTTTTAATGATTTCTTGTTTGAACAATTTTGCACACGGATAACTTTTGATGATTTTGTCTTCCAGCAATAATTCCAACGCTTTTTGCCTGTTATAAATATGAACTTGCGAATCAAAAACCTGCGGAAATACAGGATTGCCGTATTCATCTTCATAAACTACCTCTACAATACTGATCTCCGCTTTGTTTTCAACGAGTAAATTGTAAAGAACGGAACAATAATTTTTCTCAACCCAATCATCAGAATCCACAAAGCAAATATAATCTCCGGTAACTTTGGATATTCCTGAATTTCTCGCTTTGGAAACCCCGGAATTTGGTTGCTGATGAATCCTAATCCGCGAATCTTTTTCCCGGAACTTATTTGCGATTTCAAATGTATTATCAGTGGAACCATCATCAATAATGATGATTTCAATATTTTTATAATCCTGATGAATAACGGATTCCAAACATTTTGTAATCGTAGCTCCGGAATTGTAACACGGAATAATGATACTGATGAGCGGTAAATTATTCATAAACGGTGTAATCTTTCGGGGTTTCTTCCAATCCGTTTTCGCATCTTGTTTTTTTTGAAGATTTCAGTTGTTCGATTACTTCAATCTGTTCATCGTGTTGGCTTTTGTCGCTTTCTTTATGGTATAAATGATACTGGATTCCTGCAAATTGCAGTTTCCTTTTTTTCAAACCGAGATTTACAAAACGTTGTGCCAATTCTTTATCTTCCGCACCCCATCCTTTCAATCCGTTGTTGTAACCATTCACATTTACAAAATCCCTTCGCCAAAAAGCCATATTACTTCCCATCACACCATCTGCGGAATTTTCTTCTTTTGCCCTGAAAAAAGAATGATAAAAAGAAATCCTTATTCCGTGTTCCCGTCTTTTCAGATTCTTGCTTAAAAAATTAACCGAAACAGAATTTTGTTTTAATAATTCTTCCGATTTCTCTTTACCAATCATCGCTCTTC
>CAYSQR010000111.1:0-3574 GCA_964433195.1 uncultured Kaistella sp. | reverse complement strand
CTCTTCTTCCTTTGATGAAAGAATTTTCTTTGGCGAAATTTTTATGGTCTTTAATGAAATCCGTATGCAGAATTACATCACCGTCGATTTGGATGATGTAATCTCCTTTGGCTTCCAAAAGTCCTTTGTTGCGTATTTCTGCCAATTTGAAACCTTTGTCTTCGTGCCAAATATGTTTTATTTCCCCGGGATAAAGAGTTCGGAATTCATCAATAATCTGTTTGGTTTCTTTAGTTGAACCATCATCTGCAATAATGATTTCTTCGGGAAATACGGTTTGTTTCAAAATACTTTTCAGGCATAAATCCAATGCTTTATGCCAATTGTAAGTTGATATAAGTAAGGAAACCGTCATTTCGATTTTTGAAATTCAATGAGTTTTGCCAAGGTCAAAAATTTATATTGAGCTTTCAGAACAGCAAATATGAAGCCTTCTTTTCCATCCAAAAATCCTTGTTTCAAGATATAATATTTAAAAAACCATACGAAAGGCGAAAACCAAAGTTTGAAAAAACCAACTTTTTTATGCTTTCTTTTCGGGATTTCTGCGGTAGAATAGTTGTTGTTTTTATTCTGAATATCCGAGATGCTGTCATTGGCAAGATGTTCCATTGCCAAGGATTTGTTCTTGGAATCAATTTTAAAAATTTTTCCTTTAATTGTTGGAATCGAATGAATAAATTCGGGCCAGAAAACTTTGTCTTTTTTGAAAAAACGATACACGTAATCAGGATAAGCAGACCTCATCAATTTTCCCAGAAAATAATTTTTCCTCGGAATGGCAAAACAAGCAATGTCGGTTTTTTTTTCGGCGTTTTCAAAAAGGAAATTCTTTAAATGGTTATTCACGGTTTCATCCGCATCCAAAAGCAAAACCCATTCGTTTTTCGCCTGCGAAATAGCAAAATTTCTTGCAGGTTCTACAAAACTAATTTTTTCGTGAAAGATAATTTTGGCATTGTAATTTTTTGCAATTTCCAATGTTGTATCTTCACTATGCATATCGCAGATAATAATCTCATCAAATTCTTTGACAGATTCCAAAACCTCCCGCAAATGCTTTTCCGCATTGAATGTATTGATAACAACAGATGCTTTCAAATGCTATTTTTCAAAATTTAAAACCGTTTCCTCAATAATCCTCACACAATCCAGAAGCTGTTCTTCGGTAATTACCAAAGGTGGAGCAAGACGGATGATGTTTCCGTGAGTTGGTTTCGCAAGGAGTCCGTTTTCTTTTAGTTGTAAACAAAGATTCCAGGCGGTTTTGCTTTCAGGAGTATCGTTGATGAGAATTGCATTCAGCAAGCCTTTTCCTCGAACTCCGGTAATTAAATCGGTTTTTTCAATGAGTTTTTCAATTTCGGAACGGAATAGTTTCCCCAATTCTTCTGCTCTTTCAGATAGGTTTTCTTCTTCTACCACATCCAACGCTGCAATTGCAACGGCACAAGCAATCGGATTTCCGCCAAATGTGGAACCGTGTTGTCCGGGTTTTATCACATTCATAATTTCGTCATTCGCCAAAACTGCGGAAACAGGATACATTCCGCCGGAAAGTGCTTTTCCCAAAATCAAAATATCGGGTTGCACATTTTCGTGGTAACACGCAATCAGTTTTCCGGTTCTTGCAATTCCGGTTTGTACTTCATCGGCAATGAAAAGGACGTTGTATTTTTTGCAAAGTTCACTTGCACCTTTCAAAAATCCGTCATTTGGAACGTAAACTCCGGCTTCACCTTGGATTGGTTCAACCAAAAATCCGGCAATGTTTTGAGCGTCATTTTTTAAAGTTTCTTCCAAAGCGTTCAAATCATTGTAAGGAATTTTCACAAAACCCGGTGTAAAAGGTCCGTAATTTTTATTTGCATCTGGGTCGTTGGAAAACGAAACAATTGTTGTCGTTCTTCCGTGGAAATTATTTTCGCAAACAACGATTTTCGCAGCGTTTTCAGCAATTCCTTTTACTTCGTAGCTCCATTTTCTGGCGATTTTCACGGCAGTTTCTACTGCTTCTGCACCGGAATTCATCGGTAAAACTTTATCAAAACCGAAAAGTGCGGTAATCTTTTTTTCGTATTCTCCCAGATTTGAATTGTAGAAAGCTCTTGAAGTTAAAGCTAATTTTTTCGACTGATTCACCAATGCTTCTACAATTTTCGGATGAGAATGACCTTGATTTACAGCCGAGTAAGCCGAAAGGAAATCGTAATATTTTTTACCTTCCACATCCCAAACGAAAACGCCTTCACCTCTGTCTAAAACGACAGGAAGCGGATGATAATTGTGAGCACCGTGTTGGTTTTCGAGATTGATGAAATATTGTGAGTTTTTTTGTTGGGTTGCTGTTGACATATTTTTCTGATTTCTTAATTGCAAATTTAACAATAATAATTTGAAATTTATTGAAACAAAAACTGCCCCGAAAAGAGGCAGTTTATATTTTGAAAAAAGAGTTTTTTAATTCTCAAAATCTTTATCCATCACGAAATCTTCCATAAATTTCGTGGTGTAGTTTCCGGCGAGATAATCTTCATTTTCCATTAATTGCCTGTGGAAAGGAATGGTAGTTTTTACCCCTTCAATATAAAATTCTTCCAAAGCACGTTTCATTTTTGCGATGGCTTCATCTCTGGTTTGTGCAGTGGTAATCAGCTTTGCAATCATAGAATCGTAATTTGACGGAATCGTGTAACCCGAGTAAACGTGCGTATCGACACGGATTCCGTGACCTCCCGGAATATTCAGTTCCGTGATTTTTCCCGGCGATGGTCGGAAATCGTTATAAGGATCTTCCGCATTTATCCTACATTCTATCGAATGAAGTTTCGGATAGTAATTAACTCCCGAAATAGGAGTTCCTGCTGCAAGAAGAATTTGCTCACGAATCAAATCGTAATCAATGACTTGTTCTGTAATAGGATGTTCTACCTGAATTCTCGTATTCATCTCCATAAAATAGAAATTTCTATCCTTGTCAACCAAAAACTCGATAGTTCCTACACCTTCATATCCTATATATTCTGCAGCTTTCACGGCTGCTTCTCCCATTTTTTTACGAAGCTCGTCGGTCATAAAAGGAGAGGGGGTTTCTTCCGTTAATTTCTGGTTTCTTCTTTGTACAGAGCAATCTCTTTCAGAAAGATGACACGCTTTTCCGTATTGGTCGCCTGCAATTTGTATTTCGATGTGTCGTGGTTCTACAATGAGTTTTTCCATATACATTCCACCATTTCCGAAAGCAGCGGTCGCTTCCTGTACTGCAGAATCCCAATCTTCTTTTAATTTTTCTGCTTTCCAAACCGCTCTCATTCCTTTTCCACCGCCACCTGCAGTAGCTTTTATCATCACAGGATAACCCATTTCTTCAGCGAGTTTAGCTGCGGTTTCATACCCGTCAATCAAACCTTCGGAACCGGGAACACAAGGAACTCCGGCTTCTTTCATGGTTGCTTTTGCATTGGCTTTGTCGCCCATTCTGTCAATTTGTTCGGGAGTTGCACCGATGAATTTGATTCCGTTTTCCTGACAGATTCTGGAGAAATTGGAGTTTTCGGATAGAAATCCGTATCCG
>CAYSQR010000110.1:6859-7451 GCA_964433195.1 uncultured Kaistella sp. | reverse complement strand
TTTTTTAACTTTGGGTAATATGCAAATTTAGGAAACAATTTCAGATGAAAACAAATAATACCGATTTATCGAAAGAGCTCAAGAAATATTTCGGTTTCTCAAAATTTAAAGGACAACAGGAGAAAATCATTCAGACACTTTTGGATGGGAAAGATATCTTTGTACTAATGCCTACAGGAGGTGGAAAATCACTTTGTTATCAACTTCCTGCACTCATTTGCGAAGGAACGGCAATTGTAGTTTCTCCGTTGATAGCATTAATGAAAAATCAGGTCGATGCAGTGAACGGACTTTCTTCCGACGAAGGAATTGCACACGTTCTCAATTCGTCCCTCAACAAAACACAGACAAAACAGGTTTTCGATGACATCAAAGCCGGTAAAACCAAACTTTTATATGTTGCTCCCGAATCTTTAATTAAAGAAGAATATGTTGATTTTTTAAAAGACGCAGAGATTTCTTTCGTGGCAATCGACGAAGCACACTGTATTTCGGAATGGGGACATGAATTTCGACCTTCATATCGACAAATCCGACCTTGTATTGAATCGGCGGGAATTTCTCCACGTTGGCTAGCACTTACTGCTACAGC
>CAYSQR010000110.1:0-6849 GCA_964433195.1 uncultured Kaistella sp. | reverse complement strand
TGTATTTCGGAATGGGGACACGATTTCCGACCGGAATACAGAAACCTGAAATTGATTATCGATAAAATTGCCGATGTTCCTGTAATTGCTTTAACTGCAACTGCAACTCCGAAAGTTCAGGATGATATTCAGAAAACTTTGGGAATGAACAATGCGGTTGTTTTTAAAGAAAGTTTCAACCGCCCGAATCTTTTTTATGAAGTAAGACCAAAAGTAAATATCGACAAGGAAATCGTAAAGTTCATCAATAAAAATAAAGGAAAATCCGGAATTATATATTGTTTGAGCCGAAGAAAAGTAGAAGAATTTTCCCAGCTTTTGCAGGTAAACGGAATCAATGCACTTCCTTATCACGCAGGTTTGGACCAAAAAACCAGAGTGATGAATCAGGATAAATTTCTGATGGAAGAAGCCGATATCATCGTTGCAACAATCGCTTTCGGAATGGGAATCGATAAACCCGATGTGCGATTTGTGATTCATTATGATATTCCGAAATCGCTCGAAAGTTATTATCAGGAAACGGGAAGAGCAGGAAGAGATGGAGGCGAAGGACATTGCCTTGCTTTCTACGACCCGAAAGATATTGAAAAATTAGAAAAATTCTTGGCTCAGAAACCTGTTTCGGAACGAGAAATCGGACTTCAGTTATTGAATGAAGTTGTAGGTTATGCTGAAACTTCGATGAGCCGAAGACAATATATTTTGTATTATTTCGGGGAACAGTTCGATCCTGAAACCGGTGATGGTGCGAAGATGTGCGACAATTCCGTGAATCCGCCGAAACTGAGAGATATGACCAAAGAACTGAAATTGGTTTTAACTTTGGTAAAAGATTTGGAAGAAAAATTCCGTACCAAAGATTTAATTTCAGTTATTGTAGGGAAAGAAAATCCGGTAACAAAATCCTATAAATTAGAAACCACCAAATATTTCGGACTCGGAAGAAACGAAGACGAAAATTATTGGAAATCAATTATCCGACAAGCAACGGTACAGAATTTTTTGCAGAAAGACATTGAAACTTACGGCGTTCTGAAAGTAACCGAAAAAGGACAGAAAGTCATCGACGGAAAAGATGCAAATCCGTTTCTTATTGCAGAAGACAGAGAATATGATTTGGCTCAAACCAAAGCAGATTCCGATCAGATTCAGGTGCAGAATTCCGGAGGTTTGGATAAAAATCTTTTTACCCAGCTCAAAGAACTGCGGAAAACAGTTGCCAAGAAACACGAAATTCCTCCATACACGGTTTTTATGGATCCGAGTTTGGAAGATATGACCGTGCAATATCCGATTACCATTGAAGAAATTGGGAAAATCTACGGAGTTGGAGAAGGAAAAGCAAAAAAATACGGAAAGGAATTTGCAGATTTCATCAAAAAATATGTAGAGGAAAACGAAATCGAAAGAACGCAGGATATGGTGTTGAAAGGCGTTGCGAACAAATCGAGCCACAAAGTTTTCATCATCCAAAGTACCGATAAAAAAATTGATTTAGAAGATATTGCCAAAGCAAAAAACCTCTCGATGGATGAATTGCTGAAAGAAATGGAAGCTATTGTTTATCAAGGAACTAAACTGAATATTAATTATTATATAGAAGATAATTTCGATGAAGATATTGTAGATGAATTTATGGATTTTATGAAAGATAGCGAAAGTGATAGTATGAAAGTCCTGACTTCCGAATTTGGAGATGATTTAAGCGATGAAGAATTGCGGATGTTGCGGATAAAATTTATAAGCGATGTTGCAAATTAATCTACAATCTATTTTGTGAAAAAAAAATCTATTGTTTTTATTCTTCCGGATTTAGAAACCGGCGGTGCAGAACGCATTGTAACCACTATTGCTAATCATCTCCCACGAGAAAAATTTGAGCCGAAAATAATGCTTTTGAGAAAAGAAGGAGGTTATCTGGAATTTCTGAAAAACGATGTGGAAATTATCGATTTGAAAATCCAAAGAATCCGAAATTCTTTGTTCCCAATTTTAAAGAAAATCTACAAAAGAAACCCCGATATTGTGTTTTCAGGGTTTGGTGAAGTAAATGCTTATTTATCTTTATTCATTAAACTTTTTCCGAAAACTAAATTTATTGCAAGAGAAACCAACGTAGTTTCCAAACACGTTACGAGAAAAGAAATTCGGTTTTTCTATAAATTCTACAATAATTACCACAAAATCATTTGCCAAAGTGACGATATGCAGAATGATTTGCTCGAAAATTTTAAGATAAAAAAAGAGAAGCTCATCAAAATAAATAATCCGGTAGATTTCGATTTTATTGATGAAAAATTAAAAACTTCAACAAAACCTGAAACTTTTAAAACCGATTTCAAAAACATTGTCGCCATCGGAAATCTTTCTTCCAGAAAAGGTTTTGATAATTTATTGAAAGTTTTTTCTCATCTTAAAAATGAAAAAATCCTGCTTCATATTTTAGGCGACGGAAGAGATAAAGAATTGCTTCATCAGATGAAATCTGACTTAAATCTTGAAAATGTAATTTTCCACGGACAGCAAAAAAATCCTTACCAGTTTTTGAAATTTGCGGATTTGTTCATTCTTTCTTCGCGTTACGAAGGTTTCCCGAATGTTTTGTTGGAAGCAGGAGCTTGCGGAACCTATGCTTTAGCCAATAATTGTCCCGGTGGAATTTCCGAAATCATCCAGCCGAAAATCAACGGTGAAATTTCCGATATAGAAAATCATCAGGAATTTGCCGGAAAAATCATTGAAATTTTAAAAGAAACTCACGATAAAGATTTGATTATCAATTCGATAAAATCGAGATTTTCTAAAGAGATGATTTTGGGAAAATATGAAAAGTTGCTTTCAGCAATAACCGATTAACAGCTATTCTATTTCTTTCAGAAATTCTGAAGGAGTAAGACAAAGCAAATTTCCGGATTGGTGTTTTGTAAAATCTTTTTTGTTGAAAGTTAAAAAAGCATCACATTTACCTAAAGCAGAATAATATTGAAACCCGTCTTCAATATCGGTAAACGAAGAATTGATGCACGATTGCAAATCTTCATCGCTTGTTCCGACTACCTTTATAAAAGAAAAATAAGTTTTGAAAATTTGTTTACTGTTTTTTTCTTTCCGCAGAAAAAAAGCAATCGTAAAAAAAGTAGCAGCAGAAGTGTAGCATTCTATCGCTCCCGATTCGGCAAGATGAAATACTTCGGCAACTTGCAGATAATGACTTCGTTGCATTGCGTGTTCCAAAACTACATTGGTATCAAGATAAACTTTACGCACCGTGTTTTTCTTTTAAGTATAATTCTTTAATATCCTCATCACTGTAATTTTGATATTCTTTAAGAATACCGATGAGATTATCGGAAGCAAATTTCTTTTTCCGGTTTCGTGCGGTTAATTTTTTCAGGTAGATTTCTACGATTTCAGAAACACTGGTTTGCTCTTTTTTTGCATATTCTTTGGCTGCTTCAATGGTTTGCTTGTCGAATCTGAGGTTAAGTGTTGCTTTCATTTTATGCGTATGATTTTTACAAATATACGCATAATTTTAAATGATGTAAGTTTTTTTTGATAAATTACTGATAGCAGGATTTTATTTTTCTATAAATAATTTGAATTTTAGTATTTCAGATTGTTCCGGAATTTTAGCAAGAATCCAATAATAAACACTTTCTTTATTTATGATTTCATAAATGTACTTATCTCCCTTTTTACTGAAGTTTTTTCTTCCATTGTTATTACTTTCAATAAATTCTAATTCAAATTTATTTTTGCCAATCCATTTATAAAATAACTTTGAATTTGTTCCGTCAGCAAAAGTTTCTATCCAATATTTTTCGTCAGTTTTTACAGTCGTTTTTTCACCGGCATATTCAAAATAATAGAAATTTGTATTACTCTTGAATTGGCTGACTTCTTTTTCAGATACTGTAATTTCTGGTTCCATATTAAGTTTAATCCAATTATCATCTTTTGGGGGATCTGTTTTTCTTAAATAATCTCTAAAATATTCACAACGTTTTTGAAATCTGAAATATAAATTGTCGATTTTACTTTCACGTTCTGAATCTGGAAATTGCCTCAAATATGGGAAAACAAATTTTTCATTTAGAACATCAATTCTTATAGAATCATTAAAATTTTCTGTTATCTTAAAATTTGCACACATCTCATCAATTATTTTATCAGTTTTGTCTGTTTTATTTTGTGCAATCAAAAATGTTGAAAAAACTAAAAAAATAATCAATATTATATTTCTCATTGTAAGTTGGTTTTAAAATTTCTGTTGTTTCACAAAAATACATTTATTTTTTATTGTGGGATTTGGGAATGATAAAGATGATTTCAAAAAAACTCCATATTTTTCACCAATATTTTTCGTAATTTTGTAAACCCTAAAAAATTTAATTAAAATCATAAAAATATAAAAATGAGTCAATTCGATGTTACCGTAATAGGTTCCGGTCCCGGTGGTTATGTTGCCGCAATCAGAGCAGCACAATTGGGTTTCAAAACAGCAATTATCGAGAAATATCCTACAATGGGCGGAACTTGCCTGAACGTAGGTTGTATCCCTTCCAAAGCACTTCTCGACAGTTCCGAACATTTCGAAAACGCCAAACACAATTTTGCCAATCACGGAATTATCATCAACGAACCTGTTGCAGATTTGGCAAGAATGGTCGCAAGAAAAAATGAAGTGGTGGAACAAACCACGAAAGGAATACAGTTTTTGATGGACAAAAATAAAATTACCGTTTTTGAAGGAACCGGAAGTTTTGAATCTGCCACTCAAATAAAAATTACCAAAAAAGATGGTTCTTCCGAAACGATTGACTCGAAATATACGATTATCGCAACCGGCTCAAAACCAAGCTCATTGCCTTTCATTAATTTAGATAAAGAAAGAATCATCACTTCCACCGAAGCATTAAATTTAAAGGAAATCCCTAAAAAACTTTTGGTAATCGGAGGCGGAGTAATCGGGTTAGAACTCGGTTCGGTTTACAAAAGATTAGGTTCGGAAGTTACCGTTATCGAATTTATGGATAAAATTATTCCGGGAATGGATGGAGCTTTATCAAAAGAATTGCAGAAAGTTCTGAAAAAACAAGGAATGAAATTCGAGCTTTCTACCGCAGTTTCCGCTGTGGAAAGAAACGGAGATTCCGTGAAAGTTACCGCCAAAAACAAAAAAGGCGAAGAAGTAACCTTTGATGGAGACTACGTTTTGGTTTCCGTAGGAAGAAAACCTTATACAGAAGGACTTTCTCTTGAAAAAGCAGGAGTGGATTTAGACGAAAGAGGCAGAGTAAAAGTGAATGATCATTTGCAAACCAATGTTTCCAATATTTACGCCATCGGAGATGTTGTTCAGGGAGCGATGTTGGCTCACAAAGCGTCTGAAGAAGGAGTTTTGGTCGCAGAACAATTGGCTGGACAAAAACCGCACATCAATTATAATCTCATTCCGGGAGTGGTTTATACTTGGCCCGAAGTTGCAGCAGTAGGAAAAACCGAAGAGCAGTTGAAAGCAGAAGGAGTTTCTTATAAAGTAGGTAATTTCCCGATGAGAGCTTTAGGAAGAAGTCGTGCTTCAGGAGATTTGGATGGGTTTATTAAAATCATCGCCGACGAAAAAACCGATGAAATTCTCGGCGTTCATATGATTGGAGCAAGAGCTGCAGATATGATTGCAGAAGCTGTTGTAGCAATGGAATACAGAGCAAGTGCAGAAGATATTTCCAGAATGTCACACGCACATCCTACTTTTGCAGAAGCAATTAAGGAAGCTGCTTTGGATGCGACCGGGAAAATTGCAATACATTTTTAATTGTAAAATCGTAGGAACAAGCCGCAACTTGTCCGTTTTATCATATCAAAAGAGAAGTTCCGGCTTCTCTTTTTTGAAACAAAATTTGTAGATTTGTAATATTAATACTACTGAAATGTCTGTCGAAAATATTTTCATCGTACATCCTGAAAGTTCCGAGCAAGTAGAAGCACTCAAATCTATTGTAAAGTCTTATAAAATAAAATTTGAGATTAGAAAAAACGATAAATCTTTATTGCTTTTAGATGAAATTTCAAACAGTTTATCTCAAGTTAAAAAAATAAAAGACGGAAAACTGAAAAAACAAACCGCAAGAGAATTTCTGAATGAAATATAATGTTCTTTTAACACCTGATTTTAAAAAGCATTTCAAAAAACTTCTCAAAAAATATCCGTCCTTAAAAAATGATTTGACCAAGTTGATTGAAATTCTGGAGCTTGATTTTGAAGCAGGAATTTCTTTAGGCAACAGTCTTTTCAAAATAAGATTAGCTATAGAAAGTAAAAACAAAGGAAAATCGGGAGGAGCAAGGGTTATTTATTTTTTCGTTTCCGAAGACAATGAAATTTATCTGATTCATATATTCGACAAAAGCGATTTGGCAAATATTCCCAAAGATATACTTCTGAAAATATTGAAAAATGCGAATCTGATTTAAAAAAGAGAAGCTCCGGCTTCTTTCTTTTTTGATGTTTCAATTCAAATCCAAAAACCTACCTTTGCAAACAATTACTCATTAGTTATGTTCATCGGAAAATCCCAATTTTTAAAAATCGCAGAAAAAAATTATTCAGGATTATTTCTGGAAGATGAAAATGGCGAAAGATGTTTTCTTCCGAAAATTTTCGCTTCCGAAAATTCTGAAATTGGCGATGAGATGGAAGTTTTTGTTTATCAGGATGATGACAAATTAAAAGCGACCACCGAAAAACCAAACGCCGAAGTAGGAGAGTTTGCCGTGATGAATTGCGTACAGAGTTTACCGAGCGGTGCTTTTATGGATTGGGGAATTATCAAGGATTTG
>CAYSQR010000109.1:192-7452 GCA_964433195.1 uncultured Kaistella sp. | reverse complement strand
TCCCACGCAGCAAGACTGTTTTTTATTTCGGAATTTGCCGTTAATCTTGTGATAGATTCAGATTGCTGTGTTGTTGTATCTCTTGAATTCAGATTGGTAATGAATCTTTTTTCGATCCTGTTATAAAATTTATTAATTCTTTTAGAAAAAATAATAATTAAAATTACGGCAACCGGAATCGTGATGAAAAACGAAACTGTAGTAGAAGCAAAACGATCAAGGAAAAATCCGAGAATGATAATCCCGATTACAAATCTTCCGATTTCTATAATTAAAAGCGGACCGCGATTGTATTTCGTTTTCGTCCAGAGTTCTTTGTAGGCGACAGAATTGGGACGTTTTACCATCAATGCCCAAAGAAACGGAAGAATACAGAGAATAGGAAGAGCATTTCCGATAATATTTTTCAGGTTATTGCTGTCCAAATGTCCATTAATCAACGGAATGATAAATTTTGAAAAAAGCAGGAAAATCCCGACAATCATAATTCCGTTAATCATAATTATCCTCCCATAATTTTTCAGAATAGTTTGCCAACTTGTTTCTGCCTGAATACTTTGCGTATTGGTAGAATACTTATTGATTTTTTCCAGATATTTCGGAGGAATTACTTTAACCAGCCAATTATACAGCGGTTCCGAAAATTTAATCAAATAAGGAGTTGTAAAAGTAGTAATCGCTGAAACTCCTACTGCAACAGGAAACAGAAAGTCCGAAATTACTCCTAAACTTAAACCTAAAGTCGCCACAATAAATGCAAATTCCCCGATTTGAGCCATACTCATTCCCACCTGTACAGATTGCTTCAGAGGTTGTCCGGAAACTAATGCACCGAGAGATGAACTGAACATTTTTCCGAATAACGTTAAAAGTGTTACAATTAAAATCGGCCAAGAATAAATAATCATCGCTTCGTAGTTTATCATCATTCCTACGGAAACGAAGAAAACCGCACCGAACAAATCTTTTACCGATTTCAGGGTGTGTTCTATTTTTTCGGCAACGCTGGTTTCAGCAATGATTGATCCCATCACAAAAGCACCGAGTTCTGCGGAAAATCCTACGGAAGTCGCAATGAGAACCATTCCGAGACAAAGTCCTATAGACAATATCAGTAAAATTTCATCATCAACAAGATTTTTTATTTTTTTCAAAAGAGTAGGAAGCAGGAAAATTCCCAGCAAAAACCAAAGTATCAGAAAGAACAAAAGTTTGGCAACCGTGAAAAGAATTTGGATACCTTCAAACTCTTTGGTTACGGCGATTGTAGATAATAATACCATTAGTAAAATCACAACAATATCTTCCACAACCAAAACTCCGAAAACGGTTTTGGCAAAGTTTTTCGTTTTCACACCGAGTTCGTCGAATGCACGAATAATAATCGTAGTGGAAGAACTTGCAAGCATCCCTCCGAGAAACATACTGTCCATCGTACTCCAACCAAGCATTTTTCCCGTGAAATATCCTGCAATTGTAATGAAGATAATTTCCACAAAAGCAGTAACAGAAGCAGAACCTCCTACATTCATCAGCTTTTTGAAACTGAATTCGAGTCCCAAACTGAAAAGTAAAAAGATTACTCCGATTTCGGCAAGTGTTTTTATATTTTCGTTATCAACAACCGAAGGAAAGATTTTGAAATTCGGACTTACTAAAAATCCTGCAATAATATATCCCAAAACAAGAGGTTGCTTTATTTTCCGGAAAATAAGAACAACAAATGCTGCTACAATTAATATTAATGCTAAGTCTTCAATTAGCTTTGGTAAATGACCCATCTTGCGTAAATCTTGGATTTTCCCAAAAATAATGAAATGCTTTGTTTTTTCAAAACATTTTTTATATTAATTTTAATTATTTTAAATAAAAATCTGTTTTTTAGCGAAAGACGGAATTTATAAACTTTAGGATAAGAAAGTTCTTATTTTTTTTGAAGATAAAATCTTTGGAAAACAAATACCGGAAAATTAGTTTCCGGTATTTGTTTTAACTCCTTGTTCTGATTTTTATTTCGTTGGTTTCTTTGCCGTTATTGCTGTTTTTGTTGATATTTAGTGTTTCAATATCTTTGGAATCCAGCTTTTTCAGATCTTCTTTTGTGGAAAGTTTCCCATTGATGTAGATTGTTGCATTATCAGGAATATCACTATTTGCAAGATCATTTCCATTGAAATAAACCTTATTGTTTCCTTCTTTGTTCCATACAATTACCTTTCTTTGCTTATCCTCGGAATTTTTCAAAACCATTGTGTTTTGTGGATTTTTCAGAAAGATAACGTTTGAGGCATTTTCGATTTTCATACGCTCTTCAGCTTCTTTTAATCTTTTATCTGCTTCCTTCAACCTTTCTTCGGTTTCTTTCATTCTCTTTTTAAACTCCGGGGAATTGATTCTTTTCTCGGCTTCTTTGATACGTTTTTCTGCATCCTTCATTCTCTTTTGATATTCCGGAGAATTGAACATTCTTTCAGTTTCTTTCATACGTTCTTCAGACTTCTTGAACATTTCTTCTGCATCTTTTATTTTCTTCTTATATTCGGGAGAATTAAACATTTTTTCCGATTCTTTCGCTCGTTCTTCCGACAATCTCATTTCATCTTTGAATTGTTTGGAATTGTAATATTTATCGAGTTGGGCATAAAGTCCGTCCATTTCTTTATAATGGCTTTCCATTTTTTTGAATTCGGCGGAGTTGTAGATTTCGTCCATTTTTTTGCTCAAATCATTCATATCCGATTCTAATTTTTTGTATTGAGGATTATCAAAATCTTGGTTCTTCGATAGTTTCCTAAACTCGTCATTTTTCTTTCTAATTTCATCACTGAGTTTTCTGGCTTCTTTATTTTTTGAACTGAGTATTTCTTTCAACGGCTGTACCGATTTATTTTTCTCGCCAATAATTTTTTGAAGTTTTTTCAATCCTTCTTTATTAATGGTATCATTGTCGAAAAACAATTCGGGATGTTTGTTGTAGATTTCAGTTCCGTCTGTTCCGAAAGCTACATTGGGAGGAATTGGAGGTGCAGTTGGAATTGGCGGATTTTCTGTTGCAGAAACAGGATTTTGATTCAGTTGATTTTCTTCAGGAATATCATTCTTCGTAACAACAGTATCTCTCGTTATTTCAGATTTAAAATCTGAAACGAGTTTGGAAATTTCCAGATTGGTTTCTTTAATCTCTTTATTCTTCGCATTCACCATATAAACGAAAGCAAGGATAAATAATATAGGCAATGCGAGAATTTTCCGCACATAACTGTATTTTGTCTTTGATTTTTTAAGCATTGTTAATCTTTTTTTAAGGTTAGAACTAAGGAACGGACTGGTTGCAGGTAAGTGTTTTCCGGAAAACTGACTTGCTAAAAGCATCTGCGCAAATGCTTTCGTGTCCGAATTTTTCACGGCTTTTTTGTCCGCTAAATAATCGTGGCTGAGATTGATTTCTTTTTTGATGAAATAGAAGAACGGATTGAACCAGAATATCGAAGTGATGATTTCAATGAAAATCTTGTCACGGGAATGTTTCTGTTCGATATGAACCATTTCGTGCTTCAGGATTTGCCGCCCCAAATCAGAATTGATGAGAATGGAATTTTTCCAGAACAGGTTTCTGAAAAATGAAAATGGAGCTTCCTGTAAATTGGTTTGGTAAAAATTAATTCCCTCGAAATTTTCTTTCTTAAAATTCTTTTTAAGCTGATGGATTTTAAAAATTCCGAAAAAGAATTTCGCTAAAAAAACGACAGAAACCAATCCAAAAGCGAGAGCAATAAGTTTAAAATAAATGAAATCATTGTCTAAAGTTTTTGTGGTATTAAAATTTTGTAATTTATTAATTAACAGATAAATATCACTGTTTACTTCAAGGGTAAAATAACTCACTTTCAGTAAAGGTAAAAACAAACTTACCACCAAAATCGACAGCAGATAAAACCTGTTGTAATGATGAAAAGTCTTGTCTTTAAGAAACAACCGGTAGTACAAAAACATTACACCGGAACACAAAATAGTTTTCGCGAAATACAGAAATAGCGTTTCCATAATCAGTATTTGTATTATCCTCTCCCTAAATCTCTCTCCAAAGGAGAGGGACTTTCAGAATCGGTATTATTTTTTAATTCGTTTAAAAGTAATTCCAGATCTTCTACGCTCATTTCGTTTTTTTCTACCAAAAAGGAAACGGCGTTTTTATAAGAACCTTCAAAGTAATTTTTCACCAAGCTTTTCATTGATTTTCCGCTGTATCTTTCTTTGGAAACGAGAGGGAAATATTCGTGCTGTCTTCCGAAAACTGCATAATCCACGAAATCTTTTTCTTTTAAAACTTTCAGAATTGTGGAGACGGTGTTTGTGTGCGGTTTCGGTTCCGGGAAAAGTTCCAGAATATCTTTCAGAAACCCACGTTCGATTTCCCAGAGATATTGCATTACCTGTTCTTCGGCTTTTGTCAATTGAGGAATTTTCATATCACTATCTATTTAGTGATACAAATGTAGAAATTAATTTCAGTATTACAACTATTTTTTTAGTTATAATGAAAAATAATTTGTAAATTATTGATAATCAATGGTAAAATTTTTATTTTAGTTGAGAAGCAACGAAGTTGCGATATCTTGGTAAAAAACAATAATTGATTTTATTTTGCGGAGCGACGAAGTCGCGGTATGTTGTGTTAAAGTTTAAATTTTAGACTAATCAATATGTCGCAGCTTCGCAGCTTTTTAAAAACCGCATTTCATTTTTACCAAGATATCGCAACTTCGTTGCTTCAAATTCCAATTCAAAAATGTTGTGTTTTGAGTTTTTAATATTGTCCTTTAATAAAATCCTTATATTTGCACCCTTGAAATTCTAACCGCAGAAAGCCAAAAGCCAACTGCTAAATGCCATTAGCTAATATGAAATGTGGAATCGTAGGATTACCGAACGTAGGTAAATCAACTCTTTTTAATTGTCTCAGTAATGCAAAAGCACAATCGGCGAACTATCCGTTTTGCACGATTGAGCCAAATTTGGGAACGGTTTCCGTTCCGGATCCGAGATTAGTGAAATTAGAAGAATTAGTGAATCCCGAAAGAGTTTTACCCGCAGTTGTGGAGATTGTGGATATTGCAGGTTTGGTAAAAGGAGCGAGCAAAGGAGAAGGTTTGGGAAATCAATTTTTGGCGAATATCCGAGAATGTGAAGCGATTATCCACGTTTTAAGGTGCTTTGAAAACGGAAATATCGTTCACGTAGAAGGTTCGGTAGATCCGATGAGAGATAAAGAAATCATTGATATTGAACTTCAGTTGAAAGATTTGGAAACCCTCGGTAAAGCGGTGGATAAAGCGAAAAAATTCATCAAATCCGGAAAGAAAGAAGATGTTTTAACGTATGAAACTTTATTGAATCTTCAGAAATTTGTAGAGGACGGAAAAAATGCAAGAGAATTTCCTGCGGACGATTTCGCAAAATCGGTAATTGATGAAGTTCATCTTTTGACCAAAAAGCCGGTGCTTTATGTTTGCAATGTTGATGAAAATTCCATTAAAAACGGAAACGAATGGATTGCCAAAATAGAAGAAATGGCAAAAAATGAAGGAGCAGAAGTTGTAGTTTTAGCCGCACAAATCGAAGCAGACATTAATGAACTCGAAACTTTTGAAGAAAGGCAAATGTTTTTGGAAGAACTCGGATTGGAAGAACCCGGTGTAAACCGACTCATCAGAAAAGCGTATGATTTATTGAAACTTCAAACTTATTTCACAGCGGGAGTAAAAGAAGTAAGAGCTTGGACGATTGGACAAGGTTGGACGGCTCCACAAGCTGCAGGAGTTATCCATACCGATTTCGAGAAAGGATTTATTCGTGCGGAAGTGATTAAATATGACGATTTTGTAAATTACGGTTCCGAAGCGAAAGTAAAAGAAGCGGGAAAACTTTCCGTAGAAGGAAAAGAATATATTGTGAAAGACGGCGATGTGATGCATTTTAGGTTTAATGTGTAGAAATTAATTTGCACGATTCACTTTGTCACAGCTTTATGCAGAATGAATGTAGCTTTGACAAAGTTTTTCTATAATTCTCCAACGATTTATAATCCTTGGAGATTTTTTTTCCACAAAATTTTAAAAATTCCTCTTAATTCAATATATTTGTAAGTTGCTGAATTTTAAAAGCACTTTGCAAAAATATGAGCGAAAATAACATTGTAAATTATTCCGAAGACAACATCAGAACCCTCGATTGGCAGGAACATATCCGTATTCGTCCGGGAATGTATATCGGGAAATTAGGAGATGGTTCTTCTGCAGATGACGGAATTTATATTTTGCTCAAAGAAATCATCGACAATTCCATTGATGAATTTGTGATGAAATCCGGCAAAAGAATCGAAATTAAAATTGATGACGGAAAAGCCACAATCCGGGATTACGGTCGTGGAATTCCTTTAGGTAAAGTAGTTGATGCGGTTTCCAAAATGAACACCGGAGGAAAATACGATTCCAAAGCATTCAAAAAATCAGTCGGTTTGAATGGAGTAGGAACAAAAGCAGTGAATGCTCTTTCCGATTACTTTAAGGTAAAATCTATCCGTGACGGAAAAGTAAAAGTTGCCGAATTTTCCAAAGGAATCATTACCGAAGACTTCAAAGAAACCGAAACTTCCGACCGAAACGGAACCGAAATTTCTTTTATTCCCGACGGAACTATTTTTACCCATTTCAAGTTCAGGAAAGAGTATATCGAGAAAATGCTCAAAAATTACTGCTACCTGAATCCGGGTTTGAAAATAATTTTCAACGGTGAATCCTATTTTTCCGAAAACGGGTTGAAAGACTTGCTTCAGGAAGAAATTGAAGGAGAAATCTTATATCCTATTATTCACTTGAAAGATGAAGATATAGAAGTTGCTATTACACATTCTGATAAATCGCAATCTGAAACCTATTTTTCCTTTGTAAATGGACAAAATACCACACAAGGAGGAACTCATTTGAATGCTTTCAGAGAAGCGTATGTAAAAACAATCCGCGAATTTTTCAATAAAAATTTTGAAGCAGCCGACATCAGAAAATCGATTATTGCGGCAGTTTCCGTGAAAATCATCGAGCCGGTTTTTGAATCTCAGACGAAAACAAAGCTCGGTTCAAACGAAATGGAACCCGGTAAAGAAACGGTGAGAACTTTCATTACCAATTTCCTTAAAAACAAGCTCGATAATTTTCTTCATCAAAATCAGGAAATTGCAGAAGCAATCCATAGGAAAGTCAT
>CAYSQR010000109.1:0-182 GCA_964433195.1 uncultured Kaistella sp. | reverse complement strand
AGAGAACATTACAACGACCAAAAAGCGGTGAGAAAAGCTGAAACGATGATTTTCATTACCGAAGGAGATTCTGCTTCCGGTTCCATCACAAAATCCCGCGATGTGGAAACTCAGGCAGTTTTTTCGCTGAAAGGAAAACCTTTGAACTGTTATGGTTTAACGAAAAGAGTAGTGTATGAAAA
>CAYSQR010000108.1:1678-7499 GCA_964433195.1 uncultured Kaistella sp. | reverse complement strand
AGATGAAAATCTTTGATTTTCAATCTAAGGTGTTCTAATGTGAAACTTTTATGATGCTGATTATTGAATTCTAATGTGTTAAAAATAAGATAGGTATGAAATATTTATGGATAACTCTTATCGCCATATTGCTGCTTTTGGCAGGTTCTGTTTGGTACAAATATTACTTCGTTTTCGGAGAAGGAGTGAAATCCGGAATATTGAATTATGCTGTGAAAAAAGGAAACGTATTCAAAACGTATGAAGGAAAACTCATTCAGCAAGGTTTCGGAGCCAATCCGAAAACAGGAAATCTGATGAGCTATGAATTTGAGTTTTCCATTGAAAACGAAGAAATCTTCAACCAACTGGAGCAAAATAACGGGAAAACTTTCGATCTTCATTACAAAGAATACCACGGTGCAGTTCCTTGGAGGGGAAATACCACTTATATGGTGGACAAAATTGTGAATATGAAGTAATCGTCAATGAACCTAAATAAAAATTCCATCAGATTCGATGGGATTTTTTTTAGCTTTTAAATGAAAAGGATTTTCATAGGATTACAATCATATTCTCTTCGGATAAAATCCCGTAATTTTAAAGAAAATTTTCACAATGTCGCATCATTTACTTTTAATATTTCATTTGTTGGGAGCTGCAATTTGGGTAGGAGGACATTTAATTCTCGCCATCGGAATTTTACCCGAAGTTCTGAGAAAAAAAGACCCTGAAATTTTACTCAATTTTGAAAGGAAATACGAAAAAATCGGAATGCCTGCTTTACTCGTAATGGTAGTTTCCGGAATCTGGATGTCTTATCAGTTCGGGATTGGTTATTCGCAGTGGTTCCGGTTTGCAAATCCTGTTGAAACAGTAGTTTCGCTAAAGCTTTTGCTGTTTTTCACTACCGTTTTATTTGCATTGAGTGCCAATATTTTTGTGCTTCCGAAACTTTCGCCAGAAAAACTTCCTTTAATGTCTTTTCATATTATTTCCGTAACTATTCTTGGTGTTACAATGCTGATTCTGGGAAGTTTTGTGAGATACGGCGGAATCGTTATTTGATTTTTTTTCTACTTTTTCTAATTTTTTCTTTTCATCAAAAATATTTTCCCTGTTTGAAATCCCCTAAAAATAATTACCTTAAATTTGTCGTTGATTCCTAAAAAAGGAAATTATTTAAGATAATAAAAATTCAGAAAAAATATTTAATGAAAAACTTCACAGCAATTGCACTTATTTCAATAGCATTGGTTTCTTGTAAAAAAGAAACCAAAACCGTAACAAAAGTAGATCCCGAAACAGGAAAAACCATCACCGTAGAAGTTCCCGTAACAGATTCTGTAAAAGTTGAAAATCAGGTTGTTGTAATTCCTGCAATTAAAGATTCTTTAGGAATTTACAAACAATCTTTCAAGCTGGAAAAAGGACAAACTTATCCTTTGATCACGCATCAGAAAGAAACGCAGACAATGACTGCTCCGAACGGACAATCGCAAAGCGGAACCAATGAAACCACCGACGAAATGACTTTCACGGTAAATAATTTCGAGAACGGAATTTACGATATTACCATCAATTTATTGGGCAAAAGAAATTCCCAGTCTGCAAATGGAAAAACGATTTCTGTCGATACCAAACAAGCCGAACCGAAAGATGAGCAACTGAAAATGATGTGGAAAGTAAACAAAGCTCTCGTTGGAAATAAGCTGAATCTTAAACTGAACGAATCGGGGAAAGTGATTTCCATCACAGGTTTCGATGTGGTTTATAATAAAATTTCAACTTCGGCAGGAACTATGATTAAAGAAAAAGAACAAATGAACGCTTTTATGAAAAGTTTCAAAGAAGGTTTCAATGAAAAAATACTGAAAGATCAGTTCACCAAAAATTTGGTTCTCATTCCGGCGAAAGGTGCAAAAATTGGGGAAAAGTGGACAGAAACTGAAAACGCAACTCCGGATGGAAAAGTGAAGCTTTCCACAATTTACACCCTGAAAAAAGTGGAAAACGGAATTGCAGAAATTTCCGTTTCCGGCGGAATTCCAAAACAATCCGACAAAATGACACAGGAAGGAGTTACGAGGAGTATGACTTCTGAGTTGTCACAAAACGGAACCATCAAGCTCGATCAAAATACAGGTTGGATTAAAAATCAGATTATTTCCGTGAAAACAGCACAATCAGAAACACTTTCCGACGGAAAAGAATCTCAAACGATGAAAACAAGTTCAAATTCAACCGTGGAAGTAAATCCGTGATGATGTTTGATGTTGATTGTTACACTGATAAATTGTTACATTGATAAATTAAAAAATGAAATACGTTTTAGAATTAATTCTCGCAACCATCATTATTTTCTTTGTCTGGAATATTTTGAAAAGAATATTTCTGAATAAATTCTACAAAAATTTCCCGTCCGTTTTTAATCAGAACAGGGAAGAAAGCAAACCCAAAACTTCCAACAAAAAAATCAACCAAAAAGTAAACTGGGATGCAGAAACCGTAGATTACGAAGAAGTGAAAGAGGATAAAACTTCATAAAAAATATGGCAAAAAATAAAAAACTCATTTTCATCATCGGAAGTATTTTGGCTTTCGTGATTTTGGCTTTGGTTTACGCAAATCCTGTTCTCACAGGGAAACAACTTTTTCAGCACGACATTGTGCAGTACAAAGGCGGTGCAAAAGAATTGCTGGATTATCGTGCAACAAACGGCGAAGAAACGTATTGGAGCGATTCGATGTTCGGAGGAATGCCGACTTATCAAATGGGTGCACAATTTCGGGGCGATGTCATTAAAAAAATTGATGATGTTCTGAACTTTTTACCAAAACCTGCGAATTATATTTTTCTGCTTTTTTCGGGATTTTTTCTTCTCGGTTTGGTTGCGGTAAGAAACTGGAAATATGCACTTTTGGGAGCCACTTTTTTCGGACTTTCCACATATTTTTATATTGCACTTTCAGCGGGACATAATGGTAAAATCCACACCGTTGCTTATTTCGCTCCGCTTTTGGCGGGAATTCTTTTGGTTTATATCCGCAAAAAATACGTTCTCGGTTTCATTGTAACCGCACTTTTTATGGGATTGCAGATTGCAGCAAATCATCCGCAGATGACGTATTATCTGTTCATTGCACTTGGATTTTTATTTATTTCTGAATTAATCAGAGCTTTTCAGGGAAAAACCGATTGGAAACATTTCGGAATTTCTACCGGAGTTTTGGCATTAGCTTTTCTTCTCGGAGTCGGGATGAATTCGCAGAGAATTATGGCAAATTCCGAATACGTTACAGAAACCGTTCGTGGAAAACAAATCCTGAATTCCGATAAACATTCTTCCGAAAAATCCGGAATGGACAAAGAATCGATGTTGTTGTGGAGTTACGGAAAAATGGAAACTTTAAACCTGTTTATTCCAAGATTAATGGGCGGTTCCAGCAACGAAAAAGGTTCGGAACAAATGATGCAGAAAGTGCAGGAAATGGTACAGCAAAATGTATCATCTCAAGAGGAAATGAACAGGATTTCCAAAGGATTCGGTTCGCTCACTTATTGGGGAGAACAACCCATAACTTCCGGTCCTGCTTATCAAGGAGCAGTCGTGTGTTTTCTGGCAATTCTCGGATTTTTCTTCGCCTGGAAAAAATACAGATACTGGATTTTGGGAGCTTCGATTCTCACGATTGGTTTAGCGTGGGGAAGCAATTTTATGCCGCTTTCGGATTTCTTTATTGAATTTGTTCCGTTTTACAATAAATTCCGTGCACCGAGTTCGATTTTGGTTGTGGTGGAATTATTGTTTCCGCTCATTGCAATGGTCGGTCTTTACAGGTTTTTTAATTCAAATGAAAATACAGAAACTTCATCAGAAAATATTTTAACGGAAGATTACAAAACAAAAATATTGAAATATGCTTCTGCATCAATATTGGGAATCACTTTATTATTAATGCTTTTCGGGAAATCGCTTTTAGGATTTTATACCGATTCCGAGAAAACGTATCTTCCGCCTTATCTTCTTGATTTTCTGGTCGATGAAAGGTTTAAAATGTTCAGAATTGATGCCATAAAAGCGATTATTTATGTTGGAATTACAGCCACCGTTTTATTTTTAAGCTTAAAGAAAAAAATCAGTCAGAATATCGCTCTCATTGTTATCGGATTGGTAAGTTTATTTGATTTGTGGAGCGTAAACAAACGCTATTTAAACAACGATAATTTCATCGACAAAACATTTACTGAAAATCCTTTTCAAACGGAAAGCTCCGAACTTTTAGAAACTAAAGTGGGTAATAATAACAATTTGCAGTCGCTTCTTTCCAATGCAAACATCAATAAAACCTTGGAAACCATCGCCGAAAAAGACAAAACCCATTACCGGATTTATAACCAGACTTTGGGAACTTTCAGCGAAACGAATACTTCTTATTTTAAATCTTCAATCGGTGGTTATCACGCCGTAAAATTAAGACGTTATGATGATTTGATTAATGAATATTTCAGCAGGATGGATACGGTAAAAGTGCCGAAAATTCTGAATATGCTGAATGCAAAATATATGATTTTCGGTGATGCGGAAAATCCTGAAGCGGTAATGAATCCGAAAGCGAACGGAAATGCATGGTTTGTTTCGGATGTAAAATTTGAAAAAGATCCGAATGATGAAATTAAACTAATTGGAGAAGTTGATACTAAGAAAATTGCAATTATTCATGCAGCTGACCAAAGCTACTTTGTTGGAAAACCTCTTGAAAAAGACAGTACGGCATTTATTAATTTAACAAAATACCAAGCCGACGAATTGGAATACAAAACCCAATCGAAAACGCCGCAATTGGCGGTTTTTTCGGAAATTTATTACCCAAAAGGTTGGAAAATGTTGATTGACGGAAAAGAAGTTCCGTATATCAAAGCGAATTATTTGCTGAGAGCAGTTCACGTTCCTGCCGGAAATCACACGATAAAAATGATTTTTGAACCGGAAGTTATCGCAAAAGGAAAACTGATTTCAATGATTTGTTTCGGGTTGTTTTTGTTGGTGAGTTTGGCTGGAATTTATTGGATTTGTAAAAAACAAAAATCTGTAGCGACAGGTCGTGACCTGTCCGAAAATTGAAAATTTTCAAATTATAGTTATGAAAAAAGAAAAAGGAATTTTAGCAGAATATGACGGTCTTGATATTGATGATGTAATCGTTATCATTGAAAAAAGTTTTGAGATTAAATTTAATGATGAAGATTTTGCTGATATTAAAACTTATGGTGATTTTGAAACTTCCGTCCTTTCCAAAATCAAAGGAGAAGAAAAGCACGATTGTACTTCCCAACAAGCATTTTATAAATTAAGAAAAATTGTTTCCGAGAATTTTGATATTAATAAGGAAGAAATTAAAATAGAAACAAAACTCGATGACCTTTTTCCTAAAAAAAACAGATTGAAAAATATTCGATTATTAGAGAAAAAATTTGCGTTAAAAAATGAAATCCTAACACACAATACATTTCAAATCGTTACATTAATTATTGTATTTGTTAGCTCTTTTGTTTTTTTATTTTTTAATTCATTCTATGCATTAATTATCTTTTCGATAGGAATGATTCTTTCAGAAACATTTCAAACCAACACTTTTTACATTAAAAATATTCGAGAATTTTCAGAATTTTTAAAAAATGAGAATTACAGAAATTCCAGAAGAGATACCAATTCTTATAATCCGCTTGAAATAAAAAATGTAATCAAAAATATATTTTCCGAAAAATTGGATATTGAAAAATCTAAATTGAATTTTGATACGCTTTTGTAATTTAAAAATTAAAAACCTGCGGTTTTTG
>CAYSQR010000108.1:0-1668 GCA_964433195.1 uncultured Kaistella sp. | reverse complement strand
AAAAATCCTCATCATCACTTATTATTGGCCTCCTTCCGGTGGTCCCGGTGTTCAGCGTTGGTTGAAGTTCACAAAATATTTACCGGAATTTGGCTGGAAACCAACTGTTTTTATTCCTGAAAATCCGAGTTACCCGATTGTGGATGAAAGTTTGGAAAAGGAAGTTTCAAAAAATCTGGAAATCATTAAAACCAAAATTTGGGAACCTTATCAGATTGCGGAATTTTTCGGGAAAGACAACAAGAAATTCAAAGCCGGACAATTTGATGTCGGTGAAAATCAAAGCTGGAAATCCAAACTTTCAATCTGGATTCGCGGAAATTTTTTCATTCCCGATGCAAGAGTTTTTTGGGTAAAACCATCGGTAAAATTTCTGAAAAAATATTTAACAGAAAATCATTTCGATGCTTTTGTTACAACAGGACCGCCTCATTCTCTGCATTTGATTGGTTTGGAATTAAAAAGAGAATTTCCGAATCTGAAATGGATTGCCGATTTCCGTGATCCGTGGACAGAAATTTCGTATTACCAACATTTAAAGCTCACAAAATCTTCCGATAAAAAACACCGTTTTCTGGAAAGTGAAGTTTTTAAAAATGCCGATATTACTTTGGCAACAAGCTACACCGATGCTGAAAATTTCAAGAAAAAAGGAGCAAATGCGGTTTGTATTACGAACGGCTTTGATGAGTTTGAGAGTGTAGGAGAGTTTGAGCGTGAAAATACCCAATCAAAATTTACGTTAAGTTACATTGGTGTTTTGGAACAGCTGCGGAATCCCGAAATTTTATGGCAAGTTTTAAATGAATTGATTGATGAAAATGTAGATTTCAGAAATAGTTTTGAGCTGAAATTTGCAGGGAGAATTGATGATAAAATTTTACATAAAATCGAAAGTTTAAACCTGAGAAATTCGGTAAAGAACCTCGGTTATCTTTCTCATTCCGAAGCGAATGAAGAAATGCAAAAATCTGATTTACTTTTAATAACCAACTTCCCGAATGAATCTTCAAAAGGAATTATTCCCGGTAAAATTTTTGAATATCTCGCAACAGGAAATCAAATTGTTTCTTTTGGGTTCAAAGATTCTGATGTTTCAAAAATTTTAGAAAAAACCAATGCCGGAAAACATTTTTCTTATGATGATTCCTCTGCTCTGAAATCTTTTATTTTAGAAAAATTTAATGACTGGAAAAACGGAACACTTTCCTCTGAAACAAAAAACATTGACGAATTTTCGAGGAAAAATTTAACAAAAAAATTGACGGAAATTTTATGATTATTTACTTTATCAAAAAAATTCAAAAACCTTAAAGGTTGAACAAAAAAAGCAACTCTTTTCAGAATTGCTTTTATGTTTTCGGAAAATTATTTTCTTAAACCAAGTTCTGCGATAATCGCTCTGTATCTTGCGATATCCTTGTTTTTCAGATAATCTAAAAGACTTTTTCTTTTACCTACCAATTTTACTAAGGATCTCTCCGTTGCATAATCATGACGATTTGCTTTTAGATGTTGAGATAAGTGATTGATTCTGAATGTGAAAAGGGCAACTTGTCCTTCTGCACTTCCTGTGTCTGCATCAGACTTTCCGTGTTTTGCGAAGATTTCTTTCTTCTTGTCAGTTGTTAAGTACATTCCAATATTATTTTAATGATTATTATGTAA